>CAZTTB010000014.1:0-44733 GCA_964616005.1 uncultured bacterium | reverse complement strand
AACGCCACCCGGACGCCCCGCGACTGCCGTCTCCTGATCCGCCGTCTCCTGATCCCCCGGCCCGCGCGCTCCGTCTCGAGGTCCGGGCTCGCGCGACCGGACCGGCGCCGACGATCCACGCCCGCCCCGCCCTCTCGGAGCGGCCCCGCGACCCTTGACGCGACCCTGTTGGGGACGTAAGGTTGAGAGCGTTTAAGCGCTCGCTTAAGGCGCCTGCTTAAGTCCGCGGCGCTCACGCGGCAAGCGACGGAAGAGGCGGGGTGTGGACGAAAGCGACACGACCAGTGACGGGCGCCTCCCCGGAGACGCGGAGGCCGCCGCAGCGCCGTCGGTGGGAGCTGCGCTCGATCCCCGTCGGCGCATCCTGCGGGCCACCGCCGAGCTCATCGCGGATCTCGGCTGGACGCGTGTCACCACCCGCAAGGTGGCCGAACGGGCGGGCGTCAACAATGCCCTGGTCCACTACTACTTCGGTACCAAGAGGGCGCTGTTGCTGCAGGCGGCGACCGACGCGTTCATGAACGAACTCGGCGGCCCGCTCGAGGCCCTCGCCACTCACGACGATCTGGGCGAAGCGGTCCTGGAGTCGATCGCCTGGCTCGGTCGTGCCGGGCCCTCCCACACCTCCAGCCGCATCGTGGTGGAGATGATGCTGCAGGCTGTCCACGATCCGGCGCTGCGCGAGACCAGTCGCCACATGCTCCTCGACTTCCGCCAGGCGGTCCAGGCGAAGGCCACCGAACAGGGATGGCCGAGCGACACCGCGGCCGGCCTCGCGACTTTGCTGGCCGCCCTCCTCGACGGCCTGTACCTGCACGTGTTGCTCGATCCCCAGCTCGATCTGGGCGCGGCCGCTGTCGCCCTGCGCCCGCTCTTCCCGGAGGAGGACGGATGACGGACAGCCGCGTCGATACCCCCCTGAAGCCGCTAGGCACCGTCGTTCTGGACGGCGTCGGCAAGACCTACGGCGGCGCCGTGCCGGTCCATGCACTCCGCGGCATCGACCTCTCGCTGCCTGCCGGCGAGCTGGTGGTGGTGCTCGGCCCCAGCGGCTCCGGCAAGACCACGCTGCTCAACATCATCGGCGGGATCGACAGCCCCTCCAACGGGAGCGTCCGCATCGACGACGAGGACATCGGACGCTACGACGAGCGGCGCCTGACGGAGTACCGGCGACGCACCGTGGGCTTCGTCTTCCAGTTCTTCAACCTGGTGCCTACGCTGACCGCATTGGAGAACGTGGCGCTCATCGCCGAGCTCACCGGGGGCGCCGGGAACGCCCGCAGCATGCTCGAGCAGGTCGGCCTGGGAGACCGCCTCGACCACTTCCCGGCGGCGCTCTCGGGCGGCGAGCAGCAGCGCGTCGCCGTGGCCCGCGCCCTCAGCAAGCGGCCGCGGCTGCTGCTGTGCGACGAGCCGACGGGTGCGCTCGATCTCGACACCGGCCGCAGCGTGCTCGCCCTGCTCCGGCAGCTCAACCGCGAGGAGGGCCTCACGACCATCCTGGTGACCCACAACAGCGCCATCGCAGCCATGGCCGATCGGGTGGTCCGGATGCGCTCGGGAGAGCTCGTCTCATCCGACCCGGTCGAAGCACCGGTCGAGGCCGACGAGGTGAGCTGGTGAACCTCTGGCTCCGCAAGGCGGTGCGCGACCTGGGCCGCCGGCGCGGCCAGTTCGCAGCCGTCGTCGTCACCACCTTCCTGGGCGTGGCCCTGTTCGGGGCCTCGTTCGACGCCTATCGCAACCTGGTGGTCTCCTACGACACGCTGTTCCAGCGCACGCACTTCGCGGACCTGACCGTCTCCGGCGGCGACCTCTCGTCGTATGTCGATCGAGCCCGCAAGCTCGAGGGCGTCGACACCGTCACCACGCGCACCGTCACCGAGAGCTACGCCCGCGTCGGCGATCACCGCTTCATCGTGCGTTTGGTCGGCCTGCCGCCGGATCGGCAGCCCGCCATCAATCAGGTCATCGTGCTGCGCGGCCGCTACCTGGACCCGCAGCGCAGCACCGGCGTGCTGCTCGAGCAACACCTCGCCGACTACTACGGCCTCGGCCCGGGTGACACGCTGCAGGTCCGCACGCTCTTCGGTTGGACCGAGCTACCCGTGCTGGGCGTGGCGTCCTCACCCGAGTACCTGTGGCCGGCCCGCAGCCGCCAGGACGTGCTGACGCTGCCGCAGGACTTCGGGGTGGTCTTCGCGCCGCAGGCGCCCTTGCAGCTCCTGGCCGGCGGCCAGGGTCGCGAAGCGCTGGCGACCGTGGCACCGGGCGCCGACCGGTCGGCGGTGCTCGACCGCCTCGAGACCCTGGCGCGCGACGCCGGCGCGACCTCGATCACGACCCGGGCCGAGCAGCCGTCCAACGCCGCACTCCACGAAGACATCGCCGGCTTCGGCGAGATGGCGCTCATGTTCCCGATCCTGTTCCTGGGCGCCGCGGCCTTCACCGCCTTCGTCATCATCAGCCGGCTGGTCCACAGCCAACGCAGCCTCATCGGCAGCCTGCGCGCCAACGGCGTGACGCGGCGAACCATCCTGCTCCACCACCTCGCCCTGGGGCTCGTGCCGGCCGCTACCGGGGGTCTGCTCGGAGCGCTGGCGGGCGAGGGCCTGGCGATCGTCATCTCGCGCATGTACACGGGTGCGCTGGCCATCCCCGTCACCGTCATCCACCCGCATCCGCTGGTGGCCGTGGCGGGGCTCGTCATGGCGCTGGTCGCGGTGGCGGTCGCCGCCCTGGCCCCTGCCCTCGATGCCGCGCGCGTCCCCCCGGCCGAGGCCATGCGCGGGCTGCAACCCCCCCAGCGCGGTGGCGTCGGCGCGTTGGAGCGCGTCCTCCCCTTCCTCGGCCGCCTGCCGGCGCCGGCCAAGCTGGTCCTGCGCGGCGCCGTACGCAATCCCGGCCGCAGCATCACCACCATGGCCGGCGTCGTGCTCGCCCTGGTGCTGGTGATGGTGTCGCTGGGGATGATGGACACCATCAAGGTCTTGCTCGCCCAGCAGTTCGGCAGCGTCCAGCGCGACGACGCGCAGGTGTACGTCACGGGCACCGTGAACGCCGGCCTGGAGCGCCGCGTCGCCGCCGTCGACGGGGTGAGCTCGGCCGAGAGCGCGCTGCAGATCAAGGCCGTGGTCCAGGCGGGGGGCGCCAGCTACGCCACCGCCCTGACGGCCTTCCATCCCGGGACCACCATGCACGGCTTCATGGACGCCCACGGCAAGACGCTCGCCTTGCCTACGCACGGCGTGCTCCTCGGACTCGCGCTCCAGCGCAAGCTCGGGCTCGCCGTCGGAGATGCCGTCGCCATCGACCTCCCGGCGCTCCACCACACCCTGCACACCACCGTGGCCGGCTTCGTCGACGAGCCGCTGGGCACCTTCGTCTACGCCGCTCTGCCGCTGGCCCTGGCCGGTCAGGTCGGCAGCCCCCCGCTCACGCCGGCACCCAACATGCTCTTCGTGCGCTACGCCTCCGGCGTCGACCGTGGCGCCGTCCGCCAACGGCTCGAGGGGGTCGATGGCGTGGTCGCCGTGATCGACGCGCGCAGCCTCAAGGTCGCGGCGGACAAGTTGATGGGCCTGTTCTACGTCTTCGTGGGGGTGATGCTCGTCTTCGGCGCCGCCCTGGCGTTCGCGTTGATCTTCAGCACCATGACCGTCACCATCTCCGAGCGCACGGCGGAACTCGCCAGCCTGAGGGCCGCCGGCGTTCGCCAGACGCAGATCGCCCGCATCGTCAGCGGCGAGAACCTGGTGCTGGTCTTGCTAGGTATCGTGCCCGGCCTGGTCCTCGCCTACCTGACCGCGGCCGCCTTCATGGACTCGTTCAGCAACGACATGTTCCGGTTCGACCTGCACGTCCAGCCACTCACCTGGGCGGTCGCGGTGGCGTCCGTCCTGGTGGCCGCGTTGGCCTCGCAGCTGCCAGCGCTTCGCAACGTGGCACGCATGGACCTCGCCGCCGCCGTGCGGGAGCGAGGCCACTAGGCCCCGCGCTAGCGCGGGGCAGGAACCGCGGGGACCTTCGCGAACCCAGCCGGCGGCCTCAGGCCACGCCAGTTGAGCTTGCCGTCACGCACGGGCGGCCAGATCACGGCCGTGGCCTCGCCGGCGATGGTGATCGCCTTGACCGGCCCGAAGTAACGTGAGTCCTCGCTACCGCCGGCCGAGCGATTGTCACCCTGGACGATGTAGTACCCCTTGGGAACGGTCATGTCGAGCACCTCGGGCGTGCCTTCGGCGGTGCCCGCAGGGACCTGGATGTTGTCGACCACCTTGCCGTAGAACAACTGCACTCGAGGGTCGCTGACCGGAACGGCCTGCGGCTGGAACGATGCGGACGGCAGCATCGGCACCGGCGTACCGTTCGGGGTGCGGTCGAAGCCCATCACCAGATCGCTCACCTTGCCGTTCTGCACGATCACCTCGGGGTAGTCGACCGGCGCGATGTTGATCCGCCCGGACGCGGTGATCCACGACTGGTCGATGGCGACGTCGTTGACGAAGACCTGGCCGTTCTCGACCCGGTAGCGGTCGCCGGGCCGGGCGATGACGCGCTTGATGAAGAAGTTGCGCTTGCCCGTCTCCAGGGCCGTGGGAGCGTTGGCGGGCTCACGAAGCACCACGATGGTGCCGCGCGGGTAGGGCCCCAGGACGCCCATGCGACGCAGCCAGGTGTCGTACTTGGGGATGAACACGCGATCGCCGGTCAGCAGCGAGCGCAGGACGTTGCTACTCCCCACGCCGCCGTTCAGGGTCGGTTCCATGGAGGAGCCGACCACGCCCACGGTGGTGAACAGGAAGGTGACGACCAGGTAGGCGATGACCAGCGCCTCACCGTAGCCACGTACCTCGCGCCACAACCTGTGTTGCCAGCTCTGCCTCTGCTTCGATGTGTCGAGTTCGGGACCACCGCGCCGCTGCGCGGATTTCGATTCAGCCATAACGCGCCAATCTACCGGTGAGATTCGTGAGAATGGCGAGACCGGGGGCGCGCCACCATCGGGACATTCGGCTCTGGGATCGGGAGCGGCCGGACACTAGGCTCAGAACGGTTTTCCCACAACTCGCACGGTTGCCAGAAGCACGCCAGGAAGGGTTCGCGGCGCTTCGGACGATGGGGTCGAAAGGACGGAAGGGCATGGCCGAAGGAGCGAAGGGACGGTTCCGCATGCGCCGTGACGCCTACGGCTGGCAGGTCGGGGTCGGCGAGCGTCACCTGCTTCGCGGCACCATGCTGGAGGGCCGCGTGGTGCGCCACAACTGGAAGGTACGGCGCGTGGTGCTCGATACCGGGGACATCGTGCTCACCCTCAACGAGGAGGACCTGGAACCGTTCGGCTGACGCCGGGGTCTCAAGCATGACGCAGGGCCTCCAGATGGGCGTCGGGGTCGAGCCCCTCCCCCTCCAGCACGAACGCCTGCATCCCCGTGATGCTCCCCGCAGCGTGCCGCTCGCCAGCATGCCAGAAGGCAGCCTCCCCCGCCCGTAGGGGTGTCCTGCGACCTTCAGGACCAGCCGCCCAGCCGTCCCCCTCCACCACCAGGAACAGCTGATCGACGGGCGCCTCGTGTGCACCGAGCTCCCCGCCGGCCCCGAACCGCAGGGCCGTGACGACCAGGAGCGCCGGGGTGTGCTGCACGGCACCGGCCTGCACGGCTCGACTGCCGTGCGCAGCCACGACGTGCCCCCGTCCGGGATCGAAGCGATAGCGTCGCACGCCGCGATCCTACCCCGCCGATCGTCTTCCGCCCCAACGCGGCCGTCGCTGAGGGACATTCCCCACTCGCCGCGAGGCGGCCCCCGGCCTACCATTGCGCCGTGGTCGAGGCGGCCAGAGGACGGGGGACGGTTCCGGCACTGCGCATCGAAGGCGTGACGAAGCGCTATCGCAACAACGTGGCGGTCGATGCAGTGAGCCTGGAGGTCCAGAAGGGTGAGCTCGTCAGCTTGCTCGGCCCCAACGGCGCCGGCAAGAGCACGCTCATGGACATGATCGCGGGCGTGATCCGGCCCGACCAGGGCGACGTGTGGGTGATGGGGCACTCTCTTCGGCGGGCACCGATGGCGGTGCGTGCCGCGCTCGGTGTGGTGCCACAGGACCTCGCGCTCTACCCCGATCTGAGCGCGCGAGAGAACCTCAGGTTCTGGGGTCGCATGTACGGCCTGAGCGGGGCGAGGTTGGCACGGCGCACCGCCGACCTGCTCGAGGTCGTGGGGCTGGTCGAGCGCCAGCGTGATCGCGTCGAGACCTTCTCCGGCGGGATGAAGCGGCGCCTCAACATCGCCGCCGCTCTGCTGCACGAGCCTCCGGTGATCATGCTCGACGAGCCCACCGTGGGCATCGATCCCCAGAGCCGCCGCGCCATCCTCGACTACGTCAAACGCCTCAACGACGAGGGCGCCACGGTGCTCTACACCACGCACTACATGGAGGAGGCGGCCGAACTCTCCGACCGCATCGCCATCCTCGACCGAGGCCGCATCATCGCCCAGGGCACCCACGAAGCGTTGACCCTCATCGTCGGGGAGCACGACCGCGTCGAGCTGGAACTGAGCAAGGCGGGCATCGACGGTGAGGCCGCCTTCGCCGATCTCCCTGGGGTCCTACGCGTCTCCGCGCAGGACCGGAGGCTCGAGCTGCTCGCGAACGACGGCCCCACCTTGCTGCCCGGTCTGTTCACCCGCGCAGCCGAACGCGGTATCGCGGTGCGCTCGGTGACCCTGCGCGAGCCGGATCTCGAATCGGTGTTCTTGCACCTCACAGGCCGCGCTCTGAGGGATTGATCGCGTGAAGCTCGCCGCCCTCGCCTGGAAGGACCTGCGCCGCCAGTTCCGCAGTGGCCTGCTGTTGCTGTTGATGATCGGCGTGCCCCTGCTGTTGACGGGGCTGCTCTTCTTCGCCTTCGGCTCCACCGGGGCGGGACCGACCCTCGCCCCCATGGCGATCGCCGTCATCGACCTCGATACGCCACCGCCGCTCGCCCCGGTCACCGTCGGGGGCGTCCTCATGCGCGCGCTCGGATCCCCCGAGTTGTCACCGCTGCTCTACATCGAGGCCGCCTCGAACGCCGAAGAAGCCCGCCGCCGCGTGCTCGCCGGCGACCTCGCTGCCGCCATCGTCGTTCCGGCCCACGCCACCGCGACGCTTCTGACCGGGACCCGACCGCTCACCCTCGAGTTGGTCACCGATCCGGGTCGCCCCCTGGCGGCCGGCGTGCTGGGAAGCATCCTCCAGACGCTCGCGGATGGGCTCGCCGCAGGAGGCGTGGCCGGGCGCGTCACCGCCGAGCTCGCCGACGCCCAGGGCGTGCCGGGTTCGGCGCTGCTCGCCGCACGCGCCGCCTCCACGGTGGCGCGGGGCCAGGAAGCCGCTACCTCGTCGACGCTGCAGGTGGTCCCACCCGGGAAGGGAACGACGTCCTTCGTGAAGCGCATGGTCGCTGAAGTGATGGCGGCGATGATGATCTTCTTCGTCTTCTTCAGTGGCGCCTACGGGGCCTCGGCCGTGCTGCGCGAGCAGGAGGAGGGCACCCTGCGGCGGCTCGCTACTACCCCGACGTCGGCAGCCACGCAGCTCGCTGGGCGCTTCCTCGGCATCGCCGCCATCTTGCTGGTCCAGATCGCCAGCCTGCTTGTCGTGTCGAGCCTGGTGTTCGGGATCGGCTGGGGCCGCCCCGTGCCCGTCGTGTTGGCCGCCGTCGCGCTCGCAGTCGATGCCGCAGGCTTCGGTGTGCTGTTGCTCGCGTTCGTCAGGACCTCGCGCCAGAGCGGCCCGGTGTTCGGGGTGGTCCTGACGGTGACAGGCATGGTGGGCGGCCTCATGACCGCCACCATGCCGAGTCTCCCGGCCGCGTTCCACACCGTGGCGCTGTTCACGCCCCAGGGCTGGGCCATGGATCTGTGGCGGGCCTGCCTGGGCGGCGCCGGCGTCACCGCGATCCTTCCCGCCCTGGCCGGCACCTTCGCGATCGGCACCGGTCTGCTCGCGATCGGCGTGCCGCTGGTACGCCGGCGCTTCGCGCAGGGGTTCTGACGTGCGAGCCTTGATCGTGACCGTGAAGGATCTGCGGCAGATCGTGCGCGACCGGCGCGCCGTGGTCTTCCTGCTCCTGATGCCGCTGGCGTTCACGATCTTCTTCGGTCTGGCCTTCTCGGGTATCGGTGGCGGGGGCGCCGACGCGCGCCTGCAGATCGGCGTCATCGACGACGATGGCGCGCCGCTCGCAGGGCGCTTGGTGAGGGCTCTGGAGGCCTCCGTCGCGGTGCGTCCAGACGCTCTCGGCGAGCTCCGCCGAGCGTACGCCGCCGAGCTCGTGAGCAGGGGCGACGAGGCCGCCGTTCTCGTCATCCCGCACGGCTGGAGTGCGTCCTTCGAAGCGGGGGCGCCGCGCCCGCTGGAGCTCATCGCCGACGCCGGGAGCGCCACCGGCCTCGCGGCTCAGCGCGGCGTCCAGGCCACGGTCGATCGTGTCCTGGACGCCGAGCGGACCGCCGCTGCCGCCGCGACGCTGCTGGCGCCACTCGCACAGGCCTCCGCCGACACACTCCACAGCCGTGCTCTGGAGCTCGCGACGGCGGCGTGGCAGGATCCGCCGGTGCGGGTCGCCGCGGTGCAGGCCGGAGCCAGCGAAGGAACGGCGACAGGTGCCCGAGCGGGCACCTCGGCAGGTGACACCGGCGCCTTCGGCGCCAACCCGTACGACCAGGCTTCCCCCGGCATGATCGTGCAGTTCGCCGTCTACGGGTTGTTGCTGTCGGCGATGGTCCTCGTCATCGAGCGCAAGCAGGGAGCGCACGCGCGGCTGCTCGCAACGCCGGTGCCACGCGTCGCCGTCGTGGTCGGCCACGGGATGGCCATGCTCACGGTGGTGCTGGCGCAGATCCTGGTGCTGGAGGCCTTCGGACAGGTCGCGCTGGGAGTGCGCTACCTGCAGCATCCCTGGGCGACGCTGGCGCTGACGCTCGCCCTGGCGTTGTGGTCGGCCAGCCTCGGCATGCTCATCGGCGCCTTCGCCCGCACCGAGCAGCAGGTCGTGGCGAGCGGCCTGCTCGCCATGTTCTTCCTGTCGGGATTGGGCGGCGCCTGGTTCCCGCTGGAGATCACCGGCCCCACCTTCACGGCGGTGGGCCACCTGACACCGACCGCCTGGGCCATGGACGCCTACCGCGCGATCCTGTTGCGCGGCGAAGGCCTCTCGGGGGTGGTACTGCCGTTGCTGGTGCTGCTCGGCTTCAGCGCCGCGTTCTTCGCCCTGGCGGTGGCACAGATGGCGCGCCGACCGAACTGACATGGCTGCCGGCCGGCCCCGCCGTGGGCGCGTCGTGGCCCGCGGACGGCAGCTGCTAGCATGACCTCGATGCCGCCAAGCGATCCGCGGGCCCACCGCGGCCGGGGTGCCCGCTTCGACCCCGTCAACCGCTTCACCGAGATCGAGATCGCCCTCGACCCGTCCGAGGTGACCGAGGACGACCTGCGCGTGCACACGCGCTACCTCCACGACACCTCACGCAGCGTCATCAGCACCAACACCAGTCCGGACGTCGGCTTCGACGCCAGCCTCAATCCCTACCGCGGCTGCGAGCACGGCTGCTCGTACTGCTACGCCCGGCCGACGCACGAGTACCTGGGGCTGTCGGCCGGACTCGACTTCGAGCGCATCATCCTCGTCAAGCGGGAGGCTCCCGCGCTGCTCGAAGCGCACCTCGCATCGCGGAGCTGGCGGCCCCAGGTCCTGGCGCTCTCGGGCGTGACCGACCCCTACCAACCGGTCGAGCGCCGCCTCGGCATCACCCGCGGCTGCCTCGAGACGCTGGCGCGGTTCCGCAATCCCGTCGGCCTGATCACCAAGAATGCTCTGGTGGCGCGGGATACGGACGTACTCACCGAGATGGCGTCGTGGGGCGGCGCCCGCGTCACGCTCTCCATCACCACGCTCGACGAAGACCTCCGTCGCGCGCTCGAACCCCGCACCAGCACCCTCGAGCGCCGCCTCGACGCCGTTGCCCGCCTGGCGGACGCGGGCGTGCCGGCGGGCGTGAACATCGGCCCGATCATCCCGGGCCTCACCGACGCGGACGTGCCCGGGCTGCTCGCCCTGGCCGGGCAGGCGGGCGCCAGCCACGCCGGCTACACCATGCTGCGCCTGCCGGGCGCGGTGGGACCGCTGTTCGAGGCCTGGCTCGAGGCGCACGCTCCGCTCCGCAAGGAGCGCGTGATGAACCGTGTGCGCGAGGTGCACGGCGACGATCCCGACGATCGCGTCTTCGGCCGGCGCATGCGTGGCGGCGGGATCTACGCCGAGCAGGTGCACACCCTGTTCCGGGTCGCGCGAAGGCGGGCCGGCATCCCGGAGCACGCCCCTCCCCTGGTCGCGGATCGCTTCCGCCGAGCGGGCACGGTCGAGCAGCCGCAGCTCTTCGGAGACGCTACGGCGTGAGCGCGACAGCCTCGGTCGCCCCCTGGGAAGAGCGCGGCCGCGCGGTAGGCTAGGAGGACGCCATGGCGCGCCGTCCCCCCCAGCCACCCCCGCAGCCGACGCTGTACGAGTCGGCCGAGAACGAGCCGCTCGCCGCCCGCATGCGTCCGCGCACGCTGGACGAGTTCATCGGGCAGGACACCATCGTGGGACCGGGGCGGCTGCTACGGCGCGCCATCCAGGCCGACCAGCTCAGCTCCCTGATCTTCTACGGGCCCCCCGGCACGGGCAAGACCACGCTGGCCCGCGTGATCGCCAACTCGACCAAGGCCCACTTCACCGCCATCAACGCAGTGCTGGCCGGCGTGAAGGACATCCGCGAGGCCGTCTCTGAGGCCCAGGAGCGCCGGCGCGCCGGGCGCCGCACCATCCTCTTCGTCGACGAGGTGCACCGCTTCAACAAGGCGCAACAGGACGCGCTGCTGCCCTGGGTGGAGAACGGCACCGTGCTCCTGATCGGCGCCACCACCGAGAATCCCTACTTCGAGGTGAACAAGGCTCTGGTCAGCCGCAGCCGCATCTTCCAGCTCACCTCGCTGACCGAGGACGACCTGCGCGCAGTGGCGCGGCAAGCCCTCGCCGACTCCGAGCGCGGCTACGGCCGGCGCGACGTGCGCGTCGACGACGACGCCCTCGACCACCTGGTCAACGTGGCCAACGGCGACGCGCGGGCGGTGCTGAACGCGCTCGAGCTCGCCGTGGAGACCACCGAACCCGACGACGCCGGCGTCCTTCACATCGACCGCACCGTGGCCGAGGAGTCGATCCAGCGCCGCGCGGTGCTCTACGACAAGGAGGGCGACGCGCACTTCGACACCATCAGCGCCTTCATCAAGAGCGTGCGCGGCTCCGACCCCGATGCGGCGCTGTACTGGCTCGCCAAGATGGTGTACGCCGGCGAGGATCCGCGCTTCATCCTGCGGCGCCTGTTGATCCTGGCCAGCGAGGACGTCGGACTCGGCGATCCCCACGCGCTGGCGGTGGTCGCGTCGGCAGCTCAGGCCTACGACTACGTGGGGCTGCCGGAGGGGCGCTACCACCTGGCCCACGCCACGCTCTACCTGGCCACGGCACCCAAATCGAACAGCACCATGGCGTTCTTCGATGCGCTCGCCAGCGTGCAGCGCGAGCGCGAGGCGGACGTCCCCGACCACCTCAAGGACGCCAGCCGCGACCGCGAGGGGTTCGGGCACGGCGAGGGCTACCTCTACCCCCACGCCTACCGCGACCACTGGGTGGCGCAGCAGTACCTGCCCGAGGCGCTGCAGGGCAGGGTCTTCTACCAGCCCGCCGACGTCGGCTACGAGGCGGGCATCCGCGTTCAGGTGGCGCGGCGGCGCGAGGCGCAACTGGCCGCCATGCTCGAGGGCGACGCCGCCACCCCGGCGCTGGCGCCCGCTCCCGTCGACCGGGAGCGCGACCGTTGGTTGCAGCGAACCGTTTCCCAGGCCGGCGAGCGGCTGGCCGCGGTGCGCGACCTGCTGTTCGATGCCACCCGCCCGGAGCGCCACCACGTGGTTCTCGACCTCGCAGCCGGCACCGGCCTTCTCACCTGGGAGGCGTTGCGCCGCACACCGGACGGACAGGTGTGGGCGCTGGTGGAGGACCGTGCGCAGGCCGAGGCGCTCGAGCAGACCGCGGCGCGCCTGCCGGAGCTGCAACGGCCGGTGGTGGTGCTGGGCGCGCCGGCGGCGCTGGTGAGCGTGCTCGAGCCGGCCACCCTCGATCGCGACGCGTCGTCCATCCGCTTCGACGTGGTGCTCGGCCGCAACGTACTCCCCGAGCTGCTCGACGTCGAGGGCTTCTTCCGAGCGGTCGCCGCCTGGTCCGCGCCGGGTGCCAGGCTGGCGCTCGCCGAGCCGCACCACCGCCGCGCCCAGCGCCTCCACGGGCTGGTCGACTGGCAGGGCGCGAAGCGACTGGGCGCCCGCGTGGCGGAGGCGGAGGAGGCGATCTACGAACGCGCCACGGCGCCGCGTCTGCGCTGGGAGCCGGACGACGCCGTGAAGGCGGCCCGCGAGACCGGTCTGGTCGAGGTGACGGCGGTGCCGCACGAGCTCAGGACCGAGCAGCGGCTCTCCACACGCGCGCTCGACGCCTGGTTCGCGCCCGGCCGCGAGGGGGCTCCGAGCTACGCCGACCACCTGCGTGACGCGCTTGCGCCCGACGACCTCGCCGAGGTGGAGGCGCGCTACCGACGCCAACTCAGCGGCCAGGTGGTGCCCTGGACGAGCGTGCTGGTGGTGGTGCGGGCGCGGATGCCCGCCCGCTAACGCGGCCCCGGGGGCGCAACCCACCCCCGGTCCGGCAGGGACGTTCCTCCTCCGTCCTCCCGCACGGGCGCCCCTATGCTGACGGCACACATCCCGACAATCCGTTCCGGGGGCGCGGATCCGTCCTGCGGGGCGGGTCGGACGTTCAAGTAGCGGTCCCATGAACGATGGTTCGTGGTCGCGGTCCAGCCGCATCGCGTTCGTTGTCGCCCTGGTGCTGGTGTTCGGCGGAGGCCTGCTGGCCTCGCTGGTCCAGACCGGCGGCGGCCTCGTGTCGGTGCGCGACATCCGCTTCGTGGGCTCCGGCGGCCCGGTGATGAGCGCGCTGCTGTTCGTGCCGCCGGGCGTAAGCGCCGAGCATCCCGCACCGGGAGTGCTCGCCATCCACGGCTACATCAACACGCGCGAGACGCTGTTCGGCACCGACCAGCCGGTGGAGCCCGGACGGCGCGACGGCTCGCTGGCCGGGGCGATGGTTCGCAACATGCTGCTGGTCCAATACCTCCCGCTGCTGCGCGGCGGCACGCTCAGCCTTCCCGCCGAGCCGCTATTGACCATCGTGGCCAGCCAGTTCGTGGTGCTGCTGCCCGTGGTGGGTCTGCTGTCCACCAACCTGTTCCGGCGCACCGGCAGCATCTACGCCGGCGCCTTCGTCGACGCGGGGCTCATCGCCTGGATCGTGGTGGCCAGCCAGGCGACCCACTTCGCGTTGTGAGAACGACGCCGGCCCGGGTTCACTGATCCCGTCCGGCGGATCTCCGCGGTAGGCTTGCGGGGGCGCGGACGTGCCCCGCAAGCTCATGTCGACACTCGTCACCGATCCTCCACCCCGGCCCGACGGGGAACCGCTGCTGGCCGTCGACGACCTGCGCCGCAGCATCGAAGGGCGGGTGCTGTACGACCGCCTGAGCTTCGCCGTGGCGCCGGGCGAGCGCGTGGCGGTACGTGGACCCTCGGGGAGCGGCAAGACGCTGCTGCTCCGCAGCCTGGCGGGGCTCGAGCCGCTCGAGGCGGGACGCGTCGCGCTGCTCGGCATCGACCAGGCGCAGTGGAGCATGCCGGCGTACCGCTGCCGGCTGATGCTCCTACCGCAGCGCCCCTCGCTCCCGGAGGGACCCGTGGACGGCGTGCTGGCCGCTCCATTCTCCTTCCGCGCGCACGCGGACCGGCGCTACGACCCGGCGGCGGCACGCGCCTACCTCGAACGCGTCGGGCGCTCGAGCGCCTTCCTCGAGAAGGAGACCGCCCGGCTGTCGGGCGGGGAGCAGCAGCTCACGGCGCTGTTGCGGGCACTGCTTCTGGAACCGCAGATCCTGCTGCTCGACGAGCCGACGGCCTCACTCGACGCCGAAGCAGCCGAGGCCGTCGAGGCGCTGGTCGCGGCCTGGCTGGAGCGCTCGGACGACCGCGCCTACCTGTGGACCAGCCACGACCCGGCACAGCTCGAACGGGTGAGTTCCCGGAGCGTCGCGTTGGGGACCCGCTGATGCCGGCCGCCTACCTCACCATCGGTCCCGTGCAGCTGGTGCTCGCCGCCCTGCTCTTGGTGGTGAACCTGGGGCTCTCGGCCTGGCTGCGGCTGGGGCTGGAGCGCTCGCTGCTCGTCGCCGCCGTGCGCATGGTGGTTCAGCTCCTGCTGGTGGGGCTGGTCCTGCAGTTCGTCTTCGCGCTCAACCAGCCTCTGCCGGTGCTCGCCATCGCCCTGGTGATGGCGACCCTGGCCGGGGTGGCGGCGGTCAACCGAACCCGCCGGCGCTTCCCCGGCGTCCTGTGGGACAGCCTCCTCACCGTGGTGACGGCTGCCTTCGTGGTGACCGGAGCATCGCTGCTGGGGATCCTCCGGGTCCGGCCCTGGTTCGAAGCGCAGTACGCCATCCCGCTGCTGGGCATGGTGCTCGGCAACACGCTCAACGGCATCTCCCTGGCGCTCGATCGCTTCATGGAGGGGGTGGCGGACGGTCGCGACGGCATCGAGGCGCGGCTGGCGCTGGGTGCCAGCCGCTGGGAGGCCGCGCACGGCCTGGTACGCGAGAGCCTGCGCACCGGCATGATCCCCACCATCAACGCCATGATGGTGATGGGCGTCGTCAGCCTGCCGGGGATGATGACCGGTCAGATCCTCGCGGGCGCAGCGCCCACCGACGCGGTGCGCTACCAGATCGTGATCATGTTCATGATCGCCTCGGCCACCGCGCTCGGCGCCCTGGGGGTGACGCTGCTGGCGTTCCGCACCTTGTTCGATCCCCGCGATCGCCTGCGCAGCGAGCGCCTGCACCGGGTCGGCACGCCCGGGACACGGCGCTGACATCGCGCTACGCGGTCGTGGCGCGCGCCACCCGCGCACCGGCCCACCATATGGTTGTGCTAGACTCTCCTCATGGAGGTATCCGTGGTTCTGTACCACCCCCGCCGCAACGCGGTGGCGGGCGTCCTCGAAGGCCTGGGCGTGCACGCGAGCACCCCTCCCGAGCTGATCGCCGCGGTCAAACGTGGCCTCCCGACGGGCGCCTTCAGCGCGCTCGCGAGCGAGCTCGAGATCAGTGAAGCGGTGCTGGCCGGTGTGACCGGTATCAGTCCCAGCACCCTGCTCAGGCGCAAGAAGGCCGGTAGGCTCAGCGCCGAGGAGAGCGAGCACGTGGTCCGTGTCGCCACGCTGCTGGACACCGCTGCACGACTGTTCGGCAGTGTCGCCGCCGGAGCCGATTGGATGCGCAGCGGCAACGCCGCGCTCGCGGGCGCCTCACCACTGGCCTTCGCCGATACCGAGATCGGCGCACGCGAGGTGGAGAGCCTGTTGGGCCGGGTCGAGTTCGGGGTCTACAGTTGACCGTCGCGTGGCGGCTGGTGCGCCCCGAGCAGGGAACGTTCGAACGCGCCTTCTCCGGTGAGGGCGCGCGGCTGTTCGGTGGGCGCTGGAACACACCCGGCCGCCGCGTCGTCTACCTCAGCGCCACGCTCTCGCTCGCCGCCCTCGAGACGCTGGTGCACGCCGACCGGCGGGCCTTCGAGCGCGACCACGTGGCGTTCCGCTTGGAGCTCCCGGATGCCTCGGTCCTGAGCCTGTCGATGGCGGAGGTGCCGCCCGGCTGGCGCGCCCGGCCGGTCAGTCCGGCGGCGCGTGCGGTCGGCAACGTCTGGCTCCACGACGAGGTCAGTCTGGCGCTGTGGGTGCCGAGCGCGGTGGTGCCGCTCGAGCGCAATCTGCTCGTCAATCCTGCGCACCCCGCCTGGGGCGCGGTGACCCCCACCGAGCCGATCGCCTTCCGCTTCGACGACCGCCTCGACGTCGCCGGTTGACGCGCCCTTGTCAGGCCGCACTCTCGATGCGACCGTAGGCCCGCAGGGCCAGCAACGTCTCGAGCGTGAGCACGCCCTGCCACTCGCGGCGCGCGGCGGCCCAGGCTTCCGGGTACGCGTCCCAGGCCCAGCTCGGGGCCCAGGCGCCATCGTCACCCTGCTGCTCGATGAGCCAGTCGAGATTGCTGTGCACCACCTCGGCGAAGAGGTGGTGCAAGGGGCTGTCCGGGCGCGGCACCACCGTCACCGGCCGCAGGCCGTAGCCGTGCCAGGCGTCGGCGTCGGTCGCCACCAGGCGCAGGGCCGCATGCTCGCACGCCGCCCGCACCCGCGCACGCGAGCCGACCGCCAGGCGCGGCACCTCCAACAACTGCAGCGCCGCCAACAGCTCGTGCATGTCGAGCTCGCGCGTCTCGATCGCGCGGACCGTGTCCTCGGTCACGCCACCGAGCCAGCTCGCCTCGTGGGCGTCCTCGAAACGCAGGAGCCCGGCCACCACGGCGGCGCGCGGGTTCACCAGATAGCCGCCGAAGCGCTCCTCGAGCCCCTCCCGCCCCCACCAGGGGGCGTGCGGGTGGGCGCCGGCGTCGTCGGGCACGATCGGCCACAGCCAGCGCTCGGGATCCCTGCTGCGCTCGAGATAGGCGAACGCCGCCCGCACCTGCGGATGGTCGCCCTGTACCCCCAGGTCGGCCAGGCTCAGCAGCGCCTGGGAGGTCGCCAGCGCGCTCGAGCTCGGCGTCCGAAGGTCGGGCTCGAGCGCGCGTCCGTAGCCGCCGTCTTCGTTCTGGAATGCCCTCAACGCCTCGATCGCGGGCCCGGCCGGCGCCGCTTCGAAGGCGTGCCGGAAACGCGCGGCCTCCAGCGGCCGCGCCGCCTCACCGAGGAAACGCACGGCCCTCGCGAACGCTTCGGAGCTCAGCATCCCCATGCCCGAGTATAGGACGTGCGCCTCCGCGGCGGCGCCTCATCTTCGCACCAACGCCCTCCAGCACGTATGATCGGGTCGATGCGGGACGACGAAGGCGCCCCACCCGATGGCGCCCCACCCGGGGCCGAACGGCTGCTGGCCATCCTCCTGAGGATGTACCGCCTCAAGGATGAGGCGCGCAGCGGGTGGGTGCTCCGCGGCGTCGAGCGCCCCGAATCGGTGGCGGCGCACAGTTGGGGCACGGCGCTGCTGTGCCTGGTCTTCGCCGAGGAGGCGGGGGTCGATCGCGGCCTGGCCCTGGCCATCGCCACCGCCCACGACGTGGCGGAGGCGGAGATCGGCGACATCCCGGCGCGCGCCCACCCGGACGATCGCAGCATCGGCGTCCCCGAGAAGATGCGGCTGGAGAGCGCCGCCATCGAGCGGCTGCTCGGCGGCGAGTTCGAGGCGCTGCATGCGCTGTGGCGCGACTACGAGCGGAGCACCTCGCCGGAGGCGCGCTTCGTGCGCGACATGAACCTCCTCGACATGGCGTTGCAGGCGCTCCTCTACGAGGACCAGGCACGCTACGATCCCGGCCGCCCGCTCCCCTCGCAGGGCGATCACCGCCACCTCGACGAGTTCTTCGTCAGCGCCGAAGGCCGCATGCAGGGGGCGCTGGGTCGGGAGCTGCTGGCGCGGGTCCGGACACGCTACCGGAGCGTGCGGGCGCGGCAGGCGTGAGCGGGACGGGGCTGCGGCTCAGGCCGCCGCGGGGCCGAGCAGACGATCGGCGAGCGCGGGCAGCACCCTGCCCAGACGCCCGCCCAGGCGCAACGTGGCGTCGCCGTCACCTCGCGTGGGACCGTCGTTGACGAGGGCCACGGGCTTGCGCGCCTCGGCCGCCGCGACCACGTAGCGATAGCCGGAACGCACGGTGAGCGACGAACCGAGCACCAGCAGGACCTCCGCCCGCTCGAGCATGGCCCAGCTCCGCGCCACGCGGGGCCGCGGCACGTTCTCGCCGAAGAACACCACGTCGGGCTTGAGCGTGCCACCGCAACCGCGGCAGCCGGCAGGCTCGAAGGCGTTCTCGAGGCCGGCGTCCAGCTCGACATCGCCGTCGGGGGCCATGGCCGCACCGTCAACCGTGAACTCCGGGTTGAGGCGCGCCAGGCGGAGCTGCAGCGCGTCGCGCGGCTCGAGCCGGCCGCAACGCAGGCAGCGGACCCAGGCCAGCGCGCCGTGGAGCTCGAGCACGCGTCGGCTGCCGGACGCCTGGTGGAGACCGTCCACGTTCTGGGTCAGCACGCCGTGCACGGCCCCGGCCGCCTCCAGCCTGGCCAACGCACGATGCCCGGCGTTGGGGCGCTTGTCGCGCATCACCGGCCACCCCAGGAAGCTGCGCGCCCAGTAGCGGCGCCGGGATGCCTCGCTCCGCACGAACTCCTGATAGGTGATGGGCGTGCCCTGGCGTCGGGGGCCATCGGGGCCGCGGTAGTCGGGGATGCCCGACTCGGTGCTGATTCCGGCGCCGGACAGCGCCAGCACCCGGCGGCCTTCGAGGAGCCGGGCCAGGGGCTCGAGGTCGCTCGCGTCGCCCGTAGCGACCGGGACGACGTCCTGGTGAGGAGGGGAAGGCTCCACCTTGCCATGCTACGCGCGGCCGGCCGCGGCGTCGGTGTCCGCACCGGCCGGCCGTGCGCGGGGAACCTTGACAGCGCCCCGCCACGCTCCTATGCTGATGTCACCCTCTGAATCAGAGGGTATCGAGAGCGAGGAACGCCATGCCGCCCCGGCCCGTCAAACAGCTACAGATCCTGGAAGCCCTGCACGACGCGCACGCGCGTCACGGCCGGCTCCCGGAGCTGGCAGCGCTGGCGCGCCGTTTCGACATCAGCTATCCCACCCTGCGCGAGCACCTGCGCGCGTTGGAAGCCAAGGGGAAGCTGCGCGTCGAGGGCCGCGGCCCCGGTCGCAGCCCGCTCGTCACGCTGCTGGGCCCCGTCGCCGGCGTCCCGCTCTTCGGCGAGATCGCGGCCGGCGTGCCCGTCGGCAGCTACCCCGAGCCCGAGGCCTACCTGGCCCTGCGCGATCGCCCCGATCACTTCGCCCTGCGCGTCCGCGGCGACTCCATGGCCGACCGCATCGAGCACGGCGACGTGGTGCTCTTGCACCGCACGCCGCCGAGCCGTGCCGGCGAGATCTGCGCCGTCCGCGTGGGGGACGACGAGACCACCCTCAAGTACCTCGAGTGGCGCGGCGCCGAGCCCCGCCGCTACCGGCTGCGCCCCCACAACCCGGCCTACCCCACGCTCGGCGTCGCCGCCGAAGAGCTCCACGTCGACGGCGTCTTCCGCGGCCTGCTACGGGGCGACGTAGTCGAAGAGCTCCTCGTCGAAGGGGGTGGTTGAGGTCCAACCCTCCCATCGCCACTAGCACCACCCCGCCTGGGGAGACCTCCCCGGCCCATCCCATAACGAAGGGCACATCCACCGCCGCCAAGCAAGGAATGTGCCCCTTCGCCGCCCCCAGCAGGCCGCGCCGCGGCCCCCTAGGTACGTGCCCATGCTACCACCCGTCCACACCGCAACGAAAGCCGTCCCCATCGGCACGGCGCCGGTGATCGCGGCGCTCTGCTTCGACCCTCTCCCCCTCTACCTGGCGCAGCGCGGCGACCCCGCCCTCGCGCACGCGGCGCTCGTGTGCGTCGAAGACGGGCGCGTGCTCCACGCGTCGGCCGCCGCCCACCGCCTCGGCGTCACGCCGGGCATGCGCCTGAGCGGCGCCCGCATGCGGGTGGAGGGGCTCCACGTCGTGCAGAGCCGGGAACCGGAGATCGAGCACGCCTGGGAGACGCTGCTGCGCGAGCTGTACGCCGTCACGCCCTGGCTGGAGGAGGGGCAACGCGGGCGACTCTTCCTGCGCCTCGAGGCCCGCGAGGCGCAGGCACTGGCGGAGCGCTACGACACCCGCGTCGGCGTGGCCGGCACGTGCGAGCTCGCCGAGCTCGCCGCCCTCTCCGCCCGCCCCGGCGAGGGTCGGACGGTAGCGCCCGGCGGCGAGGCGGATTTCCTGGCGCGCCTGCCGCTCCGCTTCCTCAAGGGAGTGGGCGTCTCCGGCAAGAACCTCACCCGCCTCCACTGGCTCGGCCTCACCACGGTGGGCGAGCTGGCCCGCTGGAACGCCTCCCAGATCCGCTCCTACCTGGGCGAGGAGGGGAACGCCCTGCTGCCCTATCTGCACGGCCCCTATCGCACCCGCCTGCGGCCCCACCGCCCACCGGAGGTGCTGCAGCGCTCCCTTGCGTTCGAGGAGCCGGCACGCGAGCCGCACGAGCTGCTGCCCGCGCTCGAACGCCTGTCGGCGGCCCTGGAACGCGCCCTCGCCGGGCGCGCCGCCCGGCGCCTCACCCTCACCGCCGGCCTCGCCGGGCAGCAACGCAGCGCCACCCGCCTCAGCAAACGCCCACTGGCGCGCGCGCGCCAGATCCGGCAGCAGGCACTCTTCGCATTGGAGGACAGCGGCGGCGCCGGGGACGGCATCGAGCGGCTGACGCTGGCGCTCGCCGCACCCCGCCGGCTGGGGCTCCAGAACGGCCTGTGGCGCGCACGCGAGGAGCGTCAGCGCGCCCTGGACGCCACCCTCGAGCGCTACCCCGGAGCCATGGTCCGCTTCGTCTGGCGCGATCCCTACGCCGAGGCCGACGATCTCGCCTGGACGTGGGAACGGCTGACGCCGGCGAACGCCGACGACGCCCGTGCCGCCGGGCGCGCGGCGCCTTCCGACGGGATCGCCGAGCACCACCACCTGGTGCGCGCGGCGGCGGTGCCGCTGTTCAGCGGGCTCGCGGACGAAGCCGCACCGCCGAAGGCTCCCTCCACTCCGCCCCCGCTCTCCCCTATCCCGGAGGCTCGCCATGCGCATGCTCATGCTCCCCGCCCACGTCACCCTGAAGGGCCGGTTACCGGTACTGGTGAGCTGGCGGGAGGGCGTCCCTAGGGAGGGCACCCCCGCCACCCCCCCGACCTCCCCCGCCCCCGCCGTCGCGCGCGGCGGCACCGCTCCCGTTCCGGCCGGGGCGCGCCCTTCGGCGCGTCCCGTGCCCTCCCCGCGGGGCGCCGACGCCGGCTGGCTCCACCGGCGCCCGGTCGCGCGCGTACTGGACCGCTGGCGCTACGACGGCCGCTGGTGGGAGCGGGAGGTCCACCGCGACTACCTCCTGCTCGAGTTGCGCGGCGGCGGCGCGGTCGAGCTGTTCCGGGAGGGGGACGCCTGGTGGGTAGCGCGAGCCAACGACTGAGGGCGCTCCTCGACGTCCACTCCTACTACAGCCTCGGTGCCGGCACCGCCAGCCCCACCACGCTGGTGCGGCGCGCCGCGCAGTTCGGCTACCGCTGGCTCGCCCTCACCGACGATCTCAGCGTCAGCGGCGGCGCCGAGCTCTTCCAGGCCGCGCGCGAGCACGGCGTCCGGGCGCTCATCGGCGCCACCCTGCCCGTGCGCATCGAGGACGACAGCTACCCCTTCGTGGCGCTGGCCGCCTCCCGCGTCGGCTACGCCGCCATCAACCGCCTCATCAGCGCCGCCCTGGAACGCCCCGAGCACGATCTCCCCTATCCCGTGCTGCTGGCCCACACCCAGGACGTCCTGCTGTTGACCGGGCCGCGCGACGGGGTGGTGGCGCGCTGGCTGGCCCAGCGCCGCATCGCCGAGCTGGAACGGCTGCTGCGCGAGCTGCAGGGCGCCTTCCCGGAGCGCCTCTACCTGCAGCTCTTCCACGACCGCCAACGCTGGGACGGGCGTCGCGCGCGCGTGTTGCGGCGCCTCGCCCAGAGTCTGGGGCTGCCGGTGGTGGCCGCGCCGGAGGTGCGCTACGCCGAGCCCGACGATTATCGTCTCTACGACGCCCTCACCTGCGCCCGCCTGGGCACGAGCGTGCAGGAGCCCCATCCCAGGAGGCCCCAGAACGCCTGCCAGGCCCTGCCGGACCCGTCCGAGGCCCAGGACCGCCTGCCCTTCCCCGAAGCGGCCCTCAACGCCACCTGGGTGGCCGAGCGGGCCTCCTTCGAGCTGCTTCCCGAGCGCCTGGTGCCCCCCCGGGCCCGCATCCCGCACGACACCACGCCCGAGCGGTATCTGGAGGAGCGTTGCTACAGCGTGCTGCTCGAACGCTACCGGGGTGAGACGCTGCCCGCGGCACGCGTCCGCCTGGAGGAGGAGCTCGGCGCCGTTCGCGCGTTGGGACTGGCCGAGTTCTTCCTGGTCGCCGCCGAGGTCACCGACTACTGCCGCCGACACGGCATCCTGGCGGCGGGGCGAGGGTCGGCCGCCGCCAGCATCACCTGCTACTTGTTGGGCATCACCCAGGCCGACCCCGTGAAGCACGACCTGCTCTTCGAACGCTTCCTGCACACCGGCAAGACCACCATGCCCGACGTCGACATCGACATCTCCTCGGCGCGCCGCGACGAGGTGCTGGCCTGGGTCGAGGAGCGCTTCGGCGCCACCACCGAGGCGATGGTGTGCAACAAGATCACCTACAAGCTGCCGCTGGCGTTGCAGGACCTGGGGCGGGCGCTGGGGCTGCCGCCGGAGCTCCGCAACCGCCTCACCCGGGCGCTGGGACGCGACTTCCGCGGACTGCGCCCGAAGGACGCGCGCAGGGCGGAGGTGGCTCTCCGCGAGGTGCTCGGCGACGCCCCCGTAGGCGAGGTGTTGCTCGACCTGCTCGAGGGCATGGAACGCAAGCACGTGCGGCACCTGGCACCCCACAACGGCGGCGTGGTGCTGGCGCGCGAGCCGCTCACCCACTACTCGCCGCTCGACCGCTCGACGGGTGGCATCAAGCTGCTTCAGCTCGACAAGGACGACGCCGAGGCCCTGGGGCTCATCAAGCTCGATCTGCTGGGGCTGCGCATGCTGGCGGCACTGGAACGGGCGCGCGAGGAGGTGCTGCGCATGGAGGGCGAGTGGCTCGAGCTCACCGAGCTACCCGACGACGAGCGCGTCTGGGACCTCATCTGCGAGGGCGACACCATGGGCCTGTTCCAGGTGGAGAGTCCCAGCCAGACGCACACCAGCCGCGTCATGGCCGCCCGCAACCTGAAGGACCTGGCGCACCAGATCGCGCTGATCCGTCCCGGCCCGATCCAATCGGGGACGGTCCACCCCTACCTCAAGCGGCGCCGTGGGGTCGAGCCGGTCACCTACTGGCACCCCGCGCTCGAGCCCATCCTGGCCAAGAGCTACGGCGTGCTGTTGTTCCAGGAGGACGTGCTGCGCATCGCCGTGCACTTCGCCGGCATGAGTTGGGTGGAGGCCGACCGCTTCCGCAAGAAGGTCTCGGGCTGGCGCGACCTGGAGGACATCGAACCCGATCGCGAACGCTTCGTCCAGGGCGGCATGCGTCACCAGGGCGCCAGCCGCGAGGAGGCGGAGGCCGTGTTCGAGGCGGTCAAGGCCTACCAGGGCTACGGCTTCGCCGAATCCCACGCCTGGGCCTTCGCCCTCCACGCCTACGCCAGCGCCTACCTGCGCATCCACCACCCCGCGGCGTTCCTGGCCGCCATCCTCACCGAGGAGCCCGGCATGTGGTCGGCCTCGACCAAGCGCCAGGAGGGGCGCGCCTGGGGCGTTCCCTTCCTGCCTTTCGACGTCAACGCCAGCAGCGTGCACTATCGCTGCGAACGCCTTGCCGACGGCCGCGCGGCCGTCCGGCCTCCCCTGTCCGCCATCACCGGCATCTCCGAGGACACGGCGCGCGAGCTGCTGCTTCAGCGCCTACGCTTCGGCCCTTTCCACAACCTCGACGACGCCTACCAGCGCCTGAGCTTGGACCGCGACACGCTCGAGGCCCTCGTCCGGGCCGGCGCCTTCGACGCCCTGCAACCCCGGCGCGAGGCGCTGTTCCGGGTCGGCGCCCTGAGCCACGGCCAGGCCCCCGGCCAACGTGCGCTGTTCGCCGCCGTGCCCGACCTCCCCGCCCTCCCCCCCTTGTCGACGGCCGAACGGTTCGTGTGGGATTACCAGACCACGCGCTTCAGCACCCTCGAGATGCACCCGCTCGACCTGGTGCGCGACCAGCTGCGGGAGCTGCACGCCCTGCCGCTCGGACAGGCGCGGCGCCTGCCCCGCAAGGCGAGCGTTCGCAGCGCCGGGCTGGTAGTCGGCCGCCAGCGCCCCGGCACCGCCAAGGGCTTCGCCTTCTTCGTGCTCGAGGACGGCCCCGATCGCGCCCAGCTCATCATCCCGCCCGATCTGTGGGACGAGCAGCGCCAACTCCTACGCGATGCCTCCATCCTCATCGCCGACGCCACGATCGAGGACACCGGTCACCAGCTCATGCTCAAGGCGCACGTCCTCTACCCCTTGCCCACGCCGATCCACATCCAGGGCTACCACTACGGCTGACCCTGCCGCCCCCTCCCAGGCCGCCGCGGCCGTACACTCACGCCGTGTCCGTCGCCGAACGTCTCCGCCGCTGGGCGGCCACGCTGGCCCACGAGATCACCACGCTCACCATCGCCTACCGCGATCCGCGCACCCCGTTCGCCGCCCGCGCCGCGATCGCGGTCGTGCTCGCGTATGCCCTCAGCCCCCTCGATCTGATCCCCGATCCCATCCCCGTCCTTGGACAACTCGACGACCTCGTGCTCGTCCCGCTGGGCATCGCCCTGGTCCTCCGCCTGCTACCGCCCGAAGTGCTTCGCGACGCCCGCGAAGCCGCGCACGCACGCCCGCCCGGCAGAGCGCTTCGCCGCCTGGCGCTCCTGGGAATGCTCGCGGTGGCCGCCCTGTGGCTGGGCCTGCTGGTACTCCTGCTCCGCAGCGCGCTGCACCGGCCTACCTGACCGACCGCAGTGAGTCCCCCATCCTTCCCCCTCGCCCGTCGCACGGCCGACCGTCACCGCCCCGGCCCCGCGGTCCGTCGGCGCAGGCCACAGTACCCCGGTCTTCCCCGTTTCCCCGCGGGCGGCGACCGAGTACCGTTGTCCTCCCACTTCGGCGACGTCCAAGTACCCTCGCTTCCCCCCTAGCCGCCACCACGGTCGTCCCCGAGCCCCCGGAACCGCACGCGACCGGCATGGGATGGCGGCAAAGCCACGATCTCGGCGTCACCCAGTACCGCCCGTTTCCCCCTTCGCCCGAGCTCCGTCCCGCGCGCTTCCCACTTCGCATCCTTCGTGGTACCCGTCGTTTCCCACTTCGCGCCTGAATGCCGTCGCGAAGCCTGTCGAGCCCCGGCAGGGCCGGTACCCGGAATTCCCCATCTCGGCAACGGACGGGGCTGCCCGGCACGCCGACCGGACAGCCCCTCCCCCGTCCGCCGACCGCACGCGTCGGTCGTCAGCCGGCCTCGGCCAGCACCTGGCGAACCTCCTCCGCGTGCTCGGCCGCCTTGACCTTCGGCCACGCACGGACGACCCTTCCATCGGGACCGATCAGATAGGTCACGCGCTTGACGCCCTTGAAGACCTTGCCGTACATGCTCTTGTCGCCGTACGCGTCGTAGGCCTCGAGAACGCTCTTGCCGGGGTCCACCAGCAACGGGAACGTCAGCGCATACTTCTGCGCGAACCGTGCGTGGCTCGCTCTGTCGTCCGCCGACACTCCGAACACGACGGCGTTGAGGTCGGCCAGGGAAGCAAGGTTGTCACGGAACCCGCACGCCTCCTTGGTGCACCCTGGCGTGTCGTCCTTGGGATAGAAGTACAGCACCACCCAACGACCCCGGTAGGCCGACAAGCGGTGCGTCTTACCGTCCTGATCCTCGAGTTCGAACTCCGGAGCTTCGCTCCCAACATCCAGCATGGCGTACCTCCAGGAGGCATCCTAGCCCCGTCGTCAGGAGGCAACCGTCGTCCTTCCGTCGGCCGTGTCACGATCCACGACGGCGCGCACGTCCTCAGGTAGAAGCGCTGCATCATCGACCCAGAGCACCGCCCGCGCGTCCCATCCGCCGTCGCGGACTGCTTCCACGTCACCGTCGACCAGTTCCGGAGGGACCGATCGCAGCCCCAGCGTGCCGCCCCACACCAACCAACCCGAACGCTCGCCGTCCGTCGCACGAGCAACATGCACGTCGCACGCAGATCCCGCATAGAAGTCCGACCAGCCGATCAGATCCGTCTCCCGCAACCCGAGCCGGTCCGGACGCTGGAGGCGCAGGCTACGCCCCGTCCACTGGGGCCCCAGACAGGTCACGGACATCAGACGCGTTCCCGGCTGCGTTGCTGTTGGCTTGACGTACAGGCATAGCGTGCCCATGACAGAGAAAGCCCCTCCCCCTCGTCGCTCGATGCCGTCATCTACGCGTTGATGGTGCGTCCGCTGTACCCACCTCGGCATACCCGCCGGCGCTCATCCGCCGCAACCGAAGCCCTTTGTCGTAGGAACGAATCTATCACGCCTGCGGCCCGCTCACCCGGCGGCATCACGAGCCGTTCCCGCTCGCACCCCTGGCCCATTTGCCGGCCCGGGGCCGCGACTCCCCTTCGGGTACACAGGTACACACCCCGAACGTACCGTCCCACACGGCCTATCCGCTTCACCCCCGCGAGGGGCGAGAGCCAGACCACGCTCAGCTCTCCAGCAGGTCCTTGAGTTCGCGCAAGAGCGCGGTCACGCGCGCCAGCTCTTGCCCGCCCAGACGCTCGAGCCGTTGTCGGCTCAAGAGGCGCTTGGTGTTGCTCGCCAACGCGAAACGCTCGTCCGGCTCAGCACGCTGTGACGCAGCCGAACCCTGACGGAGCTCGGTGATGCGCCGCCGAATCTGGCTCAGCGACAGCTCCCCCTCGATCGCCTCGCCGAGCAGCGTGTCACGCGCATCCTCGTCTTCCACACGCGCCATCGCTTGCGCCTTGGTGAACGCGACGCGCCCGTTGCGCACCGCATCGAGAAGCGCCTCCGGGAAGTCGAGGATCGGGACCCGGTTGCTCACGAACGAGCTCGGCGTGAACCGCCCCAGGCGCCGGAACAGGCCCAGCGCGACATGCTTCTGCCGGCTCGAGAAGGCGCTGGCAGGCGAGCGCCCGCGATCCTCGTTGTACATCTCCTGCAGCAGGTGCAGCACTTGGGTGCGCGAGAGATCTAGGCTCAACTCCAACAGCGTCAGGACCGCATCGGTCTCCTCGACCGCGTTGAGATCCTCGCGTTGCAGGTTCTCCATGATCGAGACTTCCAGCGCCTCACGATCGTCGATGTCGGTGACGATCGCCGGGATCTCGGTCAAACCCGCCATCTGTGCCGCGCGTGTCCGCCTCTCCCCCGCCACCAGCTCGTAGCCATCCGCGGCCTTGCGCACGATGATCGGCTCCAGCACGCCCTTGTCGCGGATGCTGGCCGTCAGATCCGCGAGCCCACCCTCGTCCAGGTACTTCCGCGGCTGCTTCCGGTTGTAGCGTATCTCGGCGATCGGCACGGCCCCCAGAGTTGACGCGCTGCTGTCGGCCCCCAGGTCACCCAGGATCGCCTCGAACACGGCCGTGCGGTCGAGATCCTGTCCACGCTTCTTAGCCGCCATCGGACCCTCCCAGGGCTTCCACCAGTTCCCGTACCACGACGCGGATCTCCTCATCGGCGATACTCCCTGGAGCGTACACCGGGATCGGCACTCCCTCCACCTGTGCATCCGAGTAGTACGCGGGGCGACTGTTCAAGGGAGTCGAGATCGGGGCGAACGCCTTGAGCTGGCTCTGGATGATCCGCAGGCTCTCGCGATCGTGGCGCGTTCGGCGATCGTGCTGGGTCAGCACGAACAACGCGATCGAGAGATCGCGCGCCGCTTTCCGGTACTCGCGCACCATCTTGATCACCGTCGGGATCCCGTCGAGGCCCTTGCGGTTGGTTGGCAGCGGCACGACCACACGGTCAGCGGCCACCACGGCCAGTGCCGACAGTTGGCCAAGGCTCGGAGGCGGGTCGATCAGCACGAAGTCATAGCCCTCCAGCCGCTGTACGGCCTCCCGCAGGCGCATCACGCCCATGAAGATGCTCAAGACCTCCCGCTCCACGATGGCGATGTTCAGATGGCTGGGGATGAGGTCGACCCCATGCACGTGAAGAGGCGCGGGCAGCCTGAGCTCGCCTTCAGCCTCGTCTTCGTCCTCCCGCTCCGGATCTCCGATCACGGCAGGATAGATCGTCTGGCTCAGGCCGATGTCTTCCTCCACGCCCATCCACTTGGTGAGGTTGGCCTGGGGATCGACGTCGATGAGGAGGACCCGCTTCCCCATCTCTCCGAGGACGTACCCAACGTCTCGCACCGTGCTCGTCTTGGCCACGCCGCCGGCATGATTGAAGAACGTCAGCACCGTCACTGGAACCCCTTCGTCGCCGGCCGGATCACGCCCCTCGCGAACCGGTCGGTCGCTGTTGCGCCGCCACTGGCGACCGCCGCGGGCCTTGCGGCCCCAGGCGCCTCATCGTCCACGTGATAGACATGTCTCCTTGCACCGCGGCGATTCTACCGCATCCCCCTGCGTCCTCGTTTCCACGCCTCGGGGCGCCGTTCGACCCGGCACCATGGGCGACCTCTCGCGTTCACCTGGCCATAACGTTATGGCAACCTCTCCGCCGATACCGCCCTCGCGATCCCCCAGCCACAACTGGCTCGTCGACCCCAAGACTCCCATCCGCATCCGACCACGCGCGCCACGCGGGGCAGCGCGCCAGCCCTCGGCCTCCCATCCCGACCACCTGTGCCACGTCATCCCCCTCCGCAACCGACCGCACAGCTTCACGACAACGCGACCACCAACCCACATGCCGCGACCCGATCTCGTAGTCATGCGCCGACCGACACGAACTCCGTTCCCGCCATAACGTTATGGCGACCACATCTACCCACTCCAAGACGTCGCCCTCGCCAACGCCCGATTCCAGTACCCGTCCACTCCCACTTCGCCCCCGCTCCCCCGACACCGCCCCCACGCGACACCGAACCACTCATTGCACCCCGGACCGCACGGTCTCACTCCACGCGCGTCCCTCACGACCACCAGACCAGACGCGGTCCCGCTCAGACCGACGACGCCCCTTCGAGCACACGCACACCTCCCAACCCCCGGACCGACGCGGCCACCCCTTGGCCCTCACCACCATCGTCGCTGCCGCGATGCAGCACATGCCGAGCAGGGAAGGCGAAGTGGGGAAGCTGTGGAACCCTCCCAGCGCCTGTCCTCCATCAACCCACGTGTCCCAGGATCCACCGTGGCCCCTCGGCGCGCTCGCGGTTCCGTCCCGCCACGCATACAGTCCCAAGCCCTCGATCCCAGCGCCCAACACCCCCTCCTCGCCGCGAAGTGGGGAACGCACGGAACGGGCTGACGACCGCCCACCGCTGCCCTCGGCCACACGATTGGGAAACCTGCGGGACTCCCGGCCAGCAGAACTGGGAAACCTGTGGAACCTGGATGCCGGGTCGGCAGGCCTTCGTATGCTGTCGTCGGACAGCGCGTTCCATCGGCGTTCGGACATCGGAGGTGATCCGTCTTGTCAAAGGATCTCGACCCATCATCACGCTTGTTCTTGCTTGTTGTTTTGGGCATAGGCCCTTTCCTTTCTATTAATGAAGCGGTCGGGTGAGCGTGGTGGACGAGATCTATGATGATCGAGCGGGGAACCTTGGGAACCGTCGCGGGAGGGTGGCGGGACCGAGCCGGGGAACCCGGGGGACGTGACCGGGAAACGTGAGGTACCCAGTGGGGGGAGAGCGGGACCGAAGCGGGGAAGACCGGGTACCGTGATCCCACGTGAGTGCGCGAGCGGGGGGAACGGTTGACATGTGTTCCCCTCCTCCGTATGATGCAGCAATCCGGGTGGAGGCCGCAGCTTGATGAACCGCGAGGCGAGCCGAGAAGACGATGGGTCCGGCGGAGCCGGCACCCAACGAGATCAAGGAGCCCGCTCGACAGGGGAGAGGAAGACGGCGCGGCCGCGAAGCCGGGTTCGAGGTAGGAGCGGCGGCAAGCGGGGGGGAGCGGAGCGGCGGGTCCCCAACCTGGCGATCACGCAGGCGAACCCGCTGGCGATGAGCCGACAGGAGATGGGGATCCTGACGAAGCGCTTGTTGGTGCTGGCGCTCTCGGACATCACCAAGGACGATAGCGAGCTGGAGCCCATCCGGATCACGGCGTGGGAGTATGCCCAGCTGTTCAACATCAAGGGGAAGTCGATCTATTCCCGCATCGAGCAGTCGGCTCGCGAGCTGCTCGAGCAGACGGTGCAGATCAAGGAACCCAACGGCGACTGGGTGATGTTCCAATGGGTGTCCGAAGCGCGTTACGAGAACGGTCGCGACAACAAGGAGCAGATGGCGTGCATCGAGCTGAAGGTGCACGAGAAGCTCAAGCCGTACCTACTCCAGCTCCGGCGAGACTTCAGCATCATCCCGACCGAGCAACTGTTGAGCTTCGAGAGCTTCAACAGCATGCGTCTGTTCGAGGTCCTCTACACCGCCAGCTACGCCGGTGAGCGCAGTGAACTGGTGTTCGACGTCGAGGACCTGAAGCTCCGTCTGGGCCTCGACGGCAAGTACGATCGTTTCAAGGACTTCCGCTACGTGTTGGACAAGGCGCAGGTCGAGTTCAAGAAGTATACCCGCCTGGTCTTCAGCTATCGGCCCGAGAAGGTCGGCCGCAAGTACCGGCGTGTGCACTTCGCGATCCTCAAGAACGAAGTGTTCAAGCCGCGCGTGCAGCTGCCAGCGAGCCTAGCCAACCGGGTCCAGCGGCAGAGCGACAGCGAACAGCTCATGCGCGAGTTGCAGGCGCGCGACGCCCTCCGGGACATCGGCTGGGCGCAGGACGCGGAGCGTACGATCCAGCGCTACGGCGCTCAGCGGGTGGTCGACATCGTTGCCTACGCCAGGAAGCTCGCCGGCAAGGCGGAGGCCGCGGGTCGCCCCATCTTCAACCTGGCGGGGTTCGTCAACAATCTCCTGCAGCAGGGCGTGGAGCCCCCCAAGGCCGCACCGGATGAAGAGACCCAGCGGCTCTCGCGCGAGGAAGCCCGAAGCATCGCCACCTCCATCGCCGACAGCTTCCACCAGCAGAGGCGCCAACGGGCGGAGGCGGCCTGGCAGGACCTGAGTGCGGAGCAGCGCGAGCTGATCCACACGCTCATGCAGGCGACGCTGCACCGCTTCAGCCTGGAACGCATCGAGGCGGACGGTTGGCGCGGCGGGCTGTACGAGGGCAGCCGTATGGAGGTCATGGCCAGCCACAACTTCGTTACGTTCCCGACGCATCTCCAGGACGTGGGTGTCTTCGTGCGCACGCTCGACATGCTGAGCGAGTACGCCGACGACGACCGCAAGGCGATCCTTGGCGAACTCCGAGAAGCCGCCTGAAGAGCAGCGCTCCGCGGGGTAGGGGAGAGGGCGTCGTCGCTCCTATACTGGCCGTATGTGCGGTCGCTACACCCTGTACCACTTCGAGGAAGATCTCGACGCCCTGTTCAGGGTGGTGGGCCTGGCGGCGGCCCCCCGCTTCAACATCGCACCCAGTCAGCAGGTGCCCATCGTCCTGCAGCGGCCCGACGGCACCCGTGAGGCGCTGACCGCGCGTTGGGGATTGATACCGCACTGGGTGAAGGATCTCGGGAGCTTCAAGGCGAGCCTGTTCAATGCGCGGGCCGAAAGCGCCGCCGACAAGCCCTCGTTCCGGGACGCGATGCGTCGCAGCCGATGCGTTCTGCCCGCCAGCGGCTTCTACGAGTGGACGAGCGCCGGTGGCGCCAAGCAGCCATTCCACATCGTCCGGCGTGACGGTCGACCGATGGCGCTCGCCGGGCTCTGGTCGGTCTGGAACCGGGGCGACGCCCCGCTGCTGAGCTGCACCATCCTGACGACGCGCCCCAATCGGGTGATGCGACCGCTCCACGACCGCATGCCGGTGATCCTCGCCCCGGACGAGCTCGATCGCTGGCTCGATCCTGCCACCGACGATCCGGAACACCTGCAGGACCTGCTCGATCCGTACGATGACGACGCGCTGGAGGCCTATGCGGTGTCCCGCGCCGTCGGCAACCCGTCGATCGATCGCCCGGACCTGATCGAGCGACAGGACGGATGACGCGCTGGCGCAGAGCGAGCCAGGCGGTTCCCAGCACTGGAGTGGCCAAGGAGACCGGTACGCCGGCGCCGGCAACCCCGACGATGCCCGCGCGGACCCAGGGCGTGCGCTGTCGGACGGCCCCCGTAGCCAACGATGTGGGCTGGCTCACACCGGCGCCTTACTAATTAAGGTACCTTCCATGGTATGGAAGTCGCGGCAACGTACCAACGGCGTCCGGAGCCGACGCGATGAGCGTCACGCTGCTGCTCGCCATCCCTTTCGCCGTCATCATCGCAGGCGGGTCGGTGGCGGTGTTCGTCAATGACTTGCTGGAGGGCTGCCTGCGGCGCTCGGGCGAGTGCGCGGACAGCGGTGGCGGCCGCACCGGGCCGGCCGCCGAGGACGGGCGGTGGCGGGGTGCTCGCGCGGGCGGAGGGCTGCCGGGGCGAACCCCGCTGCCGGCGGCACGGCCGCGCACCTTCGGGCGCGTCAGGGAACGCCGAGCCGGAGGCGCCCGCCCGCCGCAACGCTCACCTGGAGGCGTCCGCTAGCCGCACCGATGTCGCCGGGTGATGGACGTGGCGTCCGTGCAGGCGTCCGTATGATGGGCCATGGCCGATATCGAGGAGGCGTCACAACGCGCCGAGCAGCTGCGCGAGGCGTTGCGGCATCACGACTACCTTTACTACGTCCAGGCTGCGCCGGAGATCAGCGATGATGCCTACGACGCGCTCTTCCATGAGCTTCGTGCGCTGGAGAGCGACCATCCCGAACTGATCGCAGCGGACTCGCCGACCCAACGGGTGGGTGGCGCACCGACGCAGAGCCTCGACGCTGCCGAACATGCCGAAGCGATGCTCAGCCTCGACTCGAGCCCCAAGGAGGAGGATCTGCGAGCCTTCGACCGGCGCATCCGTCGCGCGCTCGATGGCGGGGAGGTGAGCTACTCGCTCGAGCCGAAGATCGATGGACTGAGCGTGGAGCTGGTGTATGTCGGCGGGCGTCTCGAGCGGGCGGTCACGCGTGGCGACGGCATTCGCGGTGAGGTGATCACGGCGAACGTGCGCACCATCGCGCCGGTACCGCTGAGGCTGCGTGGTGACGAGCGTGCCGTGCTCCCCGAGATCGCCGTTCGCGGGGAGATCTTCATGCCGCTGGAGGCCTTCGACGACGTCAACGAGGAGCTGATCAACGCTGGGAAGAACCCCTTCGCCAACCCGCGCAACGCCGCCGCCGGCAGCGTGCGACAGCTCGACCCCAAGCTGAGCGCGAGGCGGCCGCTGCACATCTACTGCTACGACATCCTTCGGCCGGGTGATGACCTCGCGAGCCAGGCCGAGCTCCTCGAGGCGCTGCGGCAATGGGGGTTGCCGACCAACCCCATGAACGGCGAGGCCGACGATGTCGAGGGCGTGCTGGCCTACTTCCAGCGGATCGTCGAGGAGCGCGACACGCTTTCCTACGAGGTGGACGGCGTCGTCGTCAAGCTGCAGTCGATGCCGGCGCGGCGCGCGCTGGGTTCGACCTCGCACCACCCACGGTGGGCGTACGCGCTCAAGTTCGCGCCGCGGGTCGAGACCAGTCAGGTGCTGCGCATCATCCCCAGCGTGGGACGCACGGGCGTGGTGACGCCCATCGCGCTTCTGCGGCCCGTTTCCATCGGCGGGGTCACGGTCAGCCGCGCCAACCTTCACAACATCGAGGACCTTCAGCGCAAGGACATCCGCGAAGGGGATACGGTACGGGTCGAGCGAGCGGGCGACGTGATCCCGCAGGTCGTGGAGCGCGTAGAGAGCGGGGGAGACCGCGGCGCGCCGTTCGCGATGCCCGATCATTGCCCGAGTTGCGGGACGGCCCTGACCAAGAGCGGACCGTACACGGTGTGCCCGAATAGCTTCGACTGTCCCGCCCAGCGCGTGGGTCGGCTCACGCACTTCGCCAGTCGCGGAGGGCTCGATATCGAGGGGCTTGGGGAGCGGACCGCACGACAGCTGGTCGAGACCGGGCTGGTCGCGCACCTACCGGACCTGTTCGACCTCACGAGCGAGGACTTCGAGCGCCTCGAGGGCTACGCCGAAGTCTCCGCCCGCAAACTGGCGCAGGCCGTGAGGGATGCCGGTACCCCCGATCTTGCCCGCTTCCTCTACGCCCTGGGCGTGCCTGAGGTTGGAGCGGCGGTGGCCCGCGAGCTGGCGCGCTACTTCGGTACCATCGAGCGCATCCGTGAGGCCGACGTCGACACGCTGGTCGCGGTCGATGGGATCGGGGAGGTGATGGCCCGGCAGATCCACGACTTCTTCGCCGAGCCTCGCAACGCCCGCGTCCTCGATGCGCTCCTCGACGGCCGCGTCCGGCCCGGCCGGAATGAGGAGACGTCGCGGAGCGGCGCCCTGGAAGGGCTCACGTTCGTGTTCACCGGGACCCTCCACCAGCTGTCGCGCGGCCAGGCGCAGGAGCTGGTGGTGCGGCACGGCGGCAAGGCCACCGGCTCGGTCAGCGGCCATACCAGTTACCTGGTCGCCGGGGATGGCGGTGGCTCGAAGCTCGACAAGGCTCGGCGCGAGGGCGTCGCCGTCCTCGACGAGGAGGGATTCATGGGGTTGCTTGCCGAGCTCGGCATCGAGGTCGAGGTCGGTGGCGCATGACCAACGCCGACCTGGCGAGGTTGCTGGAGAAGCTGGCGGCGCTGTCGGAGCTGAACGACGCCAATCCGTTCCGGGTCCGCGCCTTCCGAAACGCCGCGCGGACCGTACGCGACCTGGAGGAGCAGGTACCCGACCTGCTGGAGCGCGGTGTCGACCTCACCGAGATCCGGGGGATCGGCAAGGAGATCGCACAGAAGCTTCGGACGATGGTGGGCGAAGGGCGCCTGCCCCAACTCGACGAGCTGGCCACGAGCGTTCCGATCGGACTGATCGCAGTGACCGAGGTTCCAGGGGTCGGGCCCAAGAAGGCACGGGTCCTGTGGCAGGAGCTCGGCGTGCACAGCATCGACGAACTCGAGCGTGAGGCCAGGGCGGGTCGGGTCGCCGCGCTCGAAGGGTTCGGCGCCAGGTCCCAGGAGAAGATCCTGAGCGGCATCGAGGCCTATCGGCGACACAGCGGCCGAACCCGCCTGGGTGAGACCGATGCAATGGTGCAGCCACTGTTGCGGTGGTTGCGGCAGGTGGAGGGAGTCCGCCGCGTCGAGGTCGCCGGCAGCTACCGACGGCGATGCGAGACCATCGGCGACGTCGATCTCCTGGCTGTGGCCGAGGATGGCGAGACTGCCGCCGCTGCGCTGCGCGCGCGGGACGATGTGGCCGAGGTGCTCGGCAGCGGCGAGACCAAGACCAGCGTGCGCCTCATCAGCGGCCTCCAGGTCGACCTCAGAGTCGTGCCCGAGGAGAGCTTCGGAGCGGCGTGGATGTACTTCACGGGATCCAAGGAGCACAACGTGAGGCTCCGTCAGATCGCCATCGACCGCGGCTGGCATCTGAACGAGTACGGCCTGTTCGAGGGAGGTGAGCCCGGCGAGGACCGCGATGGTGCCCGACGGCTGGCCGGCTCGACCGAGGAGGAGGTCTACCGGGCCTTCGGGATGGACTGGATCCCGCCGGAGCTGCGTGAGCTCCGCGGCGAGATCGAGGCGGCGCGCGAGCACCGCCTGCCGGCGCTCATCACGACCGGATCGATGCGCGGCGACCTGCACATGCACAGCACCTGGTCCGATGGCAAGAGCTCCGTGCTGGAGATGATCGTGGCCTGCGAGGCGCTAGGCTACGCCTACCTGGCGTTGACCGATCACAGCCAGGCGCTGCGGATGACGGGTGGGCTCGACGCCGCCAAGCTGGCGCGCCAGTGGCGGGAACTCGACGCCATCCTGGAGGGCCGTGACGGGATCGCAGTGCTGCGCGGCCTCGAGGTCGACATCCTCGCCGACGGCAGCCTCGACCTCGAGGAAGCGTGGTTGGAGCGCCTCGATATCGTCATCGCTTCGGTGCACTCACGTTTCGATCTCGGCGAGGCGGAGCAGACCGCGCGGGTCGTGAAGGCGGTATCGCATCCCCAAGTGAACGTCCTGGCGCACCCGACCGGGCGCCTACTGGGGGAACGCGACCCTTACGCCATCGACCTCGATGCGGTGTTCGATGCCTGCGTCGCCAACGGAGTGGCGGTCGAGATCAACGCCTCGCCGGCGAGGCTCGATCTCAGCGACGTGCACACGCTCGCCGCGCGCCACAAGGGACTGACCATCGTCATCGACAGCGACGCGCACAACACGCGTCAACTGGGCGCGATGCGCTTCGGGGTCGAGCAGGCACGACGCGCCTGGCTGAGCGCCGATGCCGTGCTCAACACACGCCCTCTGGAGGAGGTGCGCCGCTTCCTGGCCAAGGAGGCCTGACCGCTCGCGCTGCGCCCACGCCTTCTCCGGGGTGCGTCCGGTGCTCGCCCCGGCCTCCGGGTGGGTGGACCGGTCAGCCGTCGGCGTGCGCGGGAAGCACGACCGTCACGCGGAACCCGTGTCCGGGTGAGCTGTCGACGCTCCAGTGCCCCCCATGGAGCTTCACGACGTGCGCCACGATGGCGAGGCCGAGTCCGCTGCCCTCGCCGGCACGGGCCGCATCACCGCGGAAGAAGCTCTCGCCCAGGTGCGGGAGGGCCTCGCTGGACACACCGGGACCCGCGTCGGCGACCTGGAGCGACACGCCGTCCGCGCGGCCCTCGACGACGACCTGCACCGGTGCGCCTCCGCCATGGCGCACCGCGTTCTCGAGCAGGTTGTCCACGGCGTGGGCGAGCAACAGGGCGTCGCCGATCACGGCCGGCGCCGTGCGCGCGTCGAACTCGATGCTGACCTGTGGCGAGCGCGAGCGCGCACGGTCGACCGCGTCGCCAGCGATACGCCCCAGGTCGGTGGGGGAGGGATGGAAGGCGGTCTCGTCGTGCGCCAGCAGCAGGAGGTGCTCGGTCAAGCGCGACAGCCGTGACACGTCCCTGCCCAGCTCCGACAGGGTGTCGCGGTAGTGCCCCGCGTCGCGCGGCCGTGCCAGCGCGCCCTGGATGCGTGCCTGGAGCGCAGTGAGGGGCGTCCGAAGGTCGTGGGCAGCCGCCCGCGTGAACTCACGTTCTCGCTCCATCATGGCGTTGAGCCGTTGGAAGGCCTGTTGCAGGGTGGCGGCCAGGCGCCCCAACTCGTCGTGCGCCTCGGCGCCGGGTACGGGTTGTAGCAGGTCGCCGCTACCGCCGATGGAACTGGCGGCGCGCTGCAGGGACTTGATGGGGCGCAGCAGCCGTCCCGCCGTCAGCGCACTGGCCACGGCAGCCAGCACCATCATGATGGGGAGGGTCACCAGCAGCGCCCGCAGGTAGGCGCGCAACGGCTCATGGACGGCACCGAGGTCGGTTGCCACCTGCAGCAGGACCAACCGCTGGTTGGACATCACCTGGCGCGTCAACACCTGGTGCCCGTCGACGCGGGTGTAGCCGAGCGGGAGGTCCGTCGGCACGTTCGGGAATTGCGGGGTTTGGCGCAGGATCTTGTCGCCGTTCAGCACACGCACGGCCACGCCGGACGGGAACTCGCTCCCGAGGGTCAGCTCGGAGGGGTCGCCGTCGCTGTGCTCGAGATCGTGTTGCATGTCCACCAGGCCGACGGCGTTGTCGAGGCGCCGCTCCTCACCGACGACCAGGAAGCGCTGCAGTGCCAGGTACAACACCGCGGCCACCACGAGCAGCAGCAGGGCGGTCTGGAAGGCGACCGCCAGTGCCATGCGCCAGCGGATCGTCACGGGACCCGGTACCCCCTGCCACGGCCACTGTGGATCGCGTCATCGGCCAGCTTGCGACGCAGGTAGCTGACGTAGACATCGACGATGCGGGGCTCGCCCATGAAGTCCGGACCCCACACGCGGTCGAGCAGCTCCTCCCGGGTGAACCAGCGACCCGGCGTCAGCGCCAGCGTCTCGAGCAGCTCGTACTCGCGTGCCGTGAGCCCGATCTCGCTGCCCTGCCACCACACCTGTCGGGTGCGCGTGTCGATGCGCCCGGCCTCTTCGGCGAACGACAGGCGAGCGCTGCCGGCCGTCTCCGCGCGCCGGGCCACGGCCCGCAGGGTGGCCAGCAGTTCGGGAAGCTCGAACGGCTTGACCAGGTAGGCATCGCCGCCGAGATCCAGCCCGCGCACCCGGTCCTCCAGCTCGCCACGCGCGGTGAGGTAGACGATCGGCGTGTTGATCGCCTCGCGGCGCAGCGCGTGGGCTAGATCGAAGCCGTCGAGCTCCGGCAGCATCACGTCCAGCACGATGGTGGCATAGTTCCCCGAGCGCGCTTCGGTCAGGCCTTCGGCGCCGTCCACGACCCAGGTGACCTGGTGCCCCGCCTCGCGCAACGCCTCGGCCGTCGGCTCAGCGATGCGCGCATCGTCCTCGACGAACAGCAGCCTCATGCTCCAGCCTACTTCCGACGGGCGCTACGCGCGCCCCGGTCGCTTCCGTTCGCGGGGCTCCGCCAGCCGCAGCACCGTGGCGACGACCGCCAGGCCCGTGCCGGCGAGGTACATGCCGATCAGGTGGTCGCTGCCTGCCAACCAGCCATGGACCGTTGCCAGGGCGAATGCCGGGTACGCCAGTAAATGGAGCCCAGTCCATACCGGGCGGGACAGCCGCGAACGTGCGGCGAAGGAGAGGTAGACAGCCAGCGCAGCGTAGGCGGCGAGGGTGCCGAGCGCCAGCGCGAACGGCGCATAGGTCGCGTGCCCCGGGATCAAGACGGCGGCCAGCGACTGGGGTCTCTGGGTATCGACCGTCACGAACGCAACGTGCACCGCCGTGAGCGCCAGCCCGAAGCCGCTGAGTAGACCGTGCCAGCCGTACTGCAGCGGCCGCGCCAGCCAACCGGGAAGGTAGCGGCTCTTCAGCACCGCACCCAGCGAGACCGAGAGTGCGAGCAAGGCGTAGGCCGCCACCCCAGCCAGGCGGTTGAGGGTCCAGGCCAGTCCCTCAGGCGTGGCGCTGCGCGCCGCCATGGCCCAGGTGAGGGCGACGCCGACGAGCAGCACTGCGGCGAGCAGTTCGTTGAACGAGGCGATGCGACGATCTTGGGTCATGCGCGCTCCCAGCGTCCGGATGCGTGGTGACGCCAGGGTGCTCCCGCGGCGTCGAAGGCGATCAGCACGGCGGCGTCCTCCAGCCGTGCGGTGTCATCGGGCGCGAGCAGGGCCAGTTTGGCCACCACCTCCGCGCGTCGAAGGTCGGGGTGCACGGCCGTGGCCTGGACGAAGCGGGTGTCCGCCGGCCGGTGCGTGCGGGGGTCGATGAGGTGGTGGCCGCCCCGCCAGGCTCGCTCGACCACGCCGGAGGTCGCTGCCCCCCAGCGGCCCGGCGGGAGCACCAGCTGTAGCGGCTCGCCCTGGTAGGGGTTCGCCACGTCGATGGCGACGGTTCGTTCCGACTGGCTGAGGACGTCGCCGCCCGCATCGAGGAGCGCTTCGCCCGTGAGCAGGTGGAAGCACCGCTCCGCGATCCAGCTCTTGCCCGTGCCGCCCAGATCGATGGAGGCGCCCTCCGGCAAGCGGAGGACGGCGTCACTCACCGACACCGCTCGCCAGTCTGCGATGGCTGGGGCGGGCCCTACGCCGGGACGGGCCGGAGCCGGCCACGGGTCGCGGTAACCGGCCCAGCGCAGCGCTGGAAGGACCAGGGGCGTCAGCAGCCCGTCGGTCGCTTCGGCCACCGAGAGTGCATGTCGCACGGCTGCCGTCAGCTCTGGAGGCGGGTCGTCCAGGAATCCCCGTTCGTTGAGGTGCGTCAGGGGAGACGGGTGGAAGCGCGTCAGGATCGCTTCGAGACGGCGCACTTCCGCCTCGACCCGGTCGCCACCCGTGCCGAGCGCGCGCAGGGTCGTGCCGAGCGCGCGGAAGGTCCGCTCCGGCAGGGCGGAACTCGCATCCGACTCCGGCGCCGGGCGAAGGCGCGGCGCGGTCGCGGGAAGGGGCTCGAGCCCGGGCATCAGCTCATCCGAGTGGTGGCGCGCGCCGAGAAGGTCCTCTGCGGCAGCACCATCACGCCTTGGTTCTGAGTCGGGGCGGCTATCGTCCCGGCTGTACCGTAACCGGCAACCTGGGTACGCTGCACGGCCAGCTGGCTGTTCGAGGCGGCCGCCGCGGTCGGGTTGCCGCTCTCGACGACACGAAGCACCGCGCCGAACCCCAGCCCCAGACTCAGGGTCAACAGCCACAGCGTGGCACGTTCCTTGTCGAACGGCGGTTTGCGCTTGCGGGAAGGCCGCGGTTCGGGCCGGGCGACCCTCGCATGGGAGCCGACGGTGGCGGGACCCTCGCCGTCGCGCTGTCGCGGAGCGTTATTCGTGTTCGTAGCCATGCTCGTATACTCCCTGGTTCTCGCGTTCGCGGAAGGCGCCGCCAGAGGTCGATCCGCCGGAGCCGAAGGTCCCGATCGGAGCGCGGATGGCGTACAGCGTGCCGTCAGGACCCACGGCGATGATGGTGCCTGCGTCCGCTTGCTGCGGCGCTGAAGCGATCTGCGAAGGCGGTGCGTGCTTGGGCGCTCGCAGGCCGAGCAGGGTGTAGCCTGCAACCCCTGCGGCGAGTGTGGTGATGGACAAAAGCAAGACGCGACGTACGTTCATGGTTCGCGCAACCTCCGACGATCAGGATGCACGCCGCGGGTTAGACGCCCGTTAACATGCCGGGCCGGATCGCTCAGCGCAGGCGACGGAGCAGGACGTAGATCGCCAGCGCTGCGCCGACGCCCACCGACATCAGGCCGAGCCACCGCCAGGCGGATGCCCACAGGACGACGCCGACGAGGACGAAGGCGAGGGCGAGGGACAGGGCGGTGAATCGTGGCTTCACGGGGGACCTCTCCGAGAAGGGTAGCTCTGTTCGACGAGCCGCAGCGGGAATGCGCGGCAGCGAGCAGGCGTGCGGTCGCTCAGACTGCCCTGACCGCCCCGTCCGCAACGATGGAACAGCTTGCGCAACCGGGCCGCCGCATAGTCATGCCCAACGATACGAAGTCGCGTGGGTGGCGGGGCTGCGTCGCCCTACACGGTCGCCTCGCGCCTGGCAGCGTCTAGAGGCGGGGCGTGTCCTGCAGCGGGAACTGGGGGATGCGCGCTGAGTAGCGCTCGAAGGCCGTGACCGGGAAGACCGGGACGTCCACGGCATGGCCGTAGACCTCGGCCCGCAGCCACGCCGCCTCGGCCTCGAGCTGGTCGGAGGGCAGGTCGCGGAACCACACGCGGCCGTTCCAACCGTAGCCACGGGCCTTGAGGAGGTCCTTGGTCCGGTACGGACTGTCGACCGCGTAGAGCCGGCCCCCTTTGCGGCGCGCGCGCTCGAGCAGCACGTCGAGCGCCAGGCGCTCGCTGGTGGGAAGCGGCATGCTGAGCAGGTGGATCCCCGCCAGACAGTCGCTCGCGGCACGGTGCCCATCGAACACGAAGCCTTGCTTCATGGCGAGGTATTCGAGCTTGCGTCCCTCGAAGCCCTCGGCGTGCCACGGAACGTCACGCTGCGAGCACGCCCAGGCCCGTCGCTCGAACGCCGGCAGGCGCCGTTCCAGGAAGGGTCGGTCGAACGCGGCGTTGTGGGCGATCACCAGATGGGCCCGGTCCACCCAGCCGGCGATCTCGTCCTCGGGAAGGCGCCGGCCTGCCACCATGGTGTCGGTGATGCCGGTGAGGCGGATGATCTCGGGTGGGAGCGGCACTCCCGGATCCTCGAAGGCCGAGAGCTCGTGGAGTAACCGGTAGATGCGGCCCTCGCGATCGAACTCGAAGGCCACCAGACCGAGCTCGATGATGCGGTCCTGCGAGGACGACAGCCCGGTGGTCTCCACGTCGACGTACAGGCCGGTTCGCACCTCGACGTCTTCCGCGGGCGCCGGCTGGTAGCGCGCAGGCTTCTCGTAGCGCTCGAGCACGCGGTACCGGCCGCTCGCTTCCAGCGCACGGCGCATGCGTTCGAGTTCGTCGCGATCCTCGCTCATCGGTCCCTCGGTGTCCGGAGGCTACCACGGCTCTGCGATGGCGGCCGACGCCGGGCCATGCCCGATGCTCCGCCGCGGTCATGCCTTTGACAGGCGCGCGCCGCAGCGGTATGCTTTTTTCGGCGCACCTAATTCTTGGGTTCGCCGAGCCGATATGCGGCGGCGCGCCGTCCCGCGGTCTCCGACCGAAAGGCGCCACGAGGACATCCGAAGCATGCAGCGACGAGCGAACCCCAGACCCCCTGCCGTGAGCGCTGCACGCGTGGTCGATGCAGAGCCGTCACGTCCGTCGCGCGAGCGTGTCATGGACCGGCGCGTGAACCAGCAGGCGCAGCGTGCACTCGAGGGGCCGAGGCGTCGCTGGCAAGGCCCCGGCAGGCTGCTGCCGTTCCTCGGTCCGGCTTTCATCGCGTCGGTCGCCTACGTCGATCCCGGGAACTTCGCCACCAATATCCAGGGGGGCGCCCAATTCGGCTACCAGCTGTTGTGGGTGGTGTTGTGGGCCAACCTGATGGCGATGCTGGTGCAGACCATGTCGGCGAAGCTGGGCATCGCCACCGGCAAGAACCTGCCGGAGGTCATCCGCGAGCGCTACCCGCGGCCCGTGGTCTGGTTCTACTGGGTCCAAGCCGAACTCATCGCCATGGCGACCGACCTGGCGGAGTTCCTCGGCGCCGCACTAGGGTTCCAGCTGCTGTTCGGCCTGCCTTTGTGGATGGGCGCCGTGTTGGCGGGTCTGGCGACGTTCGCGATCCTCACCATCGAAGGGCTCGGCTTCCGGCCGCTGGAAGCGGTCATCACGGTGCTCGTGGCGGTGATCGCGCTGGCGTACGTCCTCGAGTTGCTCCTGAGCCGCCCCGACATGGGAGCGGTCACCATGGGGATGCTGGTGCCCGGCTTCCGTGGCAGTCAGAGCGTCTACCTGGCCACCGGCATCCTCGGGGCTACCGTGATGCCGCACGTCATCTATCTGCACTCGGCCCTCACCCAGGGCCGGATCCGCCCGACGTCGGAGGAGCAGGCCAAGCGCATCTACCGCTTCACCAAGTGGGACGTGGCCATCGCCATGGGTGTCGCCGGGTTCGTCAACATGGCGATGTTGGCGATGGCGGCGGCGACCTTCCACTTCACCGGAAACCAAGGGGTAGCCGACATCACCACCGCCTACCGCACCCTCACCCCACTGCTCGGCTCGGCCGCGAGCGCCGTGTTCGCGGTGTCGCTGTTGGCGAGCGGCATATCCTCGTCGGTGGTGGGCACGATGGCGGGACAGACGGTCATGCAGGGCTTCGTCGGCTTCACCATCCCGGTATGGGTGCGTCGCACGGTCACGTTGCTGCCGTCGTTCGCGGTCATCCTGCTGGGGCTCGACCCCACCGCCATCCTGGTCCTCAGTCAGGTGGTGCTGAGCTTCGGGATCGCGCTGGCGCTGGTTCCGCTTCTTCTCTTCCTGCAGGACCGCACGATCGTGGGTAGCTTCGTCAACGGTCGGCTCACGCGTTTGGCGAGCTGGGCGGTGGCGGCGATGATCGTGGTGCTCAACGTGTACCTGCTGTGGACGCTGGTGTGAGCGACGGTTCCGGTAATCGACGCCTTCACACGGGGTGGCCACGCCCCCGGAGACGGCAGCTCAGGCCGACGCTCCAGGCGGTGGCAAGCGGGGACGGTCCGCCCCGCGGGTTTCGCTGAAGCGCGGCTCCCACGCCAGGCAGTCCACGAAGTTGGCGAGCAGGTCCGCCAGCCCTCCGGTGACGATCCACTCGAAGTCGTCCTCGGGGAGCTCGAGCACGAGACGGTGCCTCTCGATGTCGAGGCGGGCGACGCAGTCGTACCGGCTCAACGTCTCCAGCAGGCGCTCCAGCCGTGAGCGCGCTGCGCCTCGGCGGAGACTGGCATACGTCCTGTAGCGCATCGATCCCACCTCCTCGGTCCGTTGCGCGCGGGACGGCCATTGTCTTGACAGCGCGGGGCGTAGGAAGGGGGGCGATTGGGGGCTCGCGGGGTACGGATCCGACACCAGCGTAGCCCCCCGAAGTCGAGGCCGGGACGGACTACCTTGGCAGCTGGCGTGCGGCCCGGACGCAGGCGCCCACCCAGACGGGGCCGCGGTCGTTGGCACGCAGTGTACTCGGGCGGCGCGGGCGAACCAGCGCGCCGGCGCTCACTTGCTGAGGTACTCCCGCAGGCGAGTGATGGCGTCGTTGCTGCCGATCATCACGATTCGGTCGCCGCGCTTCAGCTCGTGGTCGGCGCGCGGGCTGATCTCCAGGTTGCCGCCACGGTTGACGGCGATCACTTGGACCCCGAAGCGGTTGGGGAGGCGCAGCTCCGAGAGTCGCCCACAAAGTGCATCCTCGGCCTCGATCTCGACCACGCCGTGGTTCTCACCCAGTTTGAAGGCGTCGACGATGCTGGGCGTGGCGAGCTGCTGGGCCAGGCGCACCCCCATGTCGTGCTCCGGTCGCACGACCTCGTCCGCGCCGACCCGGTCCAGCACGCGTGCCGCCAGCAGGCTGACCCCTTTGCTGATGACGCGGGTCGCACCCGCGCTCTTGGCGGCGACCGTTGCGAGGATGTTCGCCTCCAGGTTGTCGCCGATCGCCACGACCACCGCGTCGAAGTTGCTGCAGCCCAACTTGCGCAGCGTGTCCTCGTCGGTGCCGTCGACGATCGCCGTGTGGGTGACCTGGTTCATGATCGCTTCGACGGCCGCCT
>CAZTTB010000013.1:0-47498 GCA_964616005.1 uncultured bacterium | reverse complement strand
CGAACGCGTCGGGGTCCCACTCGGAGCGGCCGAGGTAGTGCCGGGCGTGCGGGAAAGCGGGCGACCGTTCCGGCCCGTCGCCTCGGGCAAGGGCCCCCAGGTGGTCGAAGTGGGCGTGGGTGATGACGACGTCGCTGACATCGGCGGCATCGATGCCGGCAGAGCGGAGCTGCTCGAGGAGGGGCGGAGGTGGCAGGAAGCCGGGCAGTCGGTACGCCTCGGGCGTCGTGTCCGTCTGGTAGCTCGGGGCGTCGACCAGCACCGAGCGTCCGGGCAGGGCGAGATGGTAGGCGAGGACCGGTAGCTCGACCGCCCGGGCGGCGGGATGGCGCGCCGGCAGCCCGTAGTCCTGCCCAAGGTCGAAGCGGAGCCGGGCGATCTCGAGTGGCGTGACGCGCACCTGCGGCATGACGGCCTCCTGGGACCGCATGATACGCAGCGGACGCAGGCGCGCCGGCCCCGTGCCGGCGCAGGGCCCAACCGGAACTTACTAGCGGTTCAGCGCCGCCATCGCCCGTTCCGGGTAGCGCGCGCCGGAGGCGGCACCCACGGGCACGGCGCTGTCGAGTCGAGTGACCTCCTCCTCGGTGAGGGCGATGTCGGCGGCCGCCACGTTCTCCTCCAGACGCGCGCGGTGCTTGGTGCCGGGGATCGGCACGATGTCCCGGCCCCGGTGCAGCAGCCAGGCCAGCGCCAGCTGGGCCGGGGTCACCGCTCGGCTGTCGGCGATCTCGCGCACCCGCTCGACCAGCTCCAGGTTCCGCGCGAAGTTCTCCCCTTGGAAGCGCGGCGAGTTCCGGCGGTAGTCGTCCTCGGCGAGGTCCTCGAAGGCGGTGATGCGCCCGGTCAGGAAGCCGCGTCCCAGCGGGCTGTAGGCGACGAAGCCGACCCCCAGGTCGCGGACGGTGTCGAGGATCTCGTCCTCCGGCTCGCGCGACCACAGCGAGTACTCGGTCTGCAGGGCGCTGATCGGATGCACCGCGTGCGCACGCCGAAGGGTGGCCGGCGCCGCCTCGGACATGCCGAGGTAGCGGACCTTGCCCGCCTGCACCAGCTCCTTCATGGCGCCGATGGTGTCCTCGATGGGGACGGCGGGGTCCACGCGGTGCTGGTAGTACAGATCGATGGTGTCGACTCCGAGGCGTTGCAGGGAGGCGTCGCACGCCTTGTGGACGTACTCGGGGCGGCCGTTGATGCCCACGAACGAGCCGTCCTGGCGGCGCTCGTTGCCGAACTTGGTGGCCAGCACCACCTCGTCGCGCCGGCCCTTCAGGGCGCGCCCCACCAGCTTCTCGTTGGTGAAGGGGCCGTACATGTCGGCGGTGTCGAAGAGGTCCACGCCGAGGTCGATGGCGCGGTGGACGGTGGCGATCGACTCGCTCTCGGTGCCACCGGCGTAGAACTCGCTCATGCCCATGCAGCCCAGTCCCAGGGCGCTGACCTCGAGGCCTTCCTTGCCGAGCTTGCGTCGTTGCATGCTGCCTCCTTCGTCGGACGTTGCGGTGCGCTGCTACGTTCGAGCGATCCGTTCGGCGGGGAGGGAGCGCGTCCCCTCCCTGGCTCTCCATCTTCGTCGCGGATCGGCGGCGCTCATGTTCTGCCGGCCACGGAGGTCGATGTGGACGCCGCCGCGCTACTCTCGCGTCGTCCACGGGGTGCGAGACTGCCCTCCGTGCCGCCGTCGGGGATGCGGGCCCGGCGGCGAAGCCGGAGAGGAGTCCCGCCGTGCCGCTGCGCGCAGGTTCGCCGCTCACCCTGGTGCTCGCCCTGTTCACCGGCATCTCGGTGGCCAACCTCTACTACACCCAACCCCTGCTCGACACGCTCGGTCGCAGCTTCGGCCTGGCAGGCGGGAGCGCCGGCTTGATCGTCACCGTGACCCAGCTCGGCTACGCGGTGGGGCTGGTGCTGGTGGTGCCGCTGGGGGATCTGGTGGACCGCCGCAGGCTGATCTCGGGCGTGTCGGTGCTCACGTCACTGGCGCTGCTGGGCGCCGCGCTGGCGCCGAGCTTCGGGCTGTTCCAGGTCGCCAGCGCGGCCATCGGCCTCACCGCCGTGGTGGCCCAGGTGCTGGTCCCGCTCGCCGCGCACCTGGCCGCCGACGCCGACCGGGGGCGGGTGCTGGGCCGGGTCATGACCGGGCTGCTGCTCGGGGTGCTGCTGGCGCGGGTCGCGGCGGGCTTCGTGGCCGACGCGCTGGGGTGGCGCGCGCTCTTCGGCATCGCGGCCGGCCTGATGCTGGCGCAGGCGGTCGCCCTGTGGCTGCTGCTCCCTCCGGGTCGAGGCGAAGCGCGACTGGCCTATCCGGCGCTGTTGCGCTCGGTCGGACGGTTGGTGCGCGAGGAACCGCTGCTGCGCCGGCGCGCGCTCTACGGCATGAGCGTGTTCGGTGCCTTCAGCGTGCTGTGGACGGGACTGCCGTTCCTGTTGGCGCGGCCCCCCTACGGCTACGGCGACGGCGTCATCGGGTTGTTCGGCCTGCTCGGGGTGGCCGGCGCGCTCGCCGCCTCGTTCGCCGGGCACCTGCACGACCGCGGCCGCAGCCGCGCCGGGACCGGCGCCTTCCTGGCCCTCACGGTGGGCGCCTTCGTGCTGATGGGGGCGCTCCCCCACGCGTTGCCGGCGCTGGTGGCGGGCGTCGTGCTGCTCGATCTCGGAGTCCAGGGCACGCAGGTCCTCAACCAGAGCACCATCTACCAGCTCAGACCCGAGGCGCGCAGCCGCCTCACCACCGCCTACATGACGACGTTCTTCCTGGGGGGCGCGCTGGGTTCGGCCGCCGCTGCGCTGGCCTTCTCGCGCTTCGGCTGGAGCGGCGTGGCGGCGGCCGGTATCGCCTTCGGCGCCGTCGGGCTGGCGGTGTGGGCCTTGTGCCGACGCTGAGCATGGCCGCCCTCCGTTGAGAACGAGGAATGTGAGCGTTCAGGACCGTAGCGGTGCCGCTCTGGGCGTGGCGGATGCGGCTCCGGCGGCTCCTTGACTCGTTTTCGGCCAGGTGGTATTTTAACGTTAACATTCGCCTTCAGGTGAGGTTCCCCGAGCGTCTTGACGCCGGTCGGCGGGCATCCGGTCCGGGGCACGGCGTAGGACCAGGAACGCTTTTCGTAGGGGGGTTGGTTCCATGAGGAAGTTCCTCGTTTCGGTGGCCGCGATTGCTCTCGTCGCGGGGCTGTCGCTTGCCAGCGCACAGGCCAAGGCGCCGGTGGGTCAGCAGTTCTGCAAGGGTGTGAACATCACGTTCTTCCCCGGCGGCCCGGAGGGCGGCCCCTTCGCGTCGACCGTCTACCGTGGCGCCAAGGCAGCCCAGGAACTCACCGGAGCCAGCGTCGACTACGTCTGGTCGAACTGGATCCCGAGCACCATGGTGGCGCAGTTCAAGAACGCGGTCGCCCGGCAGCCCGACGGCATCGCCGTGATGGGCCACCCTGGTGACGACGCGCTCGACCCCCTGATCCAGGACGCGGAGAAGGCGGGCATCATCGTCACCTCGCAGAACACCACGCTGCCCAAGGCGGAGCAGGAGTTCAAGGCCCAGGGCTTCGGCTACGTCGGCCAGGAGCTCTACCAGTCGGGCGTCATGGTCGCCCAGGGCGCCGCCAAGATCGCCAACCTGCAGAAGGGCGATCGCGTCATGGTGTGGGGCCTGCTCAGCCAGGGCACGCGCGGCCAGCGCACCAAGGGTGCGTTGGACACGCTCAAGAACATGGGCATGAAGGTCGACTACATCGAGATCTCCGACGCCGTGAACAGTGACCCCTCGCAGGGGACCTCGGTGATCGGCGGCTACATCGCCGCCCACCCCGACGTGAAGTTGATCGTCGTCGACCACGGCGCCCTCACCGCCACCATCCCCACCTACCTGCAGGCGGCGGGCGTGAAGCCCGGCCAGATCACCATGGCGGGCTTCGACATGACCCCCGCCACCGTCAGCGGCATCAAGGAGGGCTACATCAGCGTCGTCCTCGACCAGCAGCCTTGGCTCCAAGGCTTCCTGCCGATCATGCAGATTTGCCTCACCAAGGAGTACGGCTTCTCCGGCCTGCACATCGACACCGGCGGTGCCCTCGTCACCAAGGACAACATCGACCAGATCGCGTCGCTCGTCGACCAGGGCATCCGTTAGCCGCTCGCCTGGCGAGCCGGACGGGAACCGCATGACCGAAACGGCCACCATGAACGCCTCTGAGCTCCTGAAGCTCAGAGGCGTTCATAAATCCTTCGGACGCGTCAACGTCCTGCGCGGCATCGACTTCGACGTCGGCAGCAACGAGATCGTGGGACTGGTCGGCGACAACGGCGCGGGCAAGTCGACGCTGATCAAGATCATCACCGGCGTCCACCGGCCCAGCAGCGGCGAGATCTTCTACAAGGGCGAGCGCATCACCATCCACTCCGTCAGGCGCTCGCGAGAGCTCGGCATCGAGACCGTCTACCAGGAGCGCGCCCTGGGCGACCAGCAGACCCTGTGGCGCAACATGTTCGTGGGCCGCGAGATCGCCAACTGGGCGGGCTTCATCGACGTCAAGAAGGAGAAGCGGGAGACCGAACGTTTGCTGCGCGAGCACATGGGCTTCACCTCCAAGGCCATCGACACCGACTCGACGGTGTTGTTCCTCTCCGGCGGCGAGAAGCAGGGCATCGCCATCGGCCGCGCGCTGCACTTCAACGCCGACCTCATCATCCTCGACGAGCCCACCATGGGCTTGTCGCTGTCCGAGACCCAGAAGGTCCTGGCCTTCGTGGGCGACATCAAGAGCCAGGGCAAGTCCGCCATCGTCATCAGCCACAACATGCTGCAGGTCTACCCGGTCGTCGACCGTTTCGTGGTCCTCGACCGCGGCCAGATCGCCGCGGAATTCCCCAAGTCCGAGGTGACGCAGGAGGAGTTGACCGAGCGCATGGTCCGGCTCGCTCGCACGGGGAAGCTCACATGAGCCCGCTGCCGGGAGGCTGCCATGGCTGACGGGCCCGAACCGCCTGACGCCGCGGCCGACGCGAAGCCGGTTCGGCCGCGCTTCCGCATCCGTTCGACCCTAGAGACCGGCATCTTCTTCGTGTTCATCCTGGTCTGGGCGATCTTCCTGATCGGCAACCCGCGGGTCTTCACGGGGGCCCATATCTACTACTCGCTGATGTCGACGGTGCCCTTCATCGGCATCCTGGCGCTATCGGTCACCCTCGTGGTCATCCTCGGCGAGATGGACCTGTCCTTCCCGTCGGTGCTGGGCATCAGCTCCTGGGTGTTCGCTACCACCTTCGCGGCCACCCACAACCTCCTCATATCGAGCGTCGCGGGGCTCGCCGCCGGCATCGCCTGTGGATGGGTGAACGCCATCCTGGTGGTGAATATCGGCATCCCTTCCCTGGTGGCCACCATCGGTACCATGTTCCTGTTCCGCGGCCTCACCAACGTGGTCGCGGCGGGCAACGGCATCGCCCTGTCCGCGGCGCGCGGCCACTTCCTCTACGAGGTCGCGGTCGGGCGGCTGTTCGGCGTCATCCCGGCGCAGGCGATCTGGATGCTGGGACTGGGGGTGGTGTTCTGGTTGCTGCTCAACCGGCACCGCTTCGGCGGGCATCTGCTGTTCGTCGGCGACAACCCCGAGAGCTCGCGCATGATGGGTATCAACGTCAACCGCGTGAAGTCCATAGCGTTCATCCAGGTGGGCTTCTTCGCCGCGCTGGTGGGGATCCTCTCCACCCTCGAGGTGACCTATTTCTGGCCCAACCAGGGCACCGGCTACCTGCTGACGGCGCTGGCCGCGGTGTTCGTGGGTGGTACCTCCGTCTTCGGCGGCATGGGCACCATCCTCGGGACGTTCCTCGGCGCGCTGATCATCGGCTCGCTGGAGGCCGGCATCGTGGCCATCGGCCTCACCGGTTTCTGGACGCAGCTCATCTACGGAGCCATCATCACCATCTCGGTGTCGATCTATGCCTTGTTGATGCGAAGGCCGAAGTAGCGCCGGGGCGCTACCCTGAGGCACGATGGCATCACATGTCTGGACACGCATCTTGAGCACTGAGCGGGCGGCCCCGTGAGGGCCGCTCGGCTGCATGGCGCACGTGACATCCGGGTAGAGGAAGTGCCCGATCCGGGCCCGCCCGGACCGGGGGAGGCGCTGCTGGAGGTGAGCTCGGTGGGGGTGTGCGGCTCTGACCTGCACACCTACCTCGACGGGCGCATCGGCGACACCGAGGTGGCCCGCCCGGTGGTCATGGGCCACGAGTTCATGGGCCGAGTGCTGGCGGTGGGGGAGGGAGCCCTGGACGCCTCGCATCAGCCGTTGGCGGTCGGGGCGCGGGTGGCGGTGGACCCCAACATCCCCGACGTCACCCACGAGCAGTACGAGGCCGGGCACCCCAACCTGGCGGTCAAGGCGTTCCTGGGGCTCTACCCCGACGACGGGGGTCTTCAGGAGCGCATGCGGGTGCCCGGAGGCGTCTGCGTGCCGGTGCCGGACACGCTCTCGGACGATGCGGCAGCGTTGCTGGAGCCGCTGGGGGTGGCGCTGCACACCGTCCGGCTGGCGCATCTCTCGCTCGGAGACAGTGTGGCCGTGCTGGGCTCGGGTCCCATCGGCCTCCTGGTGCAGCGCCTGGCGCGGTTGTCGGGCGCGGGTGCGGTGTACGCCTTCGACCGGTTTCCTTGGCGGGTGGAGATGGCGCGCGCCTGGGGTGCGACGGAGGCACACCTGGTGGCGGATGCCAGCGACCCGATCGAGCCCGTGCAATGGGCCACGGCTGGCCGCGGTGTGGACGTCGCTATCGAGGCCGCCTGGGCGGACGAGAGCGTGGCGGTGGCGGCCGAGCTGGCGCGCCTGGGCGGGCGCGTGGTGTTGGCCGGCATCCCCGGTGACGACCGCTTGGCGATGAAGCACTCCACCGCCAGGCGCAAGGGGCTCACCGTTCGGCTGGTGCGCCGCATGCAACACACCTACCCGCGCGCCATCGAGCTCGCGACCTCGGGAGCGGTGGCGCTGGATGAGCTGGTATCGCACCGCTTCCCGCTGGAGCGGACCGCCGAGGCCTTCGAGCTCAACACCCGCTACGAGGACCGGGTGAGCAAGGTGATGGTGGAGGTGCCGGCAGGCTGAGGATTGAGTTCCCGCGTCCCCGTCGCACATATGTGGACTCGGCGGCTCGAGCCTCTAGCGGCCGCCATGCTAGAATGTGAACGTTCCCAAAGGGTTCTCTCGCGGCGAGCAAGGTGGTCGCCCACGAGCCGCGCTAGACACTTGATTCGGCCCAAGGGAGCGGGGCGCCATCCGGCCCGGCAACAGGCGCGACCGTTGTCGCACCTCGAATCCAGGCGAAGGGAGTTCGTTGTGAGTACCCGGACCAGAGAACGACGCTTCCGTGATTACCCCATCGAGCCTGTGCCGTTCACGAGCGTCGAGGTGCAGGATGCGTTCTGGCGGCCGCGCTTGGAGACGCACCGAGCGGTGACGGTGCCGTACACCCTCGCCCGCTGTGAGGAGACCGATCGGGTGGAGAACTTCGTCCGTGCTGCCGGCGCGGCGGAAGGCGTGCACGTAGGGACGCAGTTCAACGACTCCGATGTCTTCAAGGTGATCGAAGGGGCTTCCTACGCGCTGCAGACGCAAGCAAACCCTCAACTCGAAGCAGAGCTGGACCGGCTGATCGAGCTCATCCAGGCGGCCCAGGAGGACGATGGGTACCTCTACACCTCGCGGGCGATCCCGGGGAGCACGCTCAGGACCGATGTCGAGGGTCTCGAGCGCTGGAGCCACCTCTACATGAGCCACGAGCTGTACAACCTCGGGCACCTGTATGAGGCCGCAGCCGCGCACCTTGCCGCAACCGGCAAGCGCAGCCTGCTCGACATCGCGCTCAAGAGCGCCGCCCTCGTCGAGAGCGAGTTCGGGCCCGAGGGGCGGCTGGCTGCGCCGGGACACCAGGAGATTGAGATCGGCCTGGTGAAGCTCTACCGTGTTACCGGAGACGAACGGCTGCTGCGTTTGGCCCAGCGTTTCCTGGAGGCGCGAGGCCAGGTCGGCGAGCGCGAGCTCTATGGGACGTACTCCCAGGACCATCTGCCGGTGGTGGAGCAGTCGGAAGCGGTGGGCCATGCGGTGCGGGCGGGCTACATGTACTCGGCGATGGCGGACGTGGCGGCGCTGGCAGAGGCGCCCGGCTTCCTCGACGCCATCGACCGCATCTGGGACAACGTGGTGGGGCGCAAGCTCTACCTGACCGGCGGGATCGGCGCTCGTCACGACCAGGAGTCATTCGGCGAGGCGTACGAACTACCCAACGACACGGCCTATGCCGAGACCTGCGCCGCCTTCGCCAACATCATGTGGAACCACCGCATGTTTCTGCTCCACGGCAAGGCACGGTATCTGGACGTCCTCGAGAGGTCGCTCTACAACGGCTTCCTCTCCGGCGTGGCCATGAGCGGAGATCGCTTCTTCTACGTCAATCCGCTGTCGTCCGACGGCCGGTTCGCCTTCAACGTGAGTGAAGGCGCCACCCGGAGCCCTTGGTTCCAGGTGTCGTGCTGCCCGACGAACGTGGTGCGGGCCATGCCGTCGCTGCCCGGATGGGTGTACGCGGTCCGCGACGATCGACTCTATGTCGGCCTCTATGTTGGCGGCAAGGCGCGCGTGCGCGTCGGAACGACCGAGGTGGGGCTCACCCAGACCACCGACTATCCGTGGGACGGCGAGGTCCGCTTGGAGCTGGCTCCGGAGGCGCCCACGGAGTTCGCGTTGAGATTACGGCTTCCCGGGTGGGCCGTCGGCCGGCCCGTGCCAAGCGACCTCTATCGCTACCTCGATCCCGCCGCGGGCGAGGTTCGCCTCCTGGTCAACGGCGAGAGCTTCGAAGCGAAGGTCGTGGGCGGCTTCCTGGACATCCGTCGGGAGTGGCTGGAGGGCGACGTGGTTGCCTTGACCCTGCCCATGCCCGTGCGGAGGGTACTGGCGCACGACGCGGTGGAGGCGGACGCAGGTCGTGTGGCCGTGGAGCGCGGGCCGATCGTCTACTGCGCGGAAGCCGTGGACAACGGCGGTCACGCGCTCGGCCTCGCGCTTGCAGACAGCACGCAGCTCACCCCTCAACAAGAGGACGACTTCCTGGGCGGTGTCGTTGCGCTTCGCGGGGGCGGGCTGACGTTGATCCCCTACTATGCCTGGTCGCACCGCGGCCCCGGTGAGATGGCGGTGTGGCTGAAGCGCTCTTGATCGCGCGCCCCGACGGTCCTGAGGTCCGAGTGGATGCGGCCAGCGCAGCCCCCACGATCGGATGACACCCCTGATAACGCTCACACTCCTTACGCTCCGTTGTGGGCACTTCGAGGCTTGCCGAGTGTCATCGTGGATCGAGGAGGGGCGAACCGCGATGGTCAAAACCTGCTGCTGAACGTGAGAGCTAGGGCGGTCGTCTTGACAGGCCCAGGCCGCGTCGCTATATTGAGAACGTTCACAGTCTTTCGTCGGCGGCAGTCCGTTGAGTTGCCATTGCGTACGCCGTCTGGACGGATCTCACCCGGGGGGGTCACGAGGGTGCGGGTTGGCGTTGCACGTGGAATCGAACAGGCCTCCACCGGCACTCTCGGAACTCCCGGCAGAGGGTGAGGTCGTGGGGCCGACGACAGGAAGGGAGGTTGAGGACGACCGCACCCAACAGACACGGATCCGGTGACTTCGCGGTCCGCGCGAAAGGGCCACCTCCGAACGTCGGCTTGAGAGCCGGGTAGGTGCTGATCGGGTTCCGTAAGGCTGCGGTACGCACCGGATGGCGGTCCACCCGAGTCGGTCACTCGGCGTGCAGGGCTTGTACCAAGGGACTTGTACCAAGAGAGAAGCGTACTTGAGAGCTAGGTAACCGAATTGGCTACGTTCATCGCAATCACCAATGGATTCAAGGTGTTTGAGAGCGGCGAAGTACTGGAGGTCGCCGCGTGGGGCGAGAGCGGCGCCCGCGTGCGCTCGACGCTCGGGACGTCCATAGGGGAGACGCCCGGAAGCGCTCTGAGCGAGCCCGGACCCACCGATGCGGAGGTGGAGATCCTGGGGGACCGTGCGCGGATGCGCAATGGTGACCTCGTTGTCGAGGTCTACGATAACCAAGAGGACCGATTCGTCCACTTCCCGCCTCTGGTGCGGTTCCTGAGCGCGGACGGCGAAGAGCTGTTCAGCGAACGCGTCCCCCACTTCACGTCGCCTCCGCAGCGGCGCTATCGCCGCGCCGGAGGCGACCTGTACCGCAGCGAAGTCACCTTCAATGCTTATCCGGCGGAGCGCTTCTATGGGCTCGGCCAGCACCAGCACGGCCTCCTGGACCAGAAGGGCGCCGTCATCGACCTCGTGCAGCGCAATACCGAGGTATCGGTGCCGTTTGCTCTCTCCAGCCGAGGCTACGGCTTGCTGTGGAACATGCCAGGGGTCGGCCGTGTCGAACTGGGCACCAACCACACTCGGTGGGCCGCGGACGCGGCCCGGCAGATCGACTACTGGGTGACGACGGGTCGGACACCCGCCGACATCGTTGGCCACTACGTGAGGGCGACGGGGTTGCCCCCCATGTTGCCGGGGTGGGCCTCCGGTTTCTGGCAGTCCAAGTTGCGCTATCGGAACCAGGATGAACTCCTCGAGGTCGCCCGCGAGTACAAGCGGCGCGGCCTCCCCCTGTCGGTGATCGTCTGCGATTACTTCCATTGGACGCGCCAGGGTGAGTGGAGGTTTGACCCGGCGGAGTGGCCGGATCCGCAAGCGATGGTGGAGGAGTTGCGAGACCTCGGAGTCGAGCTGATGGTGTCGATCTGGCCGACGGTCAACCCCAACAGCGACGACTACGCGGAGATGGATCGGCGCGGCCTCCTGGTGCGCAGCCTCTCGGGCTTGCCACTGCACCTCGCTTTCTGGGACAAGGGCACCGACGGTCAGGTGTTCATGCGCTTCTACGACTCCACCAACCCCGAGGCTCGCCGCTTTGTCTGGGAGAAGGCCAAGGCCGGCTATGGTCGCTATGGCATCCGGGCGTTCTGGCTGGACGCGTGCGAGCCGGAGATCTTGGCCGACAACCCCGAGGGTGCCAGGTACTTCCTGGGCGAAGGCTCGGAGGTGCAGGGCGTCTATCCTCGCGAGCATTCGCGAGGATTCTTCGAGGGTCTTCGAGGGGATGGCGAGAGTGAGGTGCTGTTGCTCAGCCGGTCCGCTTGGGCGGGCAGCCAGCGCTATGGGGCTGCGGTCTGGTCGGGCGATATCGAGTCCACGTTCGAAGCCCTCGCCGCACAGATTCCTGCCGGCCTGAACATGGGCATCTCGGGGATTTCGTGGTGGACAACCGATATCGGAGGATTCAGGGGCGGTGACCCAGCCTCGGCGTACTTCCGGGAACTCGTGGTGCGATGGTTCCAGTTCGGCACCTTCTGCCCTCTCTTCAGGCTCCACGGCGTTCGCGAGCCGGGGCCCCTGGTCGGCTCGGATCAGACCGGGGCACCCAATGAAGTGTGGTCCTTCGGGGACGAGGCATACCGCTTGATCCGCGACCAGCTGGCCTTGCGCGAACGGATCCGCCCGTACGTCATGGAGCAGATGGCCACAGCCAGTGCGACAGGGCTTCCCCCCATGCGAGCGCTCTTCCTGGAGTTCCCGGAGGAGTCGGCGGCGTGGCAGGTGCGCGACCAGTTCATGTTCGGGCCGGATGTGCTGGTAGCGCCGGTGACGACGCTGGGAGCGCGAGAGCGCCGCGTGTACCTGCCCATAGGGGCGTCGTGGCTTGACGCCTGGACCGGCGAGCCGGTCGAGGAGAACGGGTGGGTGACAGCGGACGCGCCACTGGAGCGTATCCCGGTCTTCCTGCGGGCAGGTGGCGGTATCACGGACCTGTCGCCCAGTGGCGAATAGCCGCTGGCGGGTGGCTGTATAGCGATGGTCAGGGAGCGGGGGACAAGTTGTCTCGCATGAGCGGGAAGACCCATTCGCACGCTGGGGTGTCGGAACCGCAGGGCACGGCTGCCGCGATGAGGCCTCGGCCCGCCGGCGGCGACCGGCAGCCGAGGCTGTCGGCTCGCAAGAAGCGGCAACTCGCCGGATGGCTCTTCCTGAGCCCCGCAATCGCCTATCTGCTCTTCGCGTTCTTCCTGCCGATCGTCTACAACTTGATGTTGAGCTTCGAACGGACCTCTCCCGCCACCATCGCCAAGTTCGCCGCTCCGTTCGCTGGACTCGCCAATTACCACTTCATCTTTCATGATCCCACGACTCTGAAAGCGATCATCCAAACGTTCGAGTTCACGGGCGGATCCCTCTTCTTCCAGTTCATCATCGGTTTCGCCCTCGCCTTGCTGTTCGGCACCGAGTTCCCGGGAAGTACCTTGGGACGTTCGCTCGTCATCGTGCCCTGGCTCCTTCCCCTCTTCGTGACCGGTGTCATGTTCAAGTTCCTGTTCCAGGCCGAAGGCGGGGCCGTCAACCAGGTCCTCATGGCCCTTGGGTTGGCCCACCACCCGATCGACTGGCTGAACAGCCCGCACCTGGCCCTGTGGACTGTCCTCATCGCCAACATCTGGCTCGGAGTGCCGTTCTTCACCGTCCTGCTCTACAGTGCGATTCAAGACGTCCCGACGGAGGTCATGGAAGCGGCCACCATCGATGGCGCCGGGCCGTGGCAACGGCTCTTCCTCGTGATCGTGCCGATCATCCTGCCGGTCATCGAGGTGGTATTGCTCCTCGGATTTGTGTTCACCGTCAAGGTGTTCGACCTCGTCATCGGCCTGACCGGAGGGGGACCGGCCAATTCCAGCCAGCTGATCACGACCTGGTCCTACAACCTCTCGTTCCAGCAGTTCTCGTTCGGCGAAGGTGCAGCTCTCAACAACGTGCTGCTGGCGCTGGCGTTGATCTGTTCCCCCTTGTACCTGTGGCTGGGCCGGGACTCCCTGAGGGGCAGCTCAGGAGCTGACCGATGACCCGCCCGCAGCGGTCGACGGCCGTTCGCTGGCTCCGTGCTCTCGCGGCGGCGGTTGCCCTAGTGGTCGTGCTGTTCCCGGTGTATGCCATCATCGTCGGTTCGTTCGAGTCGACCGAAACGCTGTTCAGCGGCACCTTCTATTGGCTTCCCCACAGAGCGACGCTGGAGAACTACGTCACCGTCTTCCGCGCGCAATCGGGCAACGTGCTGACGAGTCTGTTCGTCGCTGTGGGGACAGCGCTGCTGGCCCTGGCCGTGGCCGTGCCGGCAGCCTACGCGCTCTCCAAATACCGCCTGCGAGTCACGGTCGTCATCGTCAGTTCCCTGCTCATAGCCCAGATCGTTCCCTCCATCGTCCTGGCGACCTCGCTGTTCATCATCTTCCACTGGATCCACCTGGTGAACACCTTCGTAGGGCTGGTACTAGCCGATGGCACGTACGCCATTCCGTTCGCCATCCTGGTGTTACGCGCCTTCTTCTTCAGCCTGCCCAACGAACTCATGGATGCAGCCAGAGTCGATGGTGCTTCCGAGTGGACCACGTTCCGCCGCATCGTGCTCCCACTGGCCCGTTCGGCCGTCATCACGGTGGCGGTGTTCGCATTCCTGAACGGCTGGGGAGACTTCATCTTCGCCTTGACCATCCTCAATGGCGCCGGCATCGAGCCGATCACGCTGGGCATCTACACCTATCTCGGGAACTATTCGACCGATTGGGGTGCCGTGATGGCCGCGTCAGCTTTCGCCCTGGTGCCGGCCGGGGTGATGTTGGTCGTGGCGCAGCGGTATATCGCGAGCGGCCTCACGGCGGGCTCGATCAAGGGGTAGTGATGAACCGAGCCCACCGTCTTGCGGAGTGGAGGGAGTGGTAGATGAACCCAAGACAGGAAGCCTGACTGGTTGACTGCTCAGGACGCGCTCGACGTCACGCTCCGCAGCAAATCGAGAAAGGAGAGTCGTTGTGAATGTACTCAGAAGGATTCCGTTGGGTGGACTGGCCGTCCTCGCGGCCACCATGTTCGCTGTCATCGGGTTGGCGCAGGCGCAGAACTCGATCACGCTCACCGAGGAGGACTACTTCAACACTCCGGGTCAGATCCAGGCGCTGGCCGACTACACCAAGCAGTTCGAGGCCGCACATCCGGGCGTGACGGTGAAGCGGCAGTATGTGCCGTTCGCGAACCTGGACACGAAGCTGTTGACCCAAGCCGCGGGTCGTGCGCTGCCGAACCTGCTGGCCGTCGACAACCCGTTCGTGTCGACGATGATCTCGACGGGCCAGGTCGTGGCCCTGAGCGACCTCAAGGGATTCAGCACCGAAGGGTACTACACGGCTGTCATTAACGAGGGTCTGTCCGACGGCAAGTATTTCAGCTTGCCGGTTGCAGGCGCGAACTCGATCGCGTTGATCTACAACATCGACATGCTGAAGGCCGCGAAGGTCCAGCCTCCCAAGACATGGGACGATCTGGTGAAGGCCGCCAAGGCGCTGACGACCCAGGATCACTACGGCATCGCACTGACGTGCGAGGCTGCCGAAGACACCACCTGGCAGTGGGAGCCGTTCTTCTGGAGCAACGGCGGCGACTTCACATTCAAGAACATCGCAGATGCGCCGGGAGTTCAGGCCCTCAGTCTGTGGAAGCAGCTCATCGACGACGGGTCGGCGTCCAAGTCGTGCCTCAACTGGAGCCAGACGCCCGCAGCGTCGAGCCAGTTCATCGCCGGCAAGGCCGCCATGATGGTCAACGGACCCTGGAACTTCCCGACGCTCAACCAGAACGGTATGTACTACGGCAAGCAGTTCGGGATCGTGCCGGTCCCGGTGCGGGATCCCAGCCAGCACGTTATCGTGCCATTGGGCGGCGAGGACTGGATGATCAGCAACAGCGGCAACAGTGCCGCACAGCAGCTGGCCTTCGAGTACATCCAGGGCATGCAGACGCCAGAGATGGAATTGAAGCTCGCGAAGCTGTTCGGGTACCTTCCGGCCAAGGTCGCCGTAGCGAAGGAATACGTGCAGCAGGCCGGCCCCGAGTGGGAGGTCTACGTCAACCAGACCGAGAACGCGCATCCGCGCACGCTCGGCTTGGGCGTGAAGTACCCGAAGGTCTCCCAGGCGGTGTGGACCGCGATACAGTCCGCCTTGGCAGGTTCCCAATCCGTGCAGGACGCGCTGAACACGGCACAGGGCCAGATCTCCGCCGCCCTGAAGCAGTAACTGCTGCTGGGGACGGCAACCATGGCCCGTTCCGCCGTTGAGGTATGGCGGCCGATGTGACGAGGCTAGGTCCGGTACCAATCGCCCGACCATCTCACGGGCAGCGGTACCGGACCTCTTTCGCGCGGGTCGTACCGTTCCTTACTCGAACGGCTGAGGTGTCATCCCCATGACCCGGACCGAGGCCCGTAGGCGAGATCGCCGCGCCGCAAGTCACGCTTGAATGCACGTAGCTCGGTACTGCCGTCGATGACCACCAGCTCGACGGCGACGATCTCAGCGAAGTCCTCCACGTGCTCGGTGGTGAGCGCGTAGCTGAAGACGGTGTGGTGGGCGCCGCCCGCGTGGATCCAGGCGGCAACGCCGGTCTGGAAGTCCGGCTTGACCCGCCACAGTGCCCGCGCCACCGGAAGCTTCGGCAGCGGCGGCGGGGTGAGCGCTTCGACCTCGTTGACGATCAGCCGGAAGCGGTCGCCCAGGTCGACCAACGAAACGTTCACGGCGGCGCCGGGCCGGGCGTCGAAGACCAGGCGGACCGGGTCCTCACGGTCTCCGATGGACAGCGGGTGAACCTCGAGCGAAGGGGTGTGGGCGGCGATCGACGGGCACACCTCGAGCATGTGGGCACCCAGCACCTGTTCCCCGCCGGCGGGCAGGTGGTAGGTGTAGTCCTCCATGAAGGAGGTGCCGGAGGCGGACCCGGTCATCACCTTGGTGGCCCTCAGCAGCGCGGCCAGCTTCCAGTCGCCCTCGGCGCCGAAGCCATAGCCCTCCGCCATCAGACGCTGGACGGCCAACCCGGGGAGTTGCTTGAGGCCGTGCAACTCCTGGAAGTTGGTGGTGAAGCCCTTGAAGCCGCCTTCCGTCAAGAAGGCGCGCAGGCCCAGCTCGATGCGCGCAGCGTCCCATAGCGAGTTCTCCCGTGCGCCGCCGGCCGCAAGCTCGGGGGCCACGTGGTACTCGGCGCGGTACGTGTCCACCAGCTCGCCGACCGCGCGCTCGCCCACCGCCTCGACCCGCTCGACGAGGTCGCCGACGCCATAGTTGTCGATGGTGAAGCCGAAGCGCATCTCCGCCTCCACCCGGTCACCGTCGGTGACGGCTACCTGCCGCATGTTGTCGCCGAAGCGCGCGATGCGCGCGCCCTGCAGGTCCCACCAGGCGTGCGCCGCGGCCGCCCAGATAGCCAGCGCCTGGCGGACGGCGGGGTCCTGCCAGTGGCCTACCACCACCTTGCGGTGGAGCCCCATGCGGGTGTGCAGGTGCCCCGCCTCGCGGTCGCCGTGCGCCGACTGGTTGAGGTTCATGAATTCCATGTCGATGGCGTCCCAGGGCAGCTCGCGGTTGAACTGCGTGTGCAGGTGGCAAAGCGGCTTGCCGAGTGCCGTGAGCCCGCGGATCCACATCTTGGCGGGGGAGAACGTGTGCATCCACACGATCACACCGGCGCATGCGGGGTCGTGGGTGGCTTCGCGCAAGGCCGTGGCGATGTCGTCGCCAGTGGTCAGTACGCCTTTGAACAGGATGTCGAGAGGTATGCCGGGCGCGTCAGCGAGGCCGGCGGCGACGGTGCGGGCGTGCTCCTCCACCTGCTCCAGCGTCTCCGGCCCGTAGAGGTGCTGCGAGCCGCACAGGAACCAGATGTCTGGACGGTTGGGATCGCTCATGGTCCTGCCTTTCGGCGCGCCGGTGCCGGCGTGGGCCTCACTGGCCGTAGACGTTGGTGTAGCGCTCGTACAGGGCGTCGATGTCTTCCTGGGCGAGCGGCTCGAGGCTCCCGAGCTGCATCGCGTGGTGCACGGTGCGAGCCACGTCCTCGCACATGACCGCGGCCTTGACGGCGGCCTTCGGGGTGGCGCCGACCGCGAAGACGCCGTGGTTCCTCATCAACGCCACCGGCGAGCGCTGCCCCTTCAGCACCCGCACCACTTCCAGGCCGATCTCCTCGCCCCCGATGCGCTCGAAGCCGCCGCAGGGGATGGGGCCACCGAACTCGTCGGCCATGGCCGTGAGCACGCAAGGGATCTCCCGGCCCAGCGCTGCGAAGGCCGTGGCGTACGAGCTGTGCGTGTGAACGATGCCCCCCACCTCGGGCATGGCACGGTAGATGGCCGCGTGGGTGGCCGTGTCCGACGAGGGCTTGAGCTCGCCTTCCACCGTCAGAACGTCGACGTCCACGACGCACATGGAGGCGGGCGTGAGGCTCTCGTAGGGCACGCCGCTCGGCTTGATCACCATCCGACGTTCGCCCTCAAGGCGACCGCTGACGTTGCCGCTGGTCCAGGCGACGAGGCGCTCGGCCGGCAGAATGGCGTGGAGGCCCGACACCTCCCGGCGGAGATCGTCCCAGGTCACGACGCGACCTCCTCGCGTGCCCGCGCCGCCTCGCGAGCCAGCCTGCGCAGCCGCTTCATGACGCCGCCGGGCTCGTCGTCGGCGGCGCGGCCGAAGGTGTCGTGCAGGAACAGGTAGTCGGCATAGAGCCGGTCGTAGACGGCCTTGTGCTCGGCGACGGGCGCATAGGTGGTCGGCGCGAGTGAGCCCATGTGCTCGGCTGCCTCCCGGATGTCACGGTAGGCGCCGGCGGCGACCGCGGCGTGCATGGCGCTGCCGAGCGCGGGGCCCTGCTCACTGCCGATGACGTTCAGCTCGCGCCCCAGGACGTCGGCGTAGATCTGCATCATCAGCGGGTTCTTGGCCGGTAGCCCGCCGGCGGCCACCAGGCGTGTGACCGGTACTCCGCCGTTCTCCAGCGTCTCGATGATGAGGCGGGTGCCGTAGGCGGTCGCCTCCAGCAGGGCGCGGTAGATGTCGGGGGGCCGGGTCGCCAGCGTCATCCCCACGAGGAGGCCGCCCAACTCGGCATCGACGAGGATGCTGCGGTTGCCATTGAACCAGTCGAGCGCCAGAAGGCCGTGCTCGCCGGGACGCTGAGTGCGTGCCTCCTGCTCCAGCAGGGCGTGCAGGCCGATGCCCTTGCGAGCGGCGGCCTCGTGGTACTCGGGGGGCACGCCGTTCTCCAGATACCACGCGAAGATATCGCCTACGCCGCTCTGCCCCAGCTCGTAGCCGTACATGCCCGGCACGATGCCCCCCTCGACCACGCCGGCCATGCCCTCGACCTCGTGCAACTCGTCCCCGACCAGCACGTGGCAGGTCGATGTGCCCATGATCATGACCATGGTGCCGGCGTCGACGTGACCGCTGGCCGGCAGCGTGACATGGGCGTCCACGTTGGCCACGGCGACAGGCGTCCCGGGCCGGAGGCCGGTCCAGCGGGCCGCCTCCTCCGTGAGTCCACCGGCCCTGCCGCCCAGCGCAGCGAGCTCGCGCGACATCTTGCTGTCGACAACATCCTCGAGCTCAGGGTGCAGGGCCGCGAAGTAGTCCCGGCTCGGGAAGCTGGCGTCCTGGTAGATGGCCTTGTAGCCGGCCGTGCAGGCGTTTCGGGTCTCGACGCCGGTCAGCTGCCAGACGACCCAGTCGGTGGCTTCGATCAGGCGGTCGGCGCGGCGGTAGATGTGAGGGGCTTGCTCGAGAATCTGCAGGACTTTGCTGAAGAACCACTCGCTGCTGATCTTCCCGCCGTAACGCCTGAGCCACGGCTCACCGCGCTCGCGGGCCACCTGGTTGATGCGGTCGGCCTGGGGTTGGGCAGCGTGGTGCTTCCACAATTTGACCCAGGCGTGCGGCTCGCTGCGCAAGTCGGGCAACCGGCACAGCGGCGTGCCGTCGGCCAGCGTCGGCAGCATGGTGCAGGCGGTGAAGTCGATGGCGAGCCCGACGACATCGTCCGGGTCGACCTCAGTCTGGCGGAGCAAGGCCGGGACCGTCTGACGGATCGCCTCGAGGTAGTCGTCGGGATTCTGCAGCGCCCAGTCGAGCGGCAGCCTGGGCCCACCCGGCAGCCGCTCATCGATCACGCCGTCACCGTAGGGGTGAACGGCGGTCGCGACTTCGGCGCCGTCGGAGACGCGCACCAGCAGGGCGCGGGCCGACTCCGTACCGAAGTCGATGCCGATGGTGTACATGGATCTTCCCGCCCTTCCTGCCGGTGCCTCGCCGGCGCACGTCAACCCTGCCCGGCCCGGCGCATGTCGGGACGTCACGCCTTCTTGTTAGCGCTCTCAGAATAGCGACCCTTCACGAGAAACGTCAAGGCTCTGGTCGATTCTGTTCTGTGGCGCTGCGCTCCACGCTTCTCGGCGAGGTCTCCCGGAATGCTTCCGCTCGGGTGGGCCAGGGCCGCCATCGGCTCGGTTGCGCACCTCCTGCCCGATGATATGATGTGAGCGTTCTCAGTGTCACAGCGGCTGACAGGCTCGTCGGAGTCGAGAATCGGAGAGAGCATGGGTTCGTCTGACAACCAGCGAAGGGCGACGCTTCATGACGTGGCACAGCTCGCGGGCGTGTCGCATCAAACGGTCTCGCGGGTCGTCAACCGGCACCCGAGCGTGGCGGCGGCCACGCGGGCGCGAGTACTCGACGCCATCCGCCAACTCGACTACGCTCCCAATCGCGTTGCGCAGAGCCTGGCCACGCGTCGCTCCAAGACAGTGGGCATCATCGGCTACGGCACAACGCACTACGGCCCGTCGCAGATGGTCGCGCACATCGAAGCGACCCTCAAGACCAAGGGGTACGGGCTGGTGTATGCCGCGGTTGCCGACCTGAGCGTCGACGTGCTCCGGGAGCAGGTTGCCACACTGCGGAATCAGCTCGTGGACGGGCTGGTCTTGATCACCCCCGCGGGGGGCGGTCACCTCGAGGAGATGAGCGACTTCATCGGCGTTCCTTACGTGATGATCGACGCCATGCTGGGCGAGCACGTTCCCTCGGTGGTGATTCACCAGCACTACGGTGCGCGGCTCGCTACGCGCCACCTCATCGACAGCGGCCATCGTGCGATCGCGGAGATCAGCGGTCCCATAGAGTGGAGCGGCGCGAAACAGCGCCACGATGGGTGGCTGGCGACGCTGTCCGAGGCCGGGCTCGAGCCGGGAGCCAGCGTAGAGGGGAACTGGACCGCAGAGAGCGGCCACGAGGCAGCCCGGCGCCTTCTCGAGCGGGGCGCGCAGTTCACCGCCCTGTTCGCGGGCAACGACCAGATGGCGCTGGGAGCGATGCGCGCGTTGCGGGAAGCAGGGCGCAGGGTGCCGCGCGACGTCTCCGTGGTGGGGTTCGATGACGTGCCCGAGGCCGCCTACTACGAACCTCCGCTCACGACGGTCCGGCAGGACTTCCTGGCGCTGGGTCAGCAGACGGTCGAGTTGCTTCTCGCCCGCATGGACGCTCCCGGTGTGCCTGCCCATCAGCGCGTCCTCTACCCAACTCTGATCGAGCGCGCCAGCGTCGCCAGCCCCAGCCTCGTTGCGTCCTGAAGCTTACGCATTACGGGCAGGAGCGGTCGCCCGGCGCACGCTCGACGCCGGCGGTCGAGGGTGCCGACGCCGACGCCCTGCGGCCGGACCTAGGCGAGTTCGTTCGGCAGCAACGCCTTCGGGAAGTTCTGGTACGCCACCAGCCGTGTGAACCGCTCGATGGCGCGCGCGCCGACCGAGGTGGTGCGGCCGTCGGAGGTCGCGGGGTAGGGGCCGCCGTGGACCATCGCGCGGCACACCTCGACCCCGGTGGGGACCTGGTTCACCAGCAGCCGGCCGGCCTTGCGCTCGAGCGCTGCCACCAGCGGCCGATAGCGCTCCCACTCGTCGTCCTCGCCGTGCAGCGTGGCGGTGAGTTGCCCTTCCATGACGCCGGCGAACGCCAGCAGCTCGTCGTCGCTGCGGTAACGGACCAGCACCGTGCTGGGCCCGAACACCTCCTGCGTGAGGCGGGGGTCGTCGACGGCCGCGGACGCGTCGGTCTCCCACACGGCCGCGCTGGCGGCCGTCAAGCCGGCCGCACGGTGGCCCTCGGCCAGGCGCCGGGCGCCGGCGTCGGCCAGGCGCTGCAAGCCGGTGCCGAACGCCCGGTGGATACCGGCGGTCAGCATGGCGTGCGCCTCGGCCTTGCGGGCGCCCTCCACCAGCCGATCGCGCAGCACGTCACCCGCTTCGCCGGCCTCCAGTAGCACGATGCCGGGATTGGTGCAGAACTGCCCCGCTCCCAGTGTGAACGACGCCAGCAGAGCGTCGGCGATGGGTCCGGGGCGGCGGCGCGTCGCCAGCGGCAGCACGAACACCGGGTTGACGCTGCTCATCTCCGCGTAGACCGGGATGGGATCGGGTCGCTCGCCGGCCAGCCGCATCAGCGCCTGTCCGCCGGAGCGCGAGCCGGTGAAACCCACGGCGCGCACCAGCGGGTGGCGCACCAGCGCCTGCCCCACCTCGTAGCCGTCGTCGAACAGCAGCGAGAACACCCCGTCGGGCATGCCCTGCTCGCGCGCAGCGGCGCGCACGGCGCGACCCACCAGTTCGGACGTGCCGGGATGGGCTGGGTGCGCCTTGACGATCACGGGGCAGCCGGCGGCGAGGGCGGAGGCGGTGTCGCCGCCGGCCACCGAGAACGCCAGTGGGAAGTTGCTGGCTCCGAACACCGCCACCGGACCGAGCGGGCGCCGCAGCGAGCGCACGTCGGGCTTGGGTGCGGGGGTCCGCCCGGGGTCTCCGGCGTCGATGCGGATGTCGAGCCAGTCGCCCTCGTCGAGCAGCGTCGCGAACAACCGGAGCTGGTTGGCGGTCCGGCCCAGCTCGCCGGTCAAGCGTGCGTCGCCCAGCGCCGTCTCGCGATCGGCGCGCTCGATGATGGCTTCGCCGCGGGCCTCCAGCTCGGCCGCGATGGCGCGCAGGAAGTCCGCGCGTTCCGCCGGTGGGGTGGCGGCGTAGGCGCCGAAGGCGTGCTCGGCGGCGGCGGCGGCGCGGTCCAGATCGGCCGGGCGGGTGGGATGGAAGGCGGGCTCGAGCCGTTCGCCGGTGCGGGCGTCCGCGGCATGGAAGGTGCGCTCCCCGGGCTGGGCGCTCGCCAGGCCGATCAGGGAGAGCCCCTTCAACGTCCGCGGCATCACGCCGCGCCCGTCGGGGCGGGGCGGGCGGCGAGCGCGACGGCGATGACCCGTTCGGCCTCGGCGCGCTCCTCGCCGGACAGCTCCAGTCGTGGCGGACGCACGCGCGCGTTGCCGCGCCCGACGCGCTCCTGCACCAGCTTGATGAGCTGCACGAACTTCGGCACGGTGTCGAGCCGCAGCAGCGGCAGGAACCAGCGGTAGAGCGTGAACGCCTCCTCGGTCCGGCCCTGACGCGCCAGCTCGAACAGGGTCACGGATTCGGCTGGGAAGGCGTTGACCAGCCCCGCCACCCAGCCCACGGCGCCGGCCGCGATCCCCTCGACGATGGCGTCGTCGACGCCCACCAGGATCTCGAGGCGTTCGCCGGTCAGCGCGCGTAGGGCGGTGACGCGGCGCACGTCGGTGCTGGATTCCTTGACGGCGACCAGGTTGGGGTGCTCGGTCGCGAGCTCGGCCACCTGTTCGGGGGTGAAGTCGGTGGTGTAGGCCACGGGGTTGTTGTAGAGCATGCAGGGGAGTGAGGTCGCTTCCAGCACGGCGGCGACGTGGGCCTTCATCTCGCGCCAGTCGGTGCTGTAGACGTAGGGGGGCAGCACCATCAGGCCGCGGGCGCCGACCGCTTCGACGGCCCGCGCGAAGCGCACCGCTTCGGTGGTGGCGAGGGCGGCGACGCCGGGGATGACGGGGGCGCGTCCGTCGAGCGCGCCTACCAGCGTACGCACCACTGCGACCTTCTCGTCGAAGGCGAGGGTGGCGGCTTCGCCGAGGGAGCCGCCGGGGACCACGCCGACGCAGCCCTGGTCGATCATCCAGCGGGCGTGCTCGGCGAGGAAGGCGTGATCGACCTGGAGGTCGGCGTCGAAGGGGGTGGTGATGGCGGGGAGGACGCCGCGCCAATCGACGCCGGTGCTCGAGGGCGAGGATGGCGTCTGCAGAGGGCTCGCTGGCATGCGCGATCTCCTTTCGCGGCGGAGGAGGAGGGCCTCTGCCTGGGGGAGGGGCGTTGTCCCGGTCCCGCAGCGGCGTTCGGAGCGGGTCGGGGGCGGTCTGTCACCGTGTAGACTATGGCCCGCGTCCGTCATGCATCAAGGCCGCGCTCCCGGAGCGTGCGCGGCGAGCGTGCATCGCAGCGGGCGCACCCGGCCACGCCGGGGGTGCGGAGGAGCTCACGGTGGACGTCCAACGCGTGCACGTCATCGACTCCCACACGGCGGGCGAGCCCACGCGGGTGGTGATCGCCGGCGGCCCCGAGCTGGGGAGTGGCTCCATGGCCGAGCGCCTGGAGCGCCTGCGACGCGATCACGACACCTTCCGCTCGGCGGTCGTCAACGAGCCCCGCGGTTCGGACGTGCTGGTCGGCGCCCTGCTTCAGGAGCCGGTCGACCCCTCCGCGGCGGCGGGCGTGCTCTTCTTCAACAACGTTGGGATGCTGGGGATGTGCGGCCACGGCACCATCGGCCTGGTCGCCACGTTGCGGCACCTGGGGCGCATCGGTCCCGGCCGGCACCGCATCGAGACGCCGGTGGGGCCGGTCGAGGCGGAGCTGCATGACGACGGCAGGGTGAGCGTACGCAACGTGCCCGCCTACCGCTATCGGAAGTCGGTGCCCGTGGAGGTTCCGGGGTACGGGCGGGTCCGCGGCGACGTGGCGTGGGGCGGCAACTGGTTCTTCCTGACCGAGGACCACGGCCAGGCCGTCGAGGCCGGGCGCATCGACGAGTTGACCGAGTTCGCCTGGGCCGTGCGGCGCGCGCTGACGGCGTCCGGTGTCGGCGGCGAGGGCGGTGCCGAGATCGATCACGTCGAGCTGTTCGCCCGCGCGGCGGACGTGGCGGACGACGCCGACGGCCGCAGCTTCGTACTGTGCCCGGGCGGCGCCTACGACCGCTCGCCGTGCGGTACCGGCACCAGCGCCAAGCTCGCCTGCCTGCAGGCCGACGGCCGTCTGCGGCCGGGGGAGAGCTGGCGGCAACAGAGCGTCATCGGCAGCCGCTTCGAGGCACGCTACGATCTCGATGCCGACGGCCGGGTGATCCCCACGGTCACCGGCGAGGCGTTCGTGACGGCGGAGACCACCCTGCTGTTCGACGCGCGCGACCCGTTCCGCGAAGGCATCCGGTGAGCCGGCGCGTCGTCGTGGTGGGCGCGGGCGTGGTCGGCCTGTTCAGCGCGCTGCACGCGCGCCGCGCCGGCTTCGAGGTGACGGTCGTCGACCGCGAGGGACCCGAGCGCGACACCACCTCCTACGGCAATGCCGGTCTGGTGGTACCCAGCCACGTGGTGCCGCTCGCCGCGCCGGGAGCGGTGGCGCAGGGGCTGAAGTGGATGTTCGACCCGGAGAGCCCCTTCTACGTGCGGCCCGCGCTCGACCCCGAGCTGTTCGCCTGGGGTTGGCGCTTCTGGCGCGCCTCGACGCCTGAGCGGGCGCGCCGGGCGGGTCCGCTGCTGCGGGACCTGCATCGCGCCGGCAAGGAGGGCTACCGGGAGCTGGCCGAACGCCTCGGCAACCCCTTCGACCTGAAGGAGACGGGTGTGCTGGGGATGACGGTGACGGAGGAGGGACTGGAGGACGAGGCGCGGGTCGTGGCCCGGGCCGTCACGCTGGGGATGGCCGCCCGCGTGCTGAGCAAGGGCGAGGTCGAGGCGCTCCAGCCGGGCGTGCAGCTCGACGTCGTCGGCGGTGTCTACTTCCCCGAGGACGCCCAGCTGGACCCGGGCCGGTTGATGCGCGCGTTGCAGGCACATCTGGTGGAGCTCGGGGTGAGCTTCCGCTGGCGTGCGCCGGTCGATGGGCTGGCGATCGAGGGCGACCGCGTGACCGGGGTACGGGTGACCGAGGCCATCGGCGATGGGGCGGCGGGGGCGGCACCGGATGCGCTCCCGGGCGCGTCCTACCGGAAGACGACGATCGAGGCGGACGAGGTGGTGCTCGCCGCCGGGGTGTGGTCCGACGGGCTCGCCCGTGACGTGGGCCTGCGCCTGCCGTTGCGCGCCGGCAAGGGCTACAGCGTCACCCTCAGCGATCCGCCGGAGCGTCCGTCCACGCCTGCCCTGCTGTCGGAGGGACGGGTCGCCATCACGCCGCTCGCGAGCGGCGTCCGCTTCGGCGGCACCATGGAGATCACGGGCGTGCGCGAAGGGGTCAGCGCGAGCCGCATGCGCGGCATCGTGAAGTCCGTGCTGCGCGCGTTCCCCGCGTTCACGGCCGAGGCCTTCGCCGGCGCTCCGGTGTGGTACGGCTTCCGGCCGTGCAGCCCGGACGGGCTCCCCTATCTGGGCAGGGGGGGCCGCCTGTCCAACCTGATCGTCGCCACCGGCCACGCCATGATGGGGGTGTCGCTGGCGCCCGTGACGGGCCGGCTGGTGGGCGAGCTGCTGGAGGGGAAGCGACCGAGCCTGCCCCTCGAAGCGCTCAGCCCCGACCGCTACGCCTGAAGGGGATCGCTGCGCCGAGCTGCGTGGCATCCGGTCGGGAGGTCCGACCGACATCCGAAGGGAGAGACACGTGAGCAAGGTTCGTTGGGGCGTTCTCGGCACGGCCAACATCGCCGTCGGCAAGGTGATCCCCGCCCTGCAGAAGAGTGGGCTGGCGGAGGTGAGCGCCATCGCGTCGCGGGACCTCGGCAAGGCTCGGGCGGCGGCGGACCGGTTGCGCATCCCGAACGCCTACGGCAGCTACGAGGAGCTGCTGGCCTCGCCGGAGGTCGACGTCGTCTACAACCCGCTGCCCAACCATCTCCACGTGCCCTGGTCGATCCGCGCGATCGAGGCCGGCAAGCACGTGCTGTGCGAGAAGCCGATCGGCCTGAGCGCCGCGGAAGGCGAGCGCTTGCTGGAAGCGGCGCGCAGCCACCCGGAGCTGAAGGTGATGGAGGCGTTCATGTACCGCTTCCACCCGCAGTGGCTCGAGCTCAAGCGCATCGTCGACGAGGGAGGCATCGGCGAGCTGCGCACCATCCAGTCGTTCTTCTCGTACTTCAAGCTCGACCCCGACAACATCCGGAACATGTCCGACATCGGCGGCGGCGGGCTCATGGACATCGGCTGCTACACCATCTCGTTGTCGCGCTTCGTGTTCGGTGCCGAGCCCCGGCGCGTCGTCTCGACCGTCGAGTTCGACCCGGGCCTGGGCGTCGACCGGCTCTCGTCGGCGATCCTCGACTTCGGTCGCGGGACCTCGACCTTCACTTGCAGCACGCAGCTCGCGCCGTACCAGGCGGTGAGCGTCTTCGGCACCGAGGGCCGGGTCGAGCTGGAGATCCCGTTCAATGCGCCGCAGGACGGACCGACCCGGCTGCGGCACGAGCGCCATGGCGAGACGGTCGAGCGGGTGTTCGACCGCGTCGACCAGTACACCCTGCAGGGCGACGCCCTGTCGCGCGCGATCCTCGACGGCGCCCCCGTGCCGACGCCCCTCGAGGACGCGGTGGCGAACATGCGCGTCATCGAGGCGGTGTTCGGCAGCGGGCGGTCGGACGGTTGGGTGGCGCTCTGAGCCGGCGCCCTTCCGTGCCCGTCCCGGGTCGCTGAGCGTCGGAACGGATCGGTGCGTGTAGGACCCGTGGAGTTCCCGGACCCGTGGCGAATCGGTGTTAGCATCGACGACGGAAATGAAAGCGTGTGCGTCGGTCGTGCGGGGAAGGGCGTGGCAAGCGTGCCGCGCAGGCTTGCCTGCCCGGGCGATCGGCGCGTGCGCCGTGAGGGCGTTGGCGAGCGCGACGAGCTGAGCGTCCACGGGAAGAGGCACCGCATGGGCGAAGCGCCCGCGCAAACGACGAGCACGAGTTCGGCGCCCGACGCACCTACGCGAGCGGCCCCGACGGATCCATCGGAGGACGATTCGACCTCCGACCGCCGCGCCCGCGGTGCCGCTCCAGACACCGTCGGGCCGCCCGGAGTCAGTCTCCGCCTCACCCTGTACGCGGTGCTGGTCGGCGTCATCGCGGGCCTGGGTGCGGTCGCCTTCCGCGGCCTCATCGCGCTGTTCCACAACCTCTTCTTCTACGGCCGCATCAGCACCGTCTACGACACCTTGAAGCACGCGGCGGTCAGCCCCTGGGGCGTGGGCATCGTGGCGGTGCCGGTGGCAGGCGCGCTGGTGGTGGCGTTCCTGGTCAGGACCTTCGCGCCCGAGGCCAAAGGGCACGGAGTGCCCGAGGTGATCGACGCCATCTACTACAACGGCGGCCGCATCCGTCCTGCGGTGGCGGTGATCAAGGCGCTGGCGTCCTCGATCTCCATCGGGTCGGGCGGATCGGTCGGCCGCGAGGGTCCGATCATCCAGATCGGTGCCACCTTCGGCTCGGTGTTGGCGCAGTGGGCGCGACTCCCCGAGTGGAAGCGTCTCACCTTGCTGGCCTCCGGGGCGGGCGCCGGCATCGCCGCAACCTTCAACACCCCCATCGGCGGCATCCTGTTCGCCGTCGAGATCATGCTGGTCGAGGTCAGCGCCCGCAGCCTGGTGCCGGTGATGATCGCGACCGGCGCAGCCAGCTTCGTCGGGCGCCTCTTCTTCGGTGCCGACGCGTCGTTCTTGATCCCGTCGCTCACGTTGAACTCGGCCACCACCACGTCGCTGCCCGTGTACGGCGCGTACGCTGCGCTGGGTGTGTTGATGGGCCTGCTCGCCGTGGTCTACACGCGCTCGATCTACGCCTTCGAGGATCTGTTCGACCGCATCTCGGGGAGCTACTACCTGAGGCACGCCATCGGCATGGCGTTGGTGGGCGTCACCATGTACCTGCTGTACCGGACGCTGGGGCACTACTACATCCAGGGGGTCGGCTACGCCACCATCCAGGACATCCTGAACGGCGCCCTCACCACCACCTGGATCCTGTTGCTGCTGGTGGTGTTGAAGCTGCTGGCGGTGTCGTTGACGCTCGGCTCAGGGGCCTCGGGCGGCATCTTCTCGCCGGCGCTGTTCATGGGGGCGGCGCTGGGGGCAGGGCTGGTGCAGGTAGGACACGCCGCCTTCCCGGAGCTGCTGGTGAGCCTGGCGGGAGGCGCCGTCATCGGCATGGCCTGCATGGTCGCGGCCAGCACCGGCGCGGCCGTGACCTCGGTGGTGATGATCTTCGAGATGACGCGCGACTACAACGTCATCATCCCGCTGATCATCGCCGTGTCGCTGGCCTACGCCATCCGTCGCTGGCTGCTGGCCGACAGCATCTACACCCTCAAGTTGACGCGCCGCGGACGGGTGATCCCGGCATCGATCCAGAGCAACCTCTACCTGATGCGCGACGCCCTCGAGTTGATCCAGGTCCCGTTCCTGAGCCTCGACGCCGGCACGCGCGTCGAGGCGCTGCGCAAGCAGGTCCACTTCGGCCAGCCGGTGCCGCACGTGGTGCTGGTGCGCAACGACAGGATCGTCGGGATCGTCACGGCCGACACGCTGCGCCCGCGCCTACGGAACGACGTCGGTTCCGGCGCCATGCCGCTGGCGGACCTGGCCGACGGACACTACACGCTGGTGGACGACACCACCCAGGTCGTCGACCTGATCGGGCGGCTGCGGGCCGAGGCCAGCCGGGTCGCGGTACTCATCCATGGCGATAGCGACCCGGTCGATCCCACCACGGTGGTGGGCATCGTGTCGTGGGGCGACGTCATGCAGAACGCCAACCTGCCGGTCAACATGGGCCGCATCCGCAAGCACTGAGGCGCCGGGCCGCCGCCTTCGCTCAGGGCCGGTAGAGCAACGTGCGCGAGTTGCCCGTGTCGGCCACCAGCAGCATGCCGTCGTAGACCTGGACACCCTGGGGACCGGAGAGGGTGTCGGCGTCGGGCCCGGCACCGCGGTTGGCCGCGGAGTGCGTGAGATCCGCTTGACCGAGGACGCGGTCGGCGGCCCCGTCGTTGCCGGTGGGGAAGCCGTTCCACACCAGCACGCGGTTGTTGCCTGTGTCGGCCACGAAGAGCTGGTTGCCGTTGGAGGTCACCGACGCGGGGCTCGACAGCCCGGCCGCAGTGCCGGTCGGCGTGGCCGCGGCCATCGTGGCCTGCCCCAGCACGAGGTCGGCCGGCTGATCGTCGGTCGTCGGGAAGGTCGTCCAGATGAGCACGCGGTGGTTGCCGGTATCGGCCACCACGAGCCGGGTGCCGTCGCTCCACACGCCGCTCGGGGAAGCGAGCGTCCTGGCGGAGCGCGGGATGCCGGCGTTGGCGGCGCACGAGACGAAGTCGCTCTGGCCCAGCACGAGGTCGGCGGGGGTGCCGCTCGCGGTGGGCACGCTGTCCCAGATCAGCACGCGGTGGTTGCCGGTGTCGGCCACGATGAGCTTGCCGCCGACGACGAAGGCGGCCTTCGGGGCTCGGAGCCGATCCGCGAGGCAGCGGGTGCCGCCGCTCGAGTACAGACCGGACTGACCCACGGCTATGGTCGCAGGCGCGTGCGTGAGGGTGGGTGCACCGTTGTAGATCAGCACGCGGTCGTTGCCGGTGTCGGCAACGGTGAGGTCGCCGCCGGACGCTGCCACGCCGGCCGGGGATGCGAGCGACGTGGCACTGATGGGCCCTGGCATGTTGCCCGTCCATAGGGTCTGGCCGAGCAGGATGCTGAACAGCGCGCCCGACGAGGTCGGAACGGACCCGTACCCCACCACCCGGTGGTTCCCCGTGTCCGGGAGGTAGAGCTTCCCGTCGACGAGCGCGGGCGCGCCGGCCGGTGCGCTCATCGTGGCGGGGGTGGCGGAGGGCAGCGACGCGGTGAAGCTCGTCTGTCCCATCACCAGCGCGGCGGGCGCGCCGTTGCTGAAGCTCAGGAACGGGTAGTCCAGGTGAAGCGTCGCGGTCGACGTCTCGCCCGACGCCGTGGCGCTGGCGACCAGCGTGTTGGTGCCGTCCTTGCCGAGCGTGACCGCGGTCGAGAAGGTCCCCGAGGTGGGGAGCGCGATGGGCACGGCGCTGCCGTTGAGCGTCAGGCTGAAGGCGCTGGGCGTGGCGCCGTGGAGGACGCCACTCACGGTCACCGTACGCGAACCGACGATGCGCTGACCGTCGGTGTGCGAGGTGAAGGCGACGGTGACCGCCGGCCCCGGGAAGTCGCAGGCGGAGGGGACCAGGATCAGCAGCGTCCCGGCCAGCGCGATCAACAGGGCTCGCAGCGCGGTGCGCAGAGGCGCACGCGGATGGGCTCGCGGCAGCGGCATGGCGTTCCTCCCCCGGGCACGTGCACCATGGCCCGTTGCGTCGATGGTAGCACCGCCCTCCGGGCCCCGTCGGGGCGCTCTTCTCAGCGCCGGGTCACGTGGACCCGCTAGGGTGACTTCCATGCGGGACGCAGGGCTGGGGCTCACGCGGGCGCGTTCGGCGCGCCGCTGGGAAGCGCCCGAGGACGATCCCGGAGGGAGCGACCACGCGCCATGGACCGAGAACGTAGCTTCGACCTCTACAGCCAGGACTTCAAGCGGGATGCCTATCGCACCTTCGCGGAGCTGCGCGAGCGCCAGCCGGTGCTCCACCAGTTGACGCTCGACGCCTCCACCGAGGGCTGGTTCGTGAGCCGCTACGCCGACGTCGAGGCCGCCCTGCGCGACGACCGGCGGCTGGTGCGCGATCCGGCCCTGGCCGGTGTCGCCTTCCCGACGTCGCCGCTCGACGATCTGCTGAACAACCACATGCTCACGCGCGACGGCGAGGACCACCGCAGGCTGCGGGCGCTCGTCCAGCAGGCGTTCACGCCGAAGCGGGTGGCGGCCCTGCGACCGCGCGTGCAGGCGCTCGCCGACGGTCTCATCGACGAGGTCGTCGAGCGCGGCACCATGGACCTGATCGGCGCCTTCGCCTTCCCGCTCCCTACGCTGGTGATCCTGGAGATGCTGGGCGTGCCGACGTCCGACCGCGACCGCTTCCGCGACTGGTCCAACGCCCTCATCACGCCCGTTCTCGACGCCGCAGGCGGCCAGCGGGCGTTCGAGCTGCTGACCCAGTTCACCGACTACCTGCGGGAGCTGTTCGAGGTGCGTCGTCGCGAGCCCCAGGACGACCTCCTCAGCGCACTGCTGGCGGCGGAGGAGGCGGGCGACCGGCTGCGTGAGAGCGAGCTGTTCAGCACCATGGTGCTGCTGATCGTCGCCGGCCACGAGACCACCGTCAACCTCATCGCCAACAGCGTGCTGGCGTTGCATCGCAACCCGGAGCAGCGTGTGCGGCTCGAGCGCGCGGTGGTCGGCGGCGACCCCAGCGCCATGCCGCGCGCCGTGGAGGAGCTGCTGCGCTACGACGGCTCGGTGGAACGCGCGTTGGTGCGTTGGGCGGTCGAGGACATCGAGATCGCCGGTCACCGCATCCCGCGCGGCGACGGCGTCATCCTCATCCTGGGGTCGGCCAACCACGACCCGGAGCGCTTCGAGGCGCCCGAGCGCCTCGATCTCGAGCGCGAGGCCAACCCCCACCTCGGCTTCGGGAAGGGGCCGCACTACTGCCTGGGAGCGCCCTTGGCGAGGCTCGAGGCCGACGTGGCGTTGACGACGCTGTTGCGCCGTCTGCCGGGGTTGCGCGTGGCCGTTCCCGACGACGCTCTGAGCTACCGGCCCCTGCCGATGTTCAAGGCGCTCGAGACGCTCCCGGTGGCGTGGAGCGCCGCCTAGGGTCCGACGCGTCGAGCCGTCCGGCCGGTTGTCGGGTAGCCTGGGCCGGTGATCGACCTACACACCCACCACCAACGCTGCGGCCACGCCGAAGGCACGCTCGAGGAGATGGCGCGCGCGGCCCACGCCGCCGGCGTCACCATCTTCGGCTGGAGCGACCATGCGCCGCTGTTCGCCGACGCCGACGACCACCCCAAGCCGGGGATCCAGATGGCGCGCTCCCAGTGGGACGGCTACCTCGCCGAGGCCGCCCAGCTGCGCGCCCGCCTGGGCCCCGAGCTCCCCGGGCTCGATCTGCGCATCGGGGTGGAGGCGGACTACCTCCCCGGCACGGAGACGAGCTACCGTTCCGCCCTCGACCGCTCCGAGCTCGACTACGTGCTGGGCTCGGTGCACGAGGTCGGCCCGTGGCATATCTTCAAGCCCGCCACCCTCACGAGCCTCGATGACATCGACGGCTTCCATCGCGGCTACTGGCGCGCGTTGCGCGACGCGGCCCAGAGCGGGCTGTTCGACGTGCTGTCCCATCTCGACGCCATCAAAGCGATGGTGCCCGCCGCCGAGGGCGACATGACATCGGAGATCCAGGCCACGCTCGATTGCATCGCCGACACGGGCATGGCGGTGGAGATCAACGGGTCCGGGCTCAGCAAGGCCGACGAGCTGTTCCCTGCGCCCGCCCTCGTCGAGGCGCTGGTACGTCGGGACGTGCCCATCACGCTAGGATCCGACGCCCACCGCCCGGCGCAGATCGGGCGCGGCTTCGATGAGGCCAGCGCGCTCCTCGCACGACTGGGGCGCACTCGCGTGATCACCTACCGAGAGCGTGAAGCGGCCTGGGTCGACCTCCCCTAGGAGCCTCTCCCGGTCGCCCGCCGTGCCGGACCTTCCCCACGGCGTGGGTCGTTGCGCATAATGGCGGCACCCCGCGAGCCGGTTGCGCGAGGTGGCGGCGAACGGGGCGAGAGGGGGCGGGGACGATGGACGAGAGCATCCTGGGGGGCATGGGTTGGACGCGCGACCTGCCGGACGTGCGTGACTACCGTCTGGATACGCCCGAGATCGAGGCCCTGCTGGCGAGTTCGAAGGCGTTCGGCAAGGCCGGCAAGGGCGTTGCCGCCGCCGTGGACCTGCGGGCCGCCTGCTCGCCGATCGAGGACCAGGGGTCGCTCGGCTCCTGCACGGCGAACGCCGGTGTGGGTCTGTTGGAGTACTTCGAACGTCGAGCGCACGGCAAGTACCTGGACGGTTCACGCTCGTTCCTGTACAAGGCGACGCGCAACCTGCTCGGCTGGAAGGGCGACCACGGCGCCTACCTGCGCACCACCATGAAGGCGATGGCGCTGTTCGGGGTGCCGCCGGAGGCGATCCGTCCGTACGACGCCGCCACCTTCGACGACGAGCCTCCCGCCTTCTGCTACGCCTTCGCGCAGAACTTCAAGGCGATCCGCTACTACCGGCTCGATCCGGCAGGCACGCCCGGCACGGACGTGCTGACCGCCGTGAAGCGCAACCTGGCCGCGGGCCTGCCGTCGATGTTCGGCTTCACCGTCTACAGCTCCATGCCCGGTATCGGCCAGGGCTCGGGCGACATCCCCTACCCCCGACCCGGCGACGCCGTGAAGGGCGGGCACGCCGTCGTCGCGGTCGGGTACGACGACGCACACACGATCGGGGACGAGGAGGGCGCGCTCCTCATCCGCAATTCGTGGGGCGTGGGCTGGGGCGAGAAGGGCTACGGCTGGTTGCCCTACCGCTACCTGGTCGAACAGGTCGCCGTCGACTTCTGGTCGTTGGTGCAGGCCGACTTCGTCGACACCGAGCTGTTCCGCTGACGCGCGCCTGGTCGCGGCGACCCATGCCTTCGAGCGACCGAGGCCGCCCGGCGGCCGCCACGGTCCGTCGATCGCGTGGCGGGCCGCGAACCCCCCGTTTGGGGGATGTTCCTGCATAGGCGCTCCGCTATCATCCAACCTGCAAGTGCACGGACGACCGCGCCAGCCGTCACGTCGGGGCTGTCTCGATTGCGCGAGGGCGGTGTAGCGGTCGCCGAGTTCGGGGGTGAGCGACATCATGACATCGGCGAGAGCGCCCCAAGGTATGACGCTCCTTGAAGTCCTCCTGGTTGTGGCCGTGATGGGCCTGCTCCTGGCCGCGGGCATCACCGGCCTGGGCCGGCTCAGCAAGAACCAGGCCTACCAGGGCTACGTCGCGGGTCTGGGCCAGGCCGTATCCGACGCCACCACTCGGGCGAACGAGACGAACACGGTCTATGCGCTGGCCTTCGATCAGACGGGCTACCGCTGGGGCCCGGTCGGTGGCACGGTCGCGGCCTGCACCGGGGCCTCCTCGGCGCCCACCATCGGCACGGCCGTCCTACAGCACTCGGCTCCGGCCGGCGTGGCGACATCACCGAGCGGCTGGCTGTGCTTCTCGGCGCCGGGGCTGGTCGGTAGGCTGACGGCGCTCGGTACGACGTGCGCCTACAAGAGCTATACCTTCCCGTGCCTGACGTTCTCGGGCGTCGGGAAGGACGAGCACATGTTCATCTCGGTGGGGGGCCAGGTGGTGGTGCAGTGAGGCGCGGTGAGGGTTTCACGCTCATCGAGGTGATGGTCGCGCTCGCGATCCTCCTGGTCGTCATCGCGGCAGCCGTCGGCGTGTACGTGACGGGTTTCCGTTCGAACGCTCGGACGCAGCTCACCACGCAGGCGAGCCAGGTGCTGGCGGGTCTGGCCGGACAGGTCACGCAGCACCAGATCACCGTGACGGCAGGCACATCGCAGATCATCGTCTACGACCAGGGGCCTTCGCCGCAGGCGGTCGCGGTGACCCCGGCGCCTTCGAGTTGTAGTAGCTTCCTGAGCACCGACCACACCCACTTGTGCGCCACCGTCAGCAACGTGGACACGTTCGACCCAACCACGAGCGGAGGGGTCGCCCTGCTGGCGAACGCCATGAGCCACTACAACATCAAGGTCTGCTGGCCGATCCAGGGGGGGACGAGCTGTGCTGAAGCCAACACGCTCTACTGACGGGTTCACCCTGATCGAAGTGCTGGTGGCGGCGGCCATCCTCATCGTCGTCCTAGGGATCGTGACGCGCGGGTTGGTCGGCTACCTGGGCTACACGGGGGACGTCCAGGCCAACACCGATGTCCAGACCCAGCTCAGGCGCACCATGGAGCTCGTCACCCAGGACCTGCGCAACGCGAGCTTCGGCATGCTCGCCCCCACGCCCTACCCGTCGGACCAGCACGACGTGTCGTTCATGCAGATGGATGAGACCAGTGCCTACCAGGTGCTCAAGGGCAGCGCAACGGGCTCGCAAGGGTTCCAGAACGCCGATAACTTCCAGGTCGTCGCGCCCTCCAACCTGAGCTGGGCCGGCGGCGACCTCGTGCTCCTCCTGAGCTCGCACAGCGGTCAGGGGACGGCCCTGGTGCTGTCGAAGAACCCCGGCATGACGGGTCACGACTGGACCGCGGTCCACTCCAACCAGGCAAACACCATCTGCTGGGACCAGGACATGCTCGCCGTGAAGGCGACCGCCCTCGGGTACCGCTACGACGCCGCCAACAAGCTGCTCATCCGCGGCACCGGCATGAACGTGGCGGGCACCTCGTCGGGGTCGCAGCTGGCCACCGTCGTCGAGCAGCCCGTCGCCTTCAACGTCGACGGTTTCGACCTCGGGTACATCGCGGCGAACGGTACCGAGTACACCTCGCTCGCCAGCGTGCCGAGCGGCATCCGCGTCGTGCGCGTGGCCATCACCTTGAAGATGAGCAGCAAGGCCGAGCACCGCACCGTCGCCAAGTCCCTCACCAGCTACGTCGAGCTGCCCCAGCAGTTCACGCTCACCTCACAGCCGCTCGACTTCGTCGAGGCCGTGCAAGGGAGCCCGAACGTCACATGCCCATGAGAGGAGCTGCCATGCCCCCCCTACGCCGCCAAGGAGGCTTCGCGATGGTCACGGCGCTCCTGTTCGTCGCCGTGCTGTCGATCCTGACCGGGATGGTCGCGCTGTTCGCCGTCAACAACGCTCGCCACACCAAGTCCAACGTTCTGATCAGCAGGACGCTGGCCGTAGCGCAGGGCGCCCGCAACCTGGGCGCCGCCTTGCTCAGCCAGACCATCAGCAAGCAGCTCGGCAACGAGATCGACGCCGAGGCGCAAACGGGCACGCTCGGGGGCAACGGCACCTGGGTGTTCGACCCGACCAACACGCATCAGAACTCTGCGACACCCGATCCGAACGCGGTGATCGGGAACCTGCAGACGCTGGCGACGAACCTCCAGCAGGGCCTTTCGGACGGCGGTTGCTACGGACCGTACGCACTCTCCAGCGGCGAGCAGATCCAGGTGCGCGTCACCTTCACCGGGGCCCTGCCCAACTGCGACGGAAGCGGCACCTCCACGACCGTGAAGATCGGCTACGGGCGGTTCCTGAACGGCTCGCGCTCGAGCACCCAGTCGTACACGTTGCCCTACGTGATGGTGGTCTCGGGCGTCGAGGGCAGCGCCAAGCGCACGTTGACGCTCACGGGCCAGTACAACTTCGACGTGGGCAACGGCAGCTTCTCGCGCTACGCCCTGTTCACCGACTCCGAGCAAGTGGCGAGCGGCAGCTACAACTTCCTGACGGGCGCGTACCTGTTCGACGGCCCCGTCCACACCAACGGCAACTTCGCCTTCTACGGCAACCAGTACGACAAGAACACTCCGGGAACGGGGCAGCCGTACTTCTTCGGGAAGGTCGGCAGTGCAGGGGTCACGGATCATGGGACACCGGGGGCGTACTTCTTGTCGTCCGATGGCAGTAGAGAGCGGTTCCGGAATCCCAGCCAGCTCGCAGTGCCCTCCTATCGCGGCACGGCGCCTAGCTTCCAGAGCGGGGTCAATTGGCAGGCCCCCGACATCCCGCTGCCGACCAACGACACGGATCAGGCGGCAGGCGCCAAGAGCAACGGGTTGTACATCAACGGCGGCGTCGCCTCGATCCAGCTCTTCGCCGGCGACGATGCCGGCAACACGCTGGTGCAGGACCCGCAGACGAAGGCGTGGCAGCCTGCGGCCGGCGCCACCGCTACCGTCTACCAGTACATCAAGGTGTGCACCACCGCCACCAAGTGCAGCCTGTACCGTTCCTATGTCGACCCGGCAACCAACAACAAGGTCCTGGCACTTCAGCAGACCGACGGTACCTGGCTCGACCAGGTCTCGCCCTTCAACGGCGTGATCTACGCCAAGGGGAACGTCGCGTCGTTCAGCGGCCCGGCTCGCCCCGTCGGCGCCACCGACGCCAGTACCACGCCGCCGGCGGTCGCCGCCTTCTCGCAACTGGACCTGGTCAGCAGCCTGGACGTGCGGGTGACGGGTGACCTCAAGTATCAGGACCCGGTGTGTGACGGCACCCTGCATCGCGACCCCGCGACGGGCACACCGATCCGGCCGAACTGTCAGAACGACCCGGCAGCGGTGCAGAACGTGCTCGGTATCTACGCGTCGGGCACGGGCGGCGGCCAGGCGAGCTGCAGCTTCCCGCAGGGGACGGGCTCGAATGGCAAGGGAAACGTCTGCTTCGGCTACAGCTTCAGCGATCCTTCGCTGCGCGCGCCCTCCAACCTCGAGGTCGACGCCAGCATCATGGCGGCGAACAAGGTCGACATGGAGCACTGGTCGACCGCTCCCGTCCGGGGTACGCTGTCGATCCTCGGCGGCGTCATCACCAAGTACGACGGTGTGTTCGGCGTGTTCAACCCGTACAACGGAGCGCAGCTCAACGGCGTGCTGCCGCGCTTCACCTACGACCCGCGCTTCGATAACGGCCTGGCGCCGCCGCTGTTCCCTCAGGCCGCGCAGCCCAAGTTGACGGGCACGGTGGCTCCGATCATCTACAGCCAGACGGAGCAGGTGGCGAACTGACGGACGCGGTTCCCTGAACGCCACCAAGGCAGCCGGGTGCTCATGGTTCGCTGCGTGTACCCCGTGGATCGGAGGGCTGCCGGCTCTGTGCGCCGGCGGCCCTCCGATGGCTGGCGCGTGACCCTGCCCGATGCGCACGAGACAATGTTCAGGACTCGGTCCCGGCGGCCGTCATCGGCCGCTCACGTGCTCGACGGATGTCGCCGCGATGCGGACGCAGGCTGAGGGTGGCGACGAGCCCGAGCACACCCAGCGTGAACAGGCCGGTACGGACCCCCAGGTGACCGGCGAGCTGGGTGGCGAGCAACGCTCCGAAGGGGATCAGGCCGGCGAACACCAGCATGTAGACGCTCATGGCGCGCCCGCGCAGGGCGTCGGGCACCATCAGCTGCACGGTTGCCTGGGCGTTGACCATGGTGAGGATCATCCCCAGGCCGCACGCGACCAGCACCAGCGCAGCCGTCCACAAGTTGGGCGTGAGCGTGAACAGCAGGAACGACACGCCCAGCACCAGCACGCCGCGCCGCATCAGCATGAGGCGGGCCTCGTCCGGGAAGGCGGCGTTGATCACGAAAGCGATGAAGGCGCCGATCCCCAGGCTGGAGAGCAGCAGACCCAGGCTGCCGACCGTGCCGTGCAGCGCCTGGCGCGCGAAGAGCGGCACGATCGTCTGGAAGTTGACGATGGTGAGGGAGAGGGCACCGACCAGGAGCGTGGCGATGCGCACCTCCGGGGTGCGCCAGGTGAACCTCAGGCCCTCCCGGATCTCGCTCACGATGTGATGGGGCACGATGGTGCGGTTCGGTAGGGGAGCCCGCGCCAGCACGATGATGACGCCGAGGTAGGAGGTGGCATTGACGGCGAAGGCGGGCCCGTAGCGCAGCAGCGACGCGTGCCCCAGCAGATGACCGAAGAGCCCGATGGCGCCGGCGGCCACCACCGGTCCCAGCAGACGCGCCAGGTTGAACGACAGCGAGTTGAGCGCGACGGCGTTGCGCACGTCGTCGCGCGGTACCAGGTCGGGGATCAGGCTCTGGCGCGCCGGCGTGTCGAAGGTGCCGGCGATGCCGTTGAACGCGGCCAGCACCAGCAGCCAGCCGTAGGTCAGCGCGCCGGTGAGGGTCAGCACCGCCATCGTCGCGGCCGACAGGGCCAGTGCGCTCTGGGTGGTCAGCAGCACCTGCTTGCGCGACCGGGCGTCGATCACCACGCCGGCGAACAGCCCGAGCACCAGCGTCGGGGCGAACTGGATGGCGCCGACATAGCCGAACTTGAGCGCGGCCTCCGTGGGATCGGGGATCAAGTCGAACACCAGCCATGACTGCGCCGTGATCTGCATCCACGACCCCACGACGCTGCCGAGCTGCGCCAGCCAGTAGCGCCGGAAGAAGCGGTGCCTGAGCGCGTCCAGCGAGTGCGGGAAACGGCCGATGATGGGGCGCGCCATGACCGCCCAGCATACTTCCGATCGGTAGCGAAGTGGGTGCGCCACGGCGCCGCGCCGCCTCGGGTGAGCGGAGGCGTTCCCCGAGGCACGTGGGTACAGGTCTGCATCGTCAGGGACGCATTATCATGCGTGAGTATGAAAACCGTGAGAATCTTGTAAGAACCCGTAGCTATGATGGTTTCAGCTATGGACTCTACCCGTCTCCCGCCTCGCCTGAGCCGACGCACCGCTGCGTTCAGCCTGATCGAATTCCTCATCCTCCTGGCGATCCTCGGTTTGATCGCCGGTGTCGTGGCGGTCAGCGGCCGGCGTATCCTCGCCGGCCAGGACGAGAAGGCGGCCCTCACCTCGGTCCGCCAGAGCGTGTGGGAGGGGGCGACGGCCGCGGCTTCGCGCGGGGTCGACACCGTGTTGGTTCGCACCGCGACCGGGCTGGCGGTGCGCGAAGTAGGTAGCACCACCGATCTCAGGACGTTCGCGCTCCCCGCGTCGGTGACGACCAATCTGCCTGCGGCTTCCGGCGCGTCCGGCACGGTGGTGTTGAGGTTCACGCCTCCCGGTCGCGTCGACCTCGCCACGCTCCAGGCCCTGCCTTCGCCGCTCACGCTGACCGTCAATGGACATACCTACAAGCTTCAGGTCTCCATCATCGGAGAGGTCAAGGCGACGTCGTGAGACGCACGGCGGCTACCCGGGGCCTGACGGTCATCGAGGTACTCATCGCGCTGGCCGTGATCGGCGTGATCACTGCGACCTTCACCACGACGGTGGTCTCCACCCTCCACCACTCCTCGGTCACGGGCGCACGCACCGAGGCGGTGCAGGTCCTCAACTACCTGGGGCGCCGCGCCGCGGGGGGCGACACGGTGGTCCTCCCGGCGGCCGGAACGCCCAACACCTGGGCGTACGGTTCCCTGGGCTCCAGCTTCCCCGACCTCACCAACCAGGGGGGTCTGACCGATCCCGCGCGCTACCGGGCAGCCATCACCAACGCCGGCACCGTCACGCTCGCGGGAGCCAGCTCCGTCGAGTACGACGTCAACGTGTGCTACCAGGCCGGGGGCGGGGAGCACTGCGTGCAGGCCACCACGCTGGGTCCGGCGCCCTCGTCCGGCGGCAGTACGCCGACGCTGCCGGGGATCTACTAGGAGCTGCGATGCGACGATCCAGTGGTTTCACCCTCCTCGAGGCGCTCATCGCGTTGGCGATCTTCTCGCTGATCGCCGTCATGGCGACGACCGGCGTTTCCGGGGCGCTGCGTGCCCAGAGCCTCAACGAGGCGGTGGTGTCCTCGCAGTCGCGCCTCCGACGCGTCACCGAGGTGTTCACGCAGGAGCTGCGCAGCGCGGTGCTGGGCGGCGTCTCGAACGCCCCCTACGCCTCGAACGACCATCAGGTCTCGTTCGTCACCCTCACCGGCGGCGCCGGCGACCCGGTGACGCCGCATGACTCCGGCCACAACGCCAGCTTCTCCAACGCGGCGAACTACGATCTGCTGTGGGGCGACACCGCAGTCGACCCGGCCACGGTGCTCACCGGGCATCACGTGCTGCTGGTGAACGACAACGGCGAGGCGATCGTGTTCAAGGTCACCAACGTCACCCTCCAGGGCACCGGGACCTACAACGTGGTCCATGCGGGCTGCAGCAACACCATCGCCTACACCGACAGCCGAACCATGAGCATGCAGAGCCGCGCCATCGGGTTCCGCTTCGATGCCGCCAGCGGCACCCTCTACATGACCGAGGGCTCGGATCCCGAGGTGCCGGTGGCGTTCGATCTCAGCTCCGTGAAGATCCAGTACGTCTACGTCACCGGCACCGGCGGCACCGTGGTGCGCAGCGCGCCACTGACGGGCAGCACCGGGCAGCCGGTGCGTACGGGGACCATCGGCGGGCAGTCGGCCACACTGCAGAGGATCGGCATCGCGGTGTCCGCGTCCAATCGCGCCAACGGCGGGCAGGTCGCCCGCACCGTCAGTAGCCAGGTCGAGATGGCCTCCAGGCACAGCTTCACGATCAACCAGGTGACGATATGCAACTGAGGACACGTGAACACGGGGTCGCCATGCTCTATGCGTTGCTGCTGATGGTGGTGGTGATGGGGGTCGCTACGCTGATGTTCGCGCGCACGCTGGGCGAGATCAAGCACAGCGGTGACGACGCCGGCATCGTGCAGTCGCTGATGCTGGCGCGCGGCGCCGCCAACCTGGGCGGGACCATCCTGCAGCAGCCCGTGCGCAACGCACTGCAGACGATCGTCCAGAGTCAGTCGAGCACCAGCTCGCAGTGGTCGTTCGGTACCAGCTCGGTCAACGCCACGGCCCCGGATCCCATCAGCGTCATGAACGCGCTGAGTGTGGGATCGGGGAGTGTCGCGGGATTGTTGCAGCAGAACATCGACAGCATGGTGTGCGGGCAGTCGGTCCAGGCTTCCTCCGGGGGCTCGGGGTCGATGCGGATCTACGTCACCGCCCAGGCCTGCGGCCAGTCGTTGCCGACGAACGTGACGTTGCCGGCCGCGCACTTCGTCACGGGGCTGCCGAGGTCCGGCAGCAACACCGACACCGAGCAGACCTACGCGCTGCCGTTCGTGCTGGTCGCCGATGGTGCCGTGGGCTCCTACAACCGCAACGTGGTCATCCAAGGGGAGTACGATTTCAAGGTCGGACGGCCGAGCTTCGCCAAGTACGCGTTGTTCACCAACGTGCACGAGCTCCCGCACAACGGCGGCGACGTGTGGTTCACCGACAACACGCTGTTCGACGGTCCCGTGCATACCAACCAGTACTTCCGCTTCTATCACAAGCCCTGGTTCGGCGGCGAGGTCAGCAGCGCCGGATGCTCCAACCCCGGGGCCACCAGCTGCAACGGAAACCCCACCAGGATCGGCGCCGATTTCTACGACGAAGGCTTCGTCCACGATCCGGGCCCGACGCCTTCGTACACCAATCGCTACGGCACGCACGCGCCCGAGCTGGCGGCCGGCGTGGACTGGAGCAGCGGCTACGTGCAGTTGCCCCAGCAGTCGAACGACCAGCGGAGCGCGGCGCAGGCGAACGGGTTGTACGTCAACGGCAATCTGTCGTATCTCCAGATGTGGGCGGCCGATGCCAGCGGCGATCCGCTGACCAGGGACGCCAGTGGCAACTGGGGACCCGCCGCCAGCTACCAGTACGTCGAGGCCTGTACCAGCACCCATAGCAGCAGCTGCACGGTCTACCGCTACGCCAGCGACAACGTGCTCTACAAGCAGAAGACCAACGGGACCTGGCAGCTGGTCCAGTCTGCCTTCAACGGCGTCATCTACGCCAACGGCAACATCGATCGCTTCACCGGGCCCTCCCGCACGCCGTCGAACAGCACGGACCCGGCGGCCGCACCTCCGGCCCTCGCGTCGTTCGCGCAGGTCACGGTGGCATCCGAGAACACCACCCGGATCACCGGCGATCTGACCTACGAGAACCAGCCCTGCCAGGGCGAGCTGCACCGAGCCGGCAACGGTCAGGTCGTACCGGCGACGTGCAACAATCTCGATGCCTCGAACGTGCTGGGCGTGTACGCGCAGAGCGGCGACGTGCTCATCGGGAACGACAACAACTACTCGAGCTACAACGCTCCCAAGAACGTGACGGTCGACGGCGTGCTGATGAGCGCGAGGGGGACCGTGAGCGTCGAGTGGTACGACTCCGGCTCGCCGCGAGGCGACGTCCACCTGCTGGGCGGTGTCATCGAGTACCACTACGGTGCGTTCGGAACCTTCAACGCCAACTCCGGGCAGGACACCTCCGGCTACAGCCGCAAGTTCACCTACGACCCGCGCATGGGCAAGGGCCTGGCGCCGCCCCACTTCCCGACGGTCGGTGGCGACGAAGTGAAGAACGTCAGCCTCTTCACCTACGGTCAGCGCGAACAGGTCTACTGAGGTCCGGTCCTTCCGCAGAGCGTGGGGCGGCGAGAGCACTCGCCGCCCCACGCGGTTCGCACTTCCGGAGGTCGTCCCGGACCGTCGACCTGTGAACCGTCACGTGGACGCCGACGGACCGCAGCTATGCTGGGTCAACGGAGCTCCGGATGGAGGTTGTGGCCGGTAGGGCGTGGAGTCGCCTCGGCGCATCGGGAGGTGGACGGTGGTCGTGAGGCGCAACAGGCGTCCGGTCGTTGTGGTGGTGGTGGCCCTGGCCATGGTGGTGGCCCTGGCCGCGAGTGGGTGTGGGCCGTCGCAGCGCGAGCACGACCTGAGGCAGTCGAACCAGGCGCTCGTGGAGCAGGTGGGCGTCCTGAAAGCGGATCTGGCTTCCGCCCAGCGCGAGCGCGAGCAGGCGCAGACCGATCTCGCTCAGGCGAAGCAGGAGCGCGACGCCGCCAAGAAGAGCCTGGCCGACGCCGAGGCGCATGCCGCCATGCTGGGCCAGGGCCGGGACGCCGCCACCGGTGAGCTCCAGGCCGCGCAGGCGCAGATCGACACGCTCACGCAGCAACGGGACGAGGCTCGGGCCGCTCTCCAGAAGGCATCGGCGGACGTGAAGCAGGCGCGTGCCGGCGAGGCCGACAGCTCGACCCCTGCCGTTGCCGTCCAGCCGGACGTTGCGACGCTGAAGGCCTCGCTCGACGCGGCCAACGCGCGGGCCGACGCGGCCGAGACCGACGCCGCCAAGCTCCGAGGCCAGCTCCAGCAGCTCGAAGCGAGGGTGGTGAAGGCCAGCGATGAACTGGCAGCGGCCGTCCAGGCGCGCGACGACCTCCAGAAGACGCGGAGCGCGCTCGAGGCGCAGAGCATCGAACAGGCCAACGCCGTGGCCGCCGCGCGGCAGCAGGTGCAGGCGCTCCAGGCGCAAGTGTCCGATCTGCGGGCCGGGGTCGACGACGCGACCCGAACGCTGACGCAGCTCCGCGAGCGGGCCAGCGCGAGCGAGGTCGCGCTCGCCGCGGCCCAGAAGGAGCGCGACGCTCTCAAGCGCCAACTCACGACGACGCAGAACGAGCGCGATGTGCTGCAGGCGCGGCTCGACGCCACCCGGCAGCGCAACAGCACCCTGGCGCAGCAGCTCGATCAGTCCGCGGGCGACCTGCAGTCCGCCCGCGGACGCGCCACCGAGCTCACCCACAGCCTCGAGATCCTGCTCGCCAACCACCAGGGGCTCCAGCAGCTCAGTCAGGCGCAACGGAGCGAACTCGCCGACGTGCGCCGGCGGCTCGACGCCGCCCAGACCGAAGTCGCCCGCCTGACCGGCGCACGGGGGGTCTACACAGTCCAGCCGGCGGACTCGCTGTCGTCGATCGCGTTGTTCTTCTACCGCAACGCCGATCGCTGGCCGGCCATCCTGGAGGCCAACGCCCACCTCATCTACGACCCGGACCTGATCTTCCCGGGCATGGTGCTGATCGTGCCGGAGGTCGCCGGGAGCGGTTGAGCGCTCGGACTCAGCCGGCGCCCGCCAGCTCCGCCAGGCTCCGGGCCACATCCCGGTCCACCACGCCGCCGTGGTAGGTGATGGCCGTGACGACGTCGAGCGGGGCAAGCTTGGCGAGCGAACGGACGGCCTCGTCCATGTCGGGCGTGACGGTGGGCCGGGGTCCCAGGAGCCGCCCTCCTTCGGAGACCAGCGCGTCGCCGGAGACGAGGGTGCGGCTGCGTTGCAGATACAGGCTCAAGTGGCCGGGGGTGTGACCTGGCGTGTGGATCACGGTGATGCCGCCGCAGTAAGGGAGCACCTCGCCGTCCTCGACCGTTCGGTCCACTGGGGCGTGGGGAGGGTTCTTGATGACCGCTTCTACCTGCGCGCGCTGCTCGGCGGGCAGGCCCTTCAGTCGCTCGGCCATGCGCCGCGGATCCATCTTGATGGGCGTCTTCTCCCCCTCGATGTAGGGCCGGTCGAGTGCGTGGGCCAGCACCTCCACCTCGTGGCCGACGGCGCCGAGGAGGGCCGGCAGGCCACCGATGTGGTCGATGTCCTGGTGCGTGAGGATGACGCGAGTGAGGCGTTCGAGGGGGACGCCCGCCCGGCGGCACGCCTCGCGGATCGCCTCGAGCTGACCCGGCATGCCGGTGTCGATCAGGATCGCGTCCCGCTCGTCCCAAACCAGCGTGGGGTGGATGGCGCTGGGACCGCCAAGGAAGTCCATCGTCAGCTCGAGTGCCTCGACGCCTTCGGCTACACGCATGTCGGTCTGCCCCCTATCGGTCCCCAAGGTACGGCGCGGAGCGGGCGCCCGGCGTATCGTGCGAGCCCGCTCCGCGGACGCCCGCGCGGACCCGGGCGGTCCCGAGGGGTGCTACGGTTCTCTCGAGCCATGGACCTCCCCTTCACGACCCTCGACGGTATCGAGCGCGCTTGCCTGGCCAAACCGGGTGCGGTTCCGGACCGGCCGTTCGGCCCGGAGACGCTCGTCTACAAGGTCGAAGGCCGTATGTTCGCGCTGGTGGCCAGCCGAGCGACTCCCCTGGAGCTGAGCCTGAAGTGCGACCCGGAGCTGGCGGTGGCGTTGCGGTCGAGCTACCCGGCTATCACGGCCGGCTACCACCTCGCCAAGCGCCACTGGAACACGCTCCGCCTGGACGGAAGCGTTCCCGACGCCACCGTTCGCGAGTTGATCGACCTCTCGTACGATCTGGTCGTGGCCAAGCTGCCGCTGGCCACGCGGCGCCGGCTGGCGTCCCAACCCCCGCAGGCGTCCTAGCGCCCGCGCGAGGCTCCCTCCAGGAAGTCGTAGGGGTAGGGCAGGGTCACGTCGCTGGCCGAGGTCAGCTTGGCCATCTGTGCCTCCGACAGGCTCCAGCCCACCGCGCCGAGGTTGTCCTCGAGCTGCGCCATGGTGCGCGCGCCCAGGATCGGTGCCGTGACGCCGGGGCGCTGCAGCAGCCAGCGCACGGCGACCTGCGCCGGTGTCCTGCCGGCCTCCTCCGAGACCTCCAGCAGGGCGTCGATCACGCTCCAGGTGTGCTCGTTGGCGAGGTTGGGCCAGCTCTCGCCCCACCCCTTCTGGGCCGCGATCTCCACGCGCGTGCCCTGGGGAGGCCGCTCCATCCCGCGCTGGTACTTGCCCGACAGCCAGCCGCCGCGGAGCGGGCTCCACGGGATCACGCCCAGGCCCTCGCGTAGCGCGACCGGGATGAGCTCCCACTCGGTCGAGCGGCACAGCAGGTTGTACTGGGGTTGCAGCGAGACGAACCTCTCGAGGCCGCGCTCGCGACTCAGGTCGATGGCGCGCTGGAGCTGGTAGCCGGTGAGGTTGCTGGCACCCAGGTACCGCACGCGTCCGTCCTCGACCAGCGTGTCGAGCGTGCTCATGACGATCTCGAGCGGGGTCCCGGGATCCCAGGCGTGGATCTGCAACAGGTCCAGGTAGTCGGTCTGGAGGCGGGCGAGGCTGGCCTCCAGCGAGGCGAGGATGTGCTTGCGGCTCAGCCCTGCGTCGTTGGGGCCCTCGCCCATCGGGAAGCGCACCTTGCTGGCGATGACGAGCTCGTCGCGGTCCCGGCGCTTCAGCCAGCGGCCGACGATCTCCTCGGACACGCCGCGCGAGTACACGTTGGCGGTGTCGATGAAGTTGCCTCCGGCGGCGACGAAGGCGTCCAGCATGCGGTGGCTGTCCTGCTCGCCGGCTTCGCCTTCACGCCCGAACGTCATGGCGCCGAGGCAGAGCTCGCTCACCTTCACGCCGCTGGTTCCGAGATAGCGGTACTCCATGGCATCCACTCCCTTGACGTCGGCCCCGACCGCCACGGTCGGGCCGCACCACCATGCTAGCGCTGCGCCGGCGCCGGCGGCCGGAGCGCTGGCCGGAGCGCTAGCGCTAGCCGCCTTCCGCCAGCCGGGTGACGAGCCGGCGCATGGGGCCCACCTCGACCGCGAGCTCGTCCCCGGCCCGCAGCCAGCGCTTCTCCTCCATGCCGAGGATGACGCCCTCGGGGGTCCCGGTGGCGATCACGTCGCCGGGCTCGAGCGTGAAGTAGGTGCTGGCGTAGCTGATGATCTCGGCCACGCTGAAGATCATGTCGGCGGTGTTGGAGTCCTGCCGCAGCTCGCCGTTGAGCCAGCAGCGTACGCCGAGCGCCTGCGGGTCGGGGACGGCGTCGGCGGTGTGGAGCTCGGGTCCGATCGGAAGGAAGCCGTCCAGCGTCTTGCCCAGCAGCCATTGACCGGTGCGCTTCTGGAGCGCCCGGGCGCTCAGGTCGTTGCCGCTGGTGTAGCCCAGCACGTGGTCGAGCGCCCGCGCCTCGCTGACGCGCCGGGCGCGGCGGCCCACGACGACCACCAGCTCCGCCTCGTAGTCGAGCTGCTCCACCTCCGGCGGCACCGCGACCTCGGCGTCGGGCCCGGTGATGGCGTTGCCGAACTTCGAGAACAGCACCGGGCTGGTCGGGA
>CAZTTB010000012.1:0-50592 GCA_964616005.1 uncultured bacterium | reverse complement strand
CGGACGTGCGGCTCGTCCCACTCCTGCACACGGTCCCAGCGCTTGAACCAGTGCAGCTCGGCGGCCACGTCTCCCCAGAAGGTGTCCGGGTCGTCGAGCGACTGACGGTAGAGCCGCTCGTAGGCTTCCATGCTGGACAGCCTTGCCTTGCTCCGGAAGCCCTCGGGTGGGGAGAAACGACGCGACTCCTGCAGCACCGATTCGATGCGCTCGGACATGCTTCCTCCTTGGGGCGTCCGTGCGGATGGGGCGACGGACGGATCGTCGACAGTCGAGGCCGAGCATACCCCGACACCGACGGGTCTTCAATCGCGGCGCCTGCGTCGGTGAGGAGGTGCGAGAACCGAGCGCGGGCACGGGCCGGCGCCGCTACGGACGGGCGTGTGGCCGCCTGCGCGGCAGGCGCCACCAGCCACGGGTGAACAGTACGAAGACGGTGACCACCTCGAGTCGGCCGGCGTACATGTCGAAGGTGAGCAGCAGGCGGCTGGCCACGTGCAGGTGGCCGAAATCGACCATCGGACCGACGCGCGCCAGACCGGGACCGATGTTGCCCAGGCAGGCGATCGAGGCCGTGAATGCCGTGACGAAGTCCGCCCCAAGCATGACCAGGATGACGGTGCTGGTCGCGAACAGACCGACGTACAGCGTGATGAAGGCGGCCACCGAGCGGAGTACGTCCTCGGGCACCACGCGGTTCCCGAGCCGCACCGGCAGCACCGCACGCGGGTGAAGCGCCCGGCGCACCTCGCGTGCGGTGTTGCGGGCGATGATCAGCCAGCGCACCACCTTGATGCCGCCCCCGGCCGAGCCGGCGCTGCCGCCGATGAACATGACCACCACCAGCACAGCCTGCGCGCGTTGCGGCCACTGGGCGAAGTCGGCCGAGGCGTAACCCGTCGTCGTCATGATGCTGAAGACCTGGAAGAAGCCGTGCCTGAGCGCGTCGCCCAGGCCATACACGCCCAGCAGCAGGACGGTGAGCGCCAGCGACGCGACCACCGCGATGCTCACGTAGGCGCGGAACTCGGGGTCGCGCAGGATCTCACGCGGTCGCCCCGCCACGCCCCGGTACAACAGCGCGAAGTTGGCCCCGGCGAAGAGCATGAACACCGTTGCCACCCAGTCGACCGCGGGGTTGGCGTAGCCCTGGAAGCTCTGCGCGTTGGGGCTGAAGCCGCCCGCCGCCAGGGTGGTGAACGCGTGCGCCACGGAATCGAACACCGGCATGCCGGCGATGGCGTAGGCGGCGGCGCACAGCACCGTCAGGCCGGTATAGACGGTGACCACCGCCGTTGCGGTGTGGCGCAGGCGCGGGGTGAGGCGCTCCTCGGTGGGTCCGGGCGCTTCGGCGAAGAAGAGCTGGCGACCCGCGATCGCGAGTTGCGGGAACACGGCGATGAAGATGACCAGGATGCCGATGCCGCCCACCCACTGCGACAGCGCCCGCCACAGGAAGAGGCTCGAGGGGAAGGCGGCGAAGTCGGTGAGCACGGTCGCGCCGGTGGTGGTGAAGCCGCTCATCGACTCGAAGAAGGCATTCACCGGGCCGAAGCCCGCGGTGACGGCGTAGGGGACGGCGCCGACGGCCGGCACGGCCAGCCAGGACACCAGAACGGCGATGAGGGCTTCGCGCCGGGTGGGCTCGGCGTTGGACGATCCCAGCATCCGCAGCACGGCACCGAACAGGGCGCTCAGCGCGGCGCTGAGCAGGAACCCCGTCATGGGTTGGCGCACGACGGCCGCGTAGAAGGTGAACAGCAGCATCACGCCAGACAGCGCCAGCAGACCCGTGCCGATGACGTAGGGGGCGAAGCGGCCGCGCATGCGCTCAGTCCGACGCGGCGCGGCGCGCCTCGAGCCAGCGCTCCACGGCCCCGGTGTTGTCCGGCGTGGTGACGATGAAGAGGTGATCGCCCGGGCGCACGATGGTGTCGCCGTGGGGCACGAATACCGTCTTGTCCCGTTGGATGGCGCCGATCAGGCTGTCGCGCGGGGCTCCGATGTCGCGGACCTTGCCCTCCCGGCATCCCGCCGGGTAGCTCAACTCCATCACCTCGGCGCGGTCCTCGATGGAGGCCAGGTGGTCGACCTCATCGACGTGGAGCCAGTTCAGCACCTCCTGGACGGCGGCGGCGCGCGGGGTGAGGGGGGCGTCGATGCCGACGCGCTCGAACAGACGCCGGTTGCGACTGCGCCCGACGCGGGTGATGACCTTGGGGATGCCGAGCTGCTTGCTCAACAGCGACACCAGCAGGTTCTTGCCGTCGTCGTCGGTCACCGCGACCATCACGTCGGCGTCCTCGATGCGCTCCTGTTGTAGCAGCTCCAGGTCGGTGCCGTCGCCCTTGAGCACCAATGCGTGCGGCAGCCACTGCGCCAGCTTCTCGCAACGCGCTTCGTTCTGCTCGATGATGGTGATGTTGGCGCGGTCGCCGGCGAGCTGCTCGGCCACCATGAAGCCGACGTTGCCCCCACCCACCACCGCCACGTTGTGCGAGCGCCGGCGCGGCGCGAAGCGGCGCTCGAGGGCGTGCATGTGATCGGCCCTGCCCATGAACACGACCTTGTCGCCGGCTTGCAGGGTGGTGGTCCCCGACGGGATGGTGAAGGTGTCGGCCCGGATCGCTCCGGCGACGAGCACGCCGGAGGGGAGTTCGGCCTGGCCCAGGGGGCGGTCGAGGAAGGGATCGTGCGGCTCGAGCCGGTACTCCAGCATGGTGAGGCGCCCGCCGGCGAAGCCGGCCGTGGCCAGCGCCCGCGGCACCCGCACGATGTCGGCGATCTGATGCGCGAGGGTGCGCTGCGGCCACAGCACCCGGTCGATCGCCAGGCCGATGGTCTCGAAGGCGCCGGCCGCGGCGAAGGCATCGACGTAGCGCTGGCGGGTCACGAAGGCCATCGTCTCCACGTCTGCCAGCCCCTTGGCCGCCAGGCAGGCCAGGACGTTCACGTCGTCGTTGGTGGTGCAGGCGATGAAGGCGTCGGCGTGGTCCACGCCCGCCACACGAAGGTCGCTGGGGTCGGCGCCGTTGCCGCGCACGAACTGCACGTCCATGCTCTCGAACGCCGCTTCCCGCTCGCCCTCCATGTCCATGACGGTCACGTTGTGGGTGCGGTGCAGCGATCCGGCGATCAGCGCGCCGATCTCCCCACCACCCACGATGACGACGTTCATACCTTCGCACGATAGATCACGGGGACCGTGCCCGTCGAAGGGTGGTTGTCCCGCCGCAGCTCGATCAGCCGCGTCGGCGGATCAGCACCGACAGGACCGTCAGGGCGGTGAGTGCGGCCAGGGCAGGGATGTACCAGCGGCCGAAGCGCACGAACGGCGTGAGCGTGTCGCGGAACGCGAAGCGTGCCGTCAGAGCGGCCGCCACGTGGCGCGGGAGCCGCTGCAGCACCCGGCCGTGCGGGTCGACCACGGCGGTGATGCCGTCGTTGCCCGCCCGCAACAGGTAGCGCCCCGTCGCGATGGCGCGCAGGTTGCCCATCATGAAGTGTTGCTCGGCGCCGTTGCCCTTCGAGAACCAGGCGTCGTTGGTGATGTTGACCAGTACCCGCGCCCCCTCGCGTACCATGACCCGCTGCACCTGTGGGAACACCGACTCGTAGCAGATGTAAGCCGCGACCGGTCCATGGGGCGTGCGCAACGGGATGGGTCCGGGGCCGGCCGCGGTGTTGATCAGCATCGGCAGGTGGAGCAGGCCGAAGATCGCACGGTACAGCGGCTTCGCCGTTTCCAGAAGCGGCCAGCGCTCGCCGAAGGGGACCAGGTAGGCCTTGTCGTAGCGGTCGACCACGGCGCCACCGGCCAGGCTGTAGGCGCTGTTGTAGTCCCTCCCCGCCTCGTACGCCCGCCCGCCGACGATGAAGGTGCTGCCCGGAGCGCTCGCCTGGATCGCCGAGCGCGTGGGCTCGCCGGCGGCGCCCTCCACGGAGTAGCCGAGCACCGCGCCCTCCGGCCAGATGACGAAGGTCGGCGGATGGCCCAGCGTCGCGACGGCCCGCGTCGTCAGGCCGGTGTGCACGCCGAGGTCGCCGGCCGGGCTGATGGCGCGGCCGAAGGGGTCGACGTTGCCCTGCACCAGCACGGCGGTGCGGTCGGGCTGGGGCAGCGGCTGCCGCAGGTCGACCGCGCCCCACAGCATGGCGCCTCCCACCAGCGCCGCGGCCAGCACCGGCGCCGCCCAGCGTGCGCCGCCTGCCGCGGCCCGCCGAGCCGGCGCTCGCAGCGGCCTCACGAAGGGCGCCGCCACCAGCGCCGCGGCAGCGGCGGCCAACAGGCTCAGGCCGTACACGCCCACGGTGCTGGCGATCTGGGCCGCCGGTGACCCCAGCCACAGGTAGCCCAGCGTGCCCCACGGGAACCCCAGATACCCCTGGGTGCGGAGCCACTCGGTGAGCACCCAGAAGCCCGGCAACAGCCACAAGGTGCCTGCGCCCCGGCCTCCGAGGAGCCGCGCCAGGAACGTCACCGCGCCCCAGATGAGGCAGAGCGCTGCCAGCAGCAGCGGGAACACGCCCCAGAAGAACGGCCCGAGCATGGTCGGTTGTGAGAAGCTACGGGGCAGCCACAGGATGTAGATGGCGAAGAAGGGGAGTGCGAACGAAGCGCCCAGCCAGAACGCGCGCCGCGCCGTCGGCGCCCGGGCGACCAGCACGAACAGCGGCACCAGCGCCAGGAACAGGGGCCACACGCCGGTCGGCGGCAACGCCTGGCTCAACAGTGCGCCGGACGCAGCGGCGACGAGCACGGCCAGCATGCGGCTCAGCCTAGCACCGGGTCCTTCGAGGCCGATGAGTCGTGATCGGCGAGCAGCGCCGCCAGCAGGGCCAGGCGCTCGAGCGTGGCGGGCACGTGGATGTGCTCGTGGCGCGCGTGCGGGCCGGCGCCCACGGAACCGAGCCCGTCGAGCGTCGCGATGCCGCGGGCGGACGTGAACGAGCCGTCCGACCCGCCCCCCACCACGGCGCCCTCGAGCTGCAGGCCGAGCTCGACACCGAGTTGGCGCGCCTCGCTCCAGAGCGCCGCGTTGGCGTCGGTGCGTTCCAGCGGCGGCCGGTTGAGGCCGCCCGTGATCCGAACGGCGACCCGCGCGTCGCGCGGCTCGAAGGTGGCGAGCGCGCGCTGCACGCGTTCGGCCTCCGATGCCTCGAGCACCCGCAGGTCGACCTCCGCCTCGGCCTCCTCGGCGATGACGTTGCCGGTGGTCCCGCCCCGGGCGACGGTGACGTTGACGGTGGTGCCGGCCTCGCTGTCGCCCTGGTCCTCGACGTAGAGCAACAGATGCGCCAGCTCCCGCAGCGCGCTGGCGCCGTCTTCGGGGTTGTTGCCGGCGTGGGCGCTACGACCGGTGAGGTGGAGGTGGAGCTGGCCCACGCCCTTGCGCCCGATCTTCAGGGCACCGTCGTCGCGCCCCGGCTCGAGCACCAGCACCCGCTGGTGCTCGTCGGCCAGGTGCTCGATCAGCGCGCGCGAGTGGTGGCTGCCGGTCTCCTCGTCGGAGGTCACGAGCAGCGTGACCGGGCCGCGCAATGTGGCGCCGGCCTCACGGAGCAGGCGCCGGGCGTGGATGGCGGTGGTGATGCCCGCCTTCATGTCGAGCGTGCCGGGGCCGTACGCCCGTTCCCCCTCCAGCCGGAAGGGCATGTCCGCGAGGGTGCCGACGGGCCACACCGTGTCGTAGTGGCACAACAGCAAGGTGGCGGGGCCGGCGTCCGCCGCCAGCCGCGCCACGATGACGTCGCCGACCCCTTCGCGCGGCAGGCGCTCCACCGTCCAGCCGTCGCCGTCGAGCAGCGTCGCCAGGTGGCCGGCGAGCCGGTCGGCGAGGAGCTTGTCGCGGGTCGGGGACTCCAGCGTGACGAGGCCTTCGAGCGTGGCCAGGTAGGCGGCGCGCTCGGCGTGGGCGAGTTGGGGCAGGGAGCGGGCGGTCATGCGGCCCATGCTACCCGTCCGGGCCGGGGCTTGCCCACGGCGGTGCTTGCGGTCGGGCGCGGGCTAGGCGGCGGTCGAGGCGGCATCGGGCAGGACTCCCAGGCGCTCCTGCCACAGCTCCTCGGCGAGTTGCCGGACCGTGGGCTCGTGCGTGGTCCGGGCGTAGCTGTACCCCATTCGCAGGTCGCTCTCGGCGGCCTCGGCATCGACGTCGCGTCCGATCTGGTAGCGCGACAGGTACACCTGCGCCAGCAGCACGTCGCGCATGCGCTGAGGGCGCACCGCGTGCAGGTCGCGCAGCGCATCACGGTAGGCGAGCATGGCGCCCCGCACGTCGCCGCGCTCGGCCAGGGCACGACCCCGTTTGAAGTGCTTGGCGGCGTTATAGAGCAGCTCGCGCATCGGTGGCCCATCATAGCGCCCGGCCACGGTACGGAGCGCGACGGCGAGGGTGCGCAGGGCCTCAGGCGGCCGCCTCGACGCGGTCGCGGCCGAGCTCCTTGGCCCGGATCAGGGCGCGGTCGGCCTGCCGCACCCACGCCTCGAGGGCCTCCGGGCCGGACGGTGCCTTGCCCCCGGCGATCCCGACCGACAGCGTCAGCGGCCACGCGATCGGCCTCAGCGGCCTGGCGCGCAGCTCGGACCGGATACGCCGCACCACCTCGACGGCAGTGTCGCGATCGGCGTCGTAGAGCAGGATGAGGAACTCCTCGCCGCCCCAGCGAGCGGCCACGTCGTCCTCGCGCAGGTGGCGGCCGAGGATCGACGCGACCTCGCGCAGGGCGCGATCCCCGGCGTCGTGGTCGTAGTAGTCGTTGACGCGCTTGAAGTGATCGAGGTCGAGCATCGCCACGCACAGCGGCTTGGCTCGCTCGCGGGATCGCAGCACCACGTCGGCGGCCTGGAGCTCGAAACCGCGGCGGTTGAGCATGCCGGTGAGCGGGTCGGTGATGGCGCGCGTACGCCAGGCCGCCTGGTCGAGCGCCTGCTGGATCCGTCCGGCCAGGAACGGGGCCACGGCGTCGAGGACGGCCGTGGCGCGCGGCTGTCGGTCGAAGTAGAGCCTGCCGATCTCGGTCCCACTGCTCACCAGCGGGAAGGCATAGCCGTGCGGGTTGCCGGCGTGGACGCGCCCCTCGGCGTTCACCTCGACGCCGCGCACGCCCGGCAGACGAACGGTCAGCGCCTCCAGCAGGGCATGCAGCGTGCCGAGCGTGCCGAGCTCGCCGGGCTCGACCGTCACCACGCGGTCGATGATCTCCCCCCAGGCCTTCAACTCGAGCTCGGCACGGATGCGTCGCTGACGGTCGGAGAGCAGCACCAGCATGATGCCCACGAACTGCACGTAGGCCAGGAGCAGCACGATGGCCACGGCGGCGGGCCGGCCGATGATGCCCCCGCGGAACAGCAGCATCAGCATGGTGCCCGACACCGCCTCCAGGCCGAGGATGGTGATGGCGGCCGCCCACATGCCGGACTCCTCGTCGGCGAGCTCCATGGCCACGCCGATGGCCACGAACGCGTAGGGGAGCAGCCACAGCACGAAGAAGCCGTGCGTGAGCCCGGGCACCGTGAACAGCCAGCTCATGGTGCCTGCCGTGAGGGCCCGCACGAAGAAGCCGAACGTCCACAGCAGACGCCCCTCGGACGCCCGCCCGCGCAGCGCCGATTCCAGCGCCGGCAGGGTGGCCAGGACCAGCAGCACGTCGACCACCGGGAACTGCAGGGTCAGGGTCACCGGCAGGTCGCGCGTGTCGATCCACACCAGCAGGCCGAGGGCGGGCAGGAACGGCAGCGACAGCAACGTCGGCCGATGCCGCCCGCTCATGACGATGAGTGCTGCCACCCACAAGGCCGCGCCGCTGTAGGAGGCCAGGTCGGTGAACAGGATGTGTTCGGGGCCGCCGCTCAGTCGCACGTATGCCCAGATGACCTCCTCGACCGTCCACAACGCGCTGCCGAGCATGGCCAGACGCCAGCCCAGCGAGCGGGCGCCGCTGGTGGCGATCGTGAGCGTCAGCACCAGCGCCGCCGCCGGCAGCGCCAGCAGCGAGGCGGTGTACGAGAGGGCGGCCGCCACGATCAGGAAGGTGACCGTTGCAGCCACGATGACGGTGCGAAGCTTCACCCTCGGCCCCTTACTCCCCGTGCCGGGCCCGGGCACGAGGCCCCCCTCACCGTCGTTCCCCGCTGCCCGGTTGCCGCCTGCGACCACGAGTGGGACGAGACGATTGTACTCGACAGGGCCGAGGGCCGGAAGCGCCTGCCGCGGGCGGATCAGTGCTCGGCGGAGACCGGGTCCGGCTCGCTCAGGGCGAAAGGCCGCTGGAGTCCGTCCTCGGCAGCGGCCAACGCCTCGACGGGGGCGTAGCCGAGCGCCCGCACGCCGCGGTAGGCGCGCAGGGCGGCGTCGCGCCGGCCGGCCAGGTCGTAGAGCTGCCCGAGGCGGGAGAGGAGGAAGCCCGGCAGGTAGTACGGTTCGACGAAGTCCATCGTGCTGGCGTGCTCGAGCACCTCCAGCGCTTCCTGGGCCTCGCCGACCTGGAGCAACAGGTTGGCCTCCAGGTAGCGTGCCTCCGGCTCATCGATCTCCTGGAGCTGACCCAGCAGGGCCACGGGGTCGGGTGCTTCGCCGCGCATGGCGTAGTCGAGCAGGCTGCGGCGCCGGACCGCGTCGTCGACCACCGGCGCGGGCGGGCGCCGCAGCGTGACACGCCCGGCGAGCTCGGCCGACAGCGAAGGGACGTCGTCGACGCCGGCCAGCACGGCGATACGCTCGCCCTCCAGGGCCAGCACCGCAGCGGCCGCGGCGCGGGCGCGCCGCTCCTGCCAGCCCGTGCCGGGGCCCTCGCCGAAGGTCTCACGCCGGCGTAGCTGGAAGTGCTCGACGGCGGGAAGCAACTCGTCTAGCACGCTGTCGAGCGTCAGCGGGCGATCCAGCAGCTCGCGGATGGGGCGCTCCTCGGCGTCCACCGAGGCCAGCAGGGCGCGGCCGCCCTCGAACGACTGGAGGTAGCGGCGGAAGTCGTCCTCGGCGTCCTCGTCGTCGGTGCGGACGCCCACCTCGACCAGCCGTGTCCCGCTGCGCCGCGCCCACGGCACCACAGTGTGTGGCAGCGGCAACTCCAGGCAGTCCTGCCAGCCGGGCTCGGCCAGCGCACCCGGCGCCAGCGGCGCGAGCGCAAGCATCGTCGGTTCGAACGCCTCGACCGAGCGCAGCACGCTGACGGCGTTGTACTGCGGGAGCCGGAGGTGGAGCGGGCCGAGCAGAGGGACGATGGTGACGGCCTTGGTATCGACGTCGGACATGGCTCCAGGATACGCGTCGCTCCGGCGGGTGTCGGCCGCCGGGCTGACGGGGTCGGGGGCCGGCACGGTAAGCTGGGCCATCGCCCGCTCGCGGGCCAGGGGTGCCGCCCGTGGCCACCCCGAGGATGAGGAGTCGATGCTACGAACCGAACGGAGCCCCGCCTGGCATCGTGACGTCAAGTGGCTGAGTGCCATCCTGCTGGTGCTCGGTCTGGCGGTCGGCACGCTGGCGTTCAGCCTGGCCGAGTTGTCTGTGCGCTCGCGCGCGTTGCCACTGCTGCACGAGATGCTCGCGCTCACCCTGCTGCCCGAGGGATCGGGCAACGCCGGACTGGCGGTCCGGACCGGCGCGGCCTACCAGCCGGGCCAGAAGCTCACACTCCTGCCGGGCGTGGAGGTCTACGCCGATCCGACCGAGGTGCCCTCCTTCACCGTGGATCAGGCCATCAACCGGATCGCCGGTGTACTGACCGACGAGACCCTCCGCGGCGGCGGCCCGGCGGCGCTCAAGCTGGTGACCGACGCGGGCATCCGGGCTCAGCTCCAACAGGCGCTGCAGGGGACCGTGCCCGAGCTGGTGCGGGCGGGTCTGGGGGCCCAGATGCTACCGTCGGGTCTCGAGGACGGCTCGCGCCTTGCCGACTGGCCCAAGCAGGCGCTCGACCACCCCGGTCAGCCGGTCCAGCCCATCGTCGGCGTGTTCGTCTACGCCCAGCCCGCGCAGCTCCGCACCATGAGCAACCGTCAGATCGGCGAGATGGTCGTCTCCAAGCTGGCCGACTCGGTCCTTGCCGACGGCACGGCGGCGACGCAACAGAACGTGGTCAACTCCAACCTACGCGCACGCTTCGACCAGGCGTTGCAGGGCTCGGTGCCCGCCAGCCTCCACAGCTTCTACGCCACTCTCTTCCGTGGCCACCAGGACGCCATCGCATCGCGTCTGGCCGAAGCCAAGGCGGCCGTTCAGGGTGACCAGCAGAAGAGCGAGAGCCTGGCCGGACTGCTACCGGCTTCGGAACTCGCTGGCCTCACCCGCGAGCAGGCGGACTCGGCGGTGCTGGACGCGTTGGCCAAGCGCAGCTACGAGCAAGGCGCAGCGTCGATCGTGGCGCTGATGACGCGCAGCGATCAGAAGACCAAGGTCGAACGCGTGGCGCCGGCGTTGAACGCCTTCTCGGCGGCAGCCAACGGCCGCTACCTGACCTGGACGTGGTTGGCGGGTGTCCTGTCGCTCCTGTTCTTCATCATCCTGCTCGCCACCTCGGCCGGGCTGCAACGGCTGGCGTACGCCGGCATCGCGATCGCGACGAGCGCCGCGGGCGGCAGCTACGTGTTCCAGCGCCTTGCCTCGCTGCACCCGGCGACCGCGTCGCCGCAGGCTTCGCTGGCGCAGTTCGGGGCGCTCGGCGGCCTGGCGGCAGGCGCGCGCTACCTGGCCACCACGCTGCCCGCCGACGTGTGGGCGATCCCGCTGCGCGACCATCTGATCGTGCTCGGTTCCGGCGGCGCGCTGATCCTGCTCGCCATCATCCTGGCGCTGCTGCAGCGCTTCCGTCCGCGGCGCCGCAGCCTACTCTGAGTCGTTCGACGCCGGCGCCCGGCTGGCCGCGGTGAGCAGCCGCTCGATGCGGGCCGCCATGGCCGCGGGGTTCGGGTGCAGGCCTTCCAGCAGGAGCTGGGTCTCGAAGAGCTGAACGATGAGCTCGTCGAGCAACGCGTCGTCCGGATCGGCCCGCAGCCGCTCGCCGAGGTGCCGGAGCAGCTCGCTGTGGCGATTGAGCTCGAGCAGCCTCGGTGCGGCCTGGTAGCCCTCCTCCGTGAGGCGCCGCAGGCGCTCCACCCCGGCCGGTGCGCCCGCCGGCGCCACCAGCCGGGCCGGGCTGCGCTCCAGCAAGCGGCTCTCGCGCACCTCCGCGACACGCCCACCGAGCGAGCTTCGGAAGCGCTCCAGCAGGCGATCGAAGAGTGCGTCGTCGAGCTCGGCCGCCCCGTCACCGGCAGAGGGTTCGGTGCCTTCCCGCTCGGGAACGTCGGGCAGCTCCAGGTCCGCGTCGCCGACGTCGCGCAGTGCGTGGTCGTGGTAGATGGGCAGCCCCATCGGCAGGAACGCGTCGAGCGGCCCTTCCAGCACCAGCACTTCGAGATCACGGCGTTCGAAGGGTTCCAGGTGGGGGCTCGCCAGCGCGGACCCGACGTCGTCGGCCTGCACGTAGTAGATCTCGTTCTGGCCGTCCTTCATCCGCTCGACGTAGTCCTTCAGCGAGACCGCCCGGCCGCGCGTGGTCGTGAAGCGCAACAGGTCGGGGATACGCTCGTCGCGCCCGGGGTCGGTGGCGACGGCCTCCTTGAGGAACGGCCCGTACTCGTGCAGGAAGCGCTCGAAGCGCTCGGCGTCTTCCTCGGCGAGGCGCGCGATCTCGCCCACCACGCGCTTGCCGAGCACGGTCCGGATCCGACCCAGTGCCGGCGTGGCCTGCACCGTCTCGCGTGAGACGTTGAGCGGCAGGTCCTCGGCGTCCACCACGCCCACCATGAAGCGGAGCCAGCGCGGGAGCAGCGACCGGTTGTGCTCCTCGATCAACACCTTGCGGGCGTAGAGCCGCAGTCCGTCGCCGTCGGGGTCCCGCAGCGCCATCGGGTCGCGGCGCTCGGGCACGTAGAGCAGCGCGTAGAACTGCAACGGAACGTCGGCCTGGAGGTGGACGGTGAGCAGTGGCGCCTCGGCCCCGAAGCGGAGTTGCCCCAGGAAGCTGCGGTGCTGTTCGTCGCCGATGCTGCCGGGGCGCTCGCGCCACAGTGCCGTGCGGTCGTTGACCTGGGTCCAGGTCCCGTCCTCGCGCAGATAGATGGGGAAGGGCACGTAGTTGGAGTGCGTGCGCACGATGTGACGCAGACGCTGCGGTTCCAGGAACTCGCGGGCGTCCTCTTTGAGGTGCAGGCGCACCTCGGTGCCGCGCTCGCGGTCCTCGGTCGGCCCCACCTCGAAGCTTCCGTCGCCGCGCGACCGCCAATGAGCGGACTCCTCCTGCGGTGCCAGGCTGCGCGACCGGACCTCCACCTCGTCGGCGACCATGAAGACGCTGTAGAAGCCGACGCCGAAGCGACCGATCAGATCGCGGGCGGAGGCGCTGTCGCCCTGATTGAGCTCCTTCATGGCGTCGGCGAAACGGCGGGCCCCGCTGTGGGCGATGGTTCCGAGGTTCTGCACCAGCTCGTCACGGCTCATGCCGCGGCCGCTGTCGCGTACCGTCAGCGTGCCGGCGTCGGCGTCGGCCTCGAGCCAGATGCCCGCCTCGAGCGCCGGGTCGGCGATCTCGGCCTGGCCGAGGCTCTCCAGCTTGAAGCGGTGGAGCGCGTCGGACGCGTTGGACAGGAGCTCGCGAAGGAAGATCTCGCGCTCGGTGTAGAGCGAGTGGACCAGGATGTCCAGGAGCTGGGTGATCTCCGTCTTGAAGGCGATGGTCTCGTTCGGCATGTGGCCTCCCGGTGTCGTTGCGGTGCCGGGCGGCGGCGCCCTGGCGGGGCGCCGAGACGGCGTCCGGCACGCCCTTCAGGCTACTTCGGCGGGCGCGCCCTGGCAAGCGAGCGCGGACCGCGGCGCCCTGGCCGCGGCGGTCCTGGGATCAGGGCGTCGCGCCGGCGAAAGCGTCGATGGCGCCGCCGGGAAGCGCCAGGTCGAGCAGCCGTTGGTAGGGCACGGTCACCGTGAACGTGCCCTCGACGTACGGCCCCATCGCGTAAGGCGGGAAGGTGAACGCCAATCCGGCGGGCGTGAGCGAGAACAGCGCCAGGTCCGCCTGGCCGAGCGTGGAGATCTGCCCGTCGACGACCCAGGTCGCGTTCTGCGCCACGAGGTCGGCCAGCACCAACGGGACGAGCCGCGGCAGGTACGCCGCGTTCGGTCTGAACAGGTCGGACAGCCGCAGCTCGCGCGGGGCCGGGCCGCCCAGGCGCCAGGTGTGGGTGGCGTAGCTGGTGTTGCCGTGAGCCCCGCCGGTGTAGACGTAGCTCTGCGTGCGCAGGCTCACGAAGGGGCCGGCCAGGCCCTCGATCCGGGTGGTGGTGATGCGCTCCCAGCCGTGGAACAGGTCGCCGGCCGCCTGCGCGCTACGGCCCTGGTCGATGAAGGCGATCAGGCCCGCGCGCGCCGCCGGCTCGATGGCGGGGTTGAGCGCCGCCAACGGGCCGACTGCGAAGCTGGGGTAGCGCAGGCTGACGTGGATCGGGCCCTCGCGCACGTCGAGGTCCACGAACTGTGCAACGCGTTGCAGTGTGACGGGCTCGCTCGAGCCGGCGAGGGTGAGGCGTCCGCGGAAGCTGCGGCCGTCGTCGTTGGGGGCCGACGAACGGCTCCCTCGTAGCGCGCCGCGAACCGTGCCGTCGGGGCCTTCCAGCGTGAGGTTCACGGTGGTGGAGGTCTCGACGGCGCCGTGGGCAGCGAGGGTGACGCCGCGGCCGTCGAGCAGCAGCCGGCCGCTCGCCTGCGACCCTTGCAGCGTCAGCTCGAGCACCGCCGGCGCGGCTCCCGCCGTGCCGCGATAGAGCGCGCTCCAGATCGTGGGGCTCTGTCCCAGAGCGGCGCTCTGGGCGGTCGCGGTCCGGGCCGGCATGGCGGCGGCGGCGAGCGCCAGCGCCAGCAGGGCGAGCGCGCGCCCGCGGCGCCCCACGCCGCTCCTCACAAGCGGCCGCCGGCGTGCCCGTGAGACTCGCGCCACTCGGGCGGTACCCGCACCGCCACCACCGTCGCCTCCACGGTGAGCTCGCCTCTCGCGTCCACGCGACAGCGCAGGACACGCTTGCGCGGCGAGCGCTCGACGATCTGCGCGCGCAGCGTGACGGGGCCCTCCAGCGGCGTGGGCCGCCGGTAGTCTAGCGACAGGTTGGCCGTGGCGTACCAGATCTCGGGCGGCTCGCCCACGGCACGCCCCTCGCTCCGGTAGGCGTCGGCGATGGCGGTGCAGACGCAGTGGCAGTCGACCAGTGTGGCGAGGATGCCGCCGTTGAGCACGTGCGTGGGGCCGGCCATGAAGGCGGCGTCCGGCACGTGCACGCACACCGACGTGTCGCCCTCGAAGTGGCTGTGGATGTGCAGGCCATCCGGGTTCAGCGGGCCGCAGCCCCAGCAGTGATTGTTGGGGATGGCCTCCTGGATCGAGCCGGCCGAAGGGGTGGATTGCATGGCGCCTCCCGTCGAGGCCCAGTCTAGTCGGTTCGTACGCGCCGCGGACGCGCCCCGGAGCGACGATGCAGCGCCCCGCGCGGCGCCATCGGCACGCTCAGCCTTTTCACCTCCCAGTCATCGCCCTCTCCTGAAGGCGGCGTACATTGTGGGTGAGCCGAACCGCGAACTCGGCCTGGCGTCCCCCCCTGAGCGCCTGAGAGCCAACCACGGACCACCCTGCAGAGCGGGGTGGTTCGCGTGCGTCTGGGCTGACCGGCGCACGACGGGGGCGCTGCTACACTCACCGGATGAGCGAGTCACGGCCCTCCATCACCGTCGTCGGAGCCGGCATGGCCGGCAGCGACGCGGCGCTCGCCGCCGCGCGCCTGGGCGTGCACGTGCACCTGCACGAGATGCGCCCCGTCGCCATGACGCCCGCCCACCACACCGGGGACTTCGCCGAGCTGGTGTGCTCCAACAGCTTCGGCGGCGAAGGGGAGAGCAACGCCAAGGGGCTGTTGCAGGCCGAGATGCGGGCCGCCGGCGGGGTGGTGTTGACCACGGCCCAAGCCTGCCGGGTGCCGGCTGGCGGCGCGCTGGCCGTCGACCGCGAGGCCTTCAGTCGGGCCGTCACCGAGGCGGTGCGCGCCCACCCGTTGATCACGGTGCACACCGCCGAGCTGACGTCGCCGCCCGACGGCATCGTGGTGCTGGCGACCGGCCCACTCACCAGCGACGCGCTGGCCGCAGCGTTGAAGGAGCGCCTGGGCACCGACTTCCTCGGCTTCTACGACGCGGCGGCGCCGGTCATCGACGTCGACAGTGTCGACATGAACATCGCCTTCCGCAAAGGCCGCTACGACCAGGCGGCGGACTACCTGAACCTGCCTTTCAGCAAGGAGCGCTACGACGCCTTCTACGAGCTCCTCACGGCGGCGCGCAAGCACGTTGGGCACGACTGGGAGCAGCTCGAGTTCTTCGAGGGCTGCATGCCGATCGAGGAGCTGGCGCGGCGCGGCTACGACACCCCGCGCTTCGGCCCGCTCAAGCCGGTCGGGCTGGAGCACCCCGAGACCGGCGACCGCTACTTCGCGGTGGCGCAGATGCGGCAGGAGGACGCCCGCGGCCAGATGTGGTCGCTGGTGGGGTTCCAGACGGGCCTCGCATGGGGCGACCAGAAGGAGGTGGTGCGCGCCATCCCCGGGCTCGAGCAGGCCGACATCGTGCGCTACGGTGTCATGCACCGCAACACCTACCTCAACGCGCCGCGCCTGCTGGAGCCGGACCTGAGCTTCCGCGAGCACCCCGACTGGTTCACCGCCGGCGTGCTGGCGGGCACCGAGGGCTACCTCGAGTCCTCGGCGACCGGCTGGCTGGCGGGCACCAACGCTGCCCGCCGGGCTCTCGGCCTGGACGGCGTCGTGCCTCCCGAGGACAGCATGCTCGGGGGGCTGGTCCGGTTCCTGGCGGGCGCCAACCCGGACGGCTTCCAGCCCATGAACGCCAACTGGGGCCTGGTGCCGGCCCTGCCCAAGCGGAAGGGGCAGGGCAAGAAGGAGCGCCGTACGGCGATGTACCGGCGAGGCCTGGCGTCGTTCGAGACTTGGCTGGCCGAGGTGCTCGGCATCGGCCGCGGCGAGGTCGTGAGCGGCTGATGCCGGCGAGCCGACGCCAGGACGGGCAGGAGCACCGGACGCTCGATCTCGGACGCATCGAGGCCGCCCGTGAGGCGATCGCGCCCTACGTGCGCCGTACGCCGATCGAGCACAGCGCCACCCTGAGCCGGGAGCTGGGGTGTGAGACATGGCTCAAGCTGGAGTTGTTCCAGAAGACGGGCTCGTTCAAGCCGCGCGGGGCCTTCGCGCAACTCCTGGAGGTCCTGCCGCACGCCCGTGAGCGCGGCGTGGTCGCTGTCAGCGGCGGGAACTTCGCGCAGGGTGCTGCCTTCGCCGCGCGAGAGCTGGGCGTGCGCTGCCGGGTGTTGATGCCCGAGACCACGCCGTCGAACTACGTCGAGGCGACCCACGGCTACGGCGCCGAGGTCGAGCTGACGCCCGGCATCCCAGCCGCGTTCCGGCGCAGTGAGCGCTACCGGGAGGACGGCTGGGTGCTGCTCCACCCCTTCGCGCCCGAAGCGATGATGGCCGGGAACGGCACGCTGGGGCTCGAGATCGCGGAGGATCTCCCGGAGGCCACCGACGCGATCGTCAGCATCGGCGGCGGGGGACTCTTCGGCGGCGTGGCCACCGCCCTCGCGGAGCGGTTGCCCGCGATCCGGCTGTGGGGCGTGGAGACCGAGGGAGCGGACGTGATGACGCGTTCCCTGGCGGCGGGGCGGCCGGTCAGCATGGATCCGACCTCGTTGGCGCGCACGCTCGGCGCGCCCACCACCTGCGATCTCGCCCTGGAAGTGGTCCGGAGACGTGCGCAGGACGTTGTGGTGGTCGCCGATGCCGAGGCTTACCACGGCTCGCGCTGGCTGCTGGAGCGCGCCAAGGTCACGGCCGAGCTGGCGGCCGGCTGCACGGTGGCGGCGGCGCGCCGCCTGCGCCGCGAGGGGCGCATCCCCGATGACGCCCGCCTGGTTCTGGTGATCTGCGGCGGGAACGTCGACCTGCCGACGCTGTGCAGCTATTCCGCGGCGTTCGAGGCCGGCTGAACGGGGTCTCTCCGGCCGGCGGCGTGCGGCGGGTGCGGGGATACAATGCCGCCATGCGCGTCATCGACCTTCGAAGCGACACCGTCACCACGCCCACGCCCGCCATGCGCAAGGCCATGGCGGAGGCCGAGGTGGGCGACGACGTCTACGGTGAGGACCCCACGGTCAACCGTCTCCAGAGCAGCCTGGCCGAGCGCGCCGGGTTCGAGGCCGGGCTCTTCATGCCCAGTGGCACCATGAGCAACCAGGTGGCGCTGGCCACCCACACCCAGCGCGGCGTGGAGGTGATCGCTCCCGAGGGGGCGCACATCTACGACTACGAGCTGGCGTCGTTGGCGGTGGTGGGCGGGCTGGTGCCCCGGCTGGTGCCGGCGCCGCGGGGCGTGCCGCGGGTCGAGGACGTGCGCGCGGCCATCCACCGTAGCGTGCACCAGGCGCCGACCGGCCTGATCTCGATCGAGAACACTCACAACGGCGCCGGCGGCACGGTCGTGCCGCTCGAGGTCAGCCGCGCCATCACCAAGCTCGCCCACGACGAGGGTCTCCCGGTGCATCTGGACGGCGCGCGTGCCTTCAACGCGGCGGCCGCGCTCGAGGTGGGGATCGACCAGGTGTGTGCCGGCTTCGACTCGGTATCGATCTGCCTCAGCAAGGGCCTGGGCGCCCCGGTGGGCAGCGTGCTGCTGGGGAGCCGCGCGTTCATCGACCGTGCCCACCGCTACCGCAAGATGCTGGGCGGAGGCATGCGCCAGGCCGGTGTGCTGGCCGCGGCCGGCCTCTACGCCCTGGAGACCATGCCGCAGCGGTTGCGCGAGGACCACGCGCGCGCGCGGCGTCTCGCCGAGGGGCTGGCCGACCTTGACGGCGTGACGATCGACCTGGAGACGGTGCAGACCAACATGGTGTACCTGTCGGTCGCCGATGCGTCGGTGTTCGCCGAGCGCTGCGGCGCTCAGGGGGTCCGCTTCAACGCCGTCGGCCCCGGCCGCGTGCGGCTGGCGACGCACCACCAGGTGACCGACGAGGACGTCGACCGCGCCTTGGAGGTGCTTCGCGCTCAGGCGCGCGCCGTCGCGGCCGCCTGAGGTCTCCAGGGTGACGCGCCGCGTGCTGCTGCTGGCCCACCCGGCCGGGCACTCGCTCAGCCCGGCGATGCACAATGCCGCGTTGCGCGCGTGCGGGATCGACGCACGCTACCGGGCGGCGGACGTGCCGCCGGAGGCGCTGGCCGCCGCGGTTCAGGGCCTTCGCGGCGACGACGTGGCCGGCGCCAACGTGACGATCCCGCACAAGGTGGCCGTGATGCGCTGGCTCGACGAGGTCACCGACGCCGCTCGGGCGGTCGGCGCGGTCAACACCATCGTGCCGACGTCGCACGGGCTGGTGGGCGACAACACCGACGGCGAAGGCTTCCTGCGGGCACTGACCGAGCTCGGGGTGGCGCCGGGGGGCCTGGAGGCGGTGGTCCTCGGTGCGGGCGGCGCGGCTCGAGCGGTGACGCTGGCGCTCCTGCAGGCGGGCGCCCGGGTGACGGTCTACAACCGGACGCGCCCGCGTGCCGATCGACTGGCGGCCGATCTCGCCGGCCACGGCGCGCTGACGGTGATCGGCGAGGCCGCCGTGGCGGGGGCGGTGCGCACGGCGAGCCTGCTGGTCCAGGCGACCGCCGCCGGCATGGAGGGCGCCGCCGAGGGTTCGTCGCCGCTCGCCGAGACCGTGCTGCCGGCTCGGGGCGCGGTCGTCGACCTCGTGTACCGGCCGCGGGAGACCCTGCTGCTGGCGCGGGCGCGGGCCGCCGGACTGGCGACCCAGAACGGACTGCCGATGCTGGTCCATCAGGGCGCGCTGGCCTTCGAGCGCTGGTTCGGCCGGGCCGCGCCGATCGAGGTCATGCGCTCGGCGGCCGAGGAGGCTCTGGGCTGAAGGGTCAGCCGGAGGTGCTCGTCCGGAGCGAGGCCGCCAGAGCGGTCAGCAGCTTCACGCTCGTGCCGCGCGGGCCCGTCGCCGCCAGCAAGCGGCCCTGCCCGTAGACCACCAGCGCGATGGCACCTTCGTCGTTCTCGAGGCACAGGTGGGTGAAGCGTCCGATCTCGGTCCGGTTCACCTCCAACAGCCGCGCCGCCCGGTCGAAGGTCGCGCGCACGTCGCCGTCGCCGACGATGGAAGCCGGTGAGAGCGGGTAGCCGGCCGCCACCGCCCGAGCGCCGGGCAGGGCCCGGCGCGCCCGCTCCACCAGCGCCCGGTCACGCGCCAGCTCGTCGGCGAGTTTGGCGGCCTCGGTGAGCGCGGTGGCGGTCGGGAGGCTGAGCGTGCGGCGCCGTGGAGGAGCGTAGGCGTCGACGCGGAACGAACCGGCCCGCAACGCGATGAGCTCCGCGACCGCGCGCACCCCCAGCACGCCGTCGCCGGCGACCGCGTGCTGCAGCACGCCGTGGTCCATCACCAGCTCGCCCTCGACCTCCCCCGACACCCGGATCACGGCGCTCTGGCCCGCCACGGCCATCATGTCGAGCAGCCCGCCCAGCGGCAGCAGCGCGAGATCGCCCTGCAGCGGCACACCGGTTCCCTCCGCGGCCTCGGAGGTCGTGTCGCCTCGTTGCGGGCGCGGCAGCTTGCCCGCTTCGGGCGGGAAGGGGAGCACCGCATCGGGGGCATAGAAGGCCCTGCGCGTAGCGTTCGGGTCGCTCGTGAACTGGTAGAACGGCAGGCCCGGAGCGGCACGCCGGCACCAGGCCAGGAACCCGCCGGGACTGGCGCCGCGCAGGTAGTCGTCACAGAACACGGCCGAGAGCCCGCCGCCCCGCAGGCGCTCGAGCGCGTCCTGAGGCTCGGTCGCCGCGACGACCTGCCACCCAGCGCGCGACAGCGCCTGGTGCAGCGTCGTCGATCGGTCGGGTTGGGTGGCGATGAGGAGGGCGACGGCTTCCACGACAGGGGGCCCATTGTAAGCCGACCGACGGCGGCCGTCCGTGGTTTTTCGGACCCCGGGGGCGGACCCTGCGGCGTCCTGGGGCGCCTGCTAGAGTGGTGAACCGTGAGGGTGGCCGTCATCGCCGACATCCACGCCAACGTTCCGGCGCTGGAGGCCGTTCTGGAGGACATCGATCGGCTGGGGGCGGATCGCCTGGTGGTCAACGGCGACGTCGTCAACCGCGGCCCCGGCAACGTGGAGGCGATGCGGCTGCTGGGCGAACGCGCGGCGAGCGGCACGCTCGGCAACCACGACGACCTGATGCGCATGTGGGTCGAGAACGACCCGAGCCTGCCCGGCGAGTGGTTCGACGACCCCTTCTGGGCGAGCGCGGGATGGGCCGCCGGCCGGCTCCAGGAGGCGGGGCTCATCGAGACGATCCGACACCTGCCGATGACGCTGCGCGTCTCCGTGGCCGGGGCGCCCAGCCTGCTGATCGCCCACGGCAGCCCCCGGCACTACCGCGAGGGCTACGGCAAGTTCCTCACCGACGAGGCGATCTCCGAGATCACGCAGATGCACCCGGCGGACGTGCTGGTGGGCTCCCACACGCATCGCCCGTTGCTGCGGCGCTGGGGGCACTACCTGGTGCTCAACACCGGTGCGGTCGGCTCGCCGTTCAACGGCGACCCGCGCGCCCAGTACCTGCTGCTGACCTTGGAAGGCGGCGCCTGGGAGACGCAGTTCAGGCGCGTCCCGTACGACCGGGAGGCGGCCTTGCGCGCGTTCTCCGAGAGCGGCTACCTGGATGGTGGCGGCCTGAGCGCCCGCATCTTCCTGGAGGAGTTGCGCAATGCCCGCTCCTACCTGGTCCCGTTCCTGATGTGGTGCGAGGAGCAAGGGCGCCCGCACGGCGAGGACGCGTGGCGCGAGTTCCGGCGGCGCTTCGAGCAGCGCTTCACGCCGCCGCCGCCGGTGGGGGCCGGCGTCGAAGTGGTGGCGGAGACCTGAGCGGCGGCCGGACGCCTCAATCGCCGGCGCGTGCCCCCTCGAGTTCGTCGATGATGCGCCCCTGGCGGGCGCTCGCGCGCTGGCGCTCGAGCACGGCGCCCACGTCCGCGGGTCGCCAGCCGTCGGGTCTGAGCTGCTTGCCGTCCGGGCGGCGCGGCGCCCCGGCCTTGCGCAGGTTGGCCTCGTGGATCTCCGCGAAGACCTCGTCCGCGTCGACGCCCAGCGCCACGAAGGTGCCGTAGACGACGTACAGAAGGTCGGCCAGCTCGTGGGCTGCGGCCGCTTCAGCGCCGGCGCGCCGGCCGGTGCCGGTGCCGGCCGGCGCCTCGTCGGCTACCGGCCGGCGCGCATCCGCCGTCGTTGTCGCCGTCAGCGCCGTGAGCGCCTCCTGCACTTCCAGCGCCTCCTCGCGCAGCAGGCGGAGCCGCAGCGCCAGGGTGGCGGCATCGGGCGTGGTCGGTGCCGGTGGGGGCCGATCGCCGATGCGCAGGTGGAACGCCAGAGCGCGCCGGTAGTTGCTCATGCCCGACGCCCGCGCATCGTGGACAGCAGCGCGGTGATCAACGTGAAGGCCGTCAGCGACAGCACAGGGATGGTGATGAAGCCGAGCCAGTGGATGTAGTGGAGGTTGCAGGGGACGCCCGCGCGACACAACGCCGGCGAGCCGAAGCCCGGGATGTTCTGCTCCAGCACGTGGTAGATCCCGAATCCCATGCCGAGCACCGACAGCGGCAGCACGTAGTTGCGCACGGCGCCGTCCTGCCGGTAGCTGGCGATGCCCAGCACGATCGCCAGCGGGTACATCAAGATGCGCTGGTACCAGCACAGCGTGCAGGGTACGAAGTGGCGCACCTCGGAGAAGTACAGGCTCCCCAGGGTGGCGACGAGCGCCACCAGCCAGGCGAGGTAGAGGTTGGTGCTTCGGCTCATCAGCCGCCGGACGACGCCAGGGCGTCGTCGATGGCCTTCTTGACGGAATCCCAACTGGCGTTCGTGACCATCTTGCCGTTGACGAACACGGTCGGCGTTCCCTGAACGCCCAGCGATCGTCCCAGCGCGTTGTCCTTGTCGACCACCTTCGCTCCGGTACCGTTGTCGACGCACGTCTGGAGCTGCTGTCGGTTCAGTCCGGGAGCGTACTGGGTGGCGATGTCGATCGCCCGGGGCGTGTTCATGAGCTGCTGCTGCGTGCGCATGAGGATCTGCTCGAGCTGCCAGAAGGCGTCGTTGCTCTGCAGGTAGACGCACTGACCGAGCCCGCCGATGACCCGTGACTGCACCTGGTCGATGACGGGGAAGTAGAAGTACACCGCCCTGGCCTTGCCGGTATCGATGTACGCGCGCTTGATCTGTGGCCACACCTGATCGCTGAACTCGGCGCAGTGCGGGCACAGGAAGTCCTCGAACAGCGCGATCTTCACCGGCGCGTTGGCGTTGCCGATGGCGGGCTGTCCTTCGTAGGTGAGGGTGGCGCTCGAGTTGCTCGAGCTCGAAGCAGTCGGCTGGGTTCCGCTCGAGGTGAGGCGCGGTACGACCACCACCGCCGCCAGCACCACGATCGCGACGATGACGGTCACGAGCGTTAACCTTCTCGGGTTCATGGTCCGCAGTCTACAGGAGGTCGTGTGAGAAGCGGTCGTTCTGGCGTGACCCCCGCGCTTGCCGGGGGCCGCGCCGAGGCGCGGTAGCATGGATCCATGGCCTCCATCGACGTGCCCGCCACCTTCCGCGCGCTGCGCGTGGAGCTGGACGGTGAACGGGCCCACCGCTCGGTCGCGCGGCTCGCCACCGACACTCTGCCCGATCATGCCGTCACCGTGCGGGTGGCGTACTCCTCGCTCAACTACAAGGACGCGCTGTCGGCCAGCGGCAATCGCGGCGTGACGCGCAACTACCCGCACACGCCGGGCATCGACGCGGCGGGGACCGTGCTGGCCTCGCGCGATCCCCGCTTCGCGCCCGGCGACCGGGTGCTGTGCACCGGTTTCGACCTCGGGATGGACACGGCGGGCGGCTTCGGTGAGCTCATCCGGGTGCCGGGCGATTGGCTGGTCCCGCTGCCCGACGGGCTCGACGAGCGCGACGCCATGGTGCTTGGGACGGCCGGACTCACGGCCGGCATCGGGCTCGAGTTGCTCCAGCACCTCGGCGCCTCGCCGGAGCGCGGACCCTACGTGGTGACCGGCGCTTCCGGCGGAGTCGGGACGCTGGCGGTGGCGCTGCTGGCGAAGGCGGGTCTCCGGGTGGTCGCCAGCAGCGGCACGCAGCGGGCCCATCCGCTGCTGGCGCAGCTCGGTGCCGAGGAGGTGCTGGAGCGCGACGCGCTCGCTACTCCTACCGCCCGGCCGATGCTCAAGGGCCTCTACGGCGGTGGGATCGACACGGTCGGGGGCGACACCCTGGCGGGATTGCTGAAGCGCACCGAAGTGGGGGGCGCCGTTGCGGCCTGCGGCATGGTGGGCGGAGCCGATCTGAACGTCAGCGTGTTCCCCTTCATCCTGCGAGGCGTCGCACTGCTCGGCATCGACTCGCAGCACTACCCGATGGAGCGGCGGCAGGCGATGTGGCGGCGGTTGGCCGGACCGTGGCGGGTCGAAGGGCTGGCCGAGGTCCCGGGGCTGGTCACCGAGGTGGATCTCGACGGGCTCGAGGCCGCCATCGAGGACATCCTGGTCGGCGCCGTCGTCGGCCGCGTGGTCGTGCGCCTTGCCGCCTGAGCGCGACGTGGAGGCGGCGCGGCGGGCGCGGTAGAAGGGGATGCCATGGACCGCATCGAGATCGTGCGGAGCGACATCACACGTCTCCAGGTCGATGCCATCGTCAATGCGGCGAACGGCAGCCTGTTGGGCGGAGGGGGCGTAGACGGTGCCATCCACCGCGCGGCGGGTCCGGAGCTGCTGGCGGAGTGCCGCACCCTGGGCGGTTGCGCCACCGGCGATGCCAGGCTGACGGGCGGGTACCGGCTGCCCGCCGCTCACGTCATCCACGCCGTGGGTCCGGTCTGGGACGGTGGTGGGTCGGGTGAGGCGGAGAAGTTGGCGAGCTGCTACCGGCGCTCGTTGGAGCTCGCCGAGGAGGCGGGGCTCCGGTCGGTGGCGTTCCCGTCGATCAGCACCGGGGCCTACGGCTACCCCGTCGAGCGCGCCGCGCGGGTGGCGGTCGCCGCGGTGCGCGACTTCCTGTCCGCGCATGCGCTCCCCGAGCGGGTATTGATGGTGTGTTTCTCCGCCGCCGACGAGGACGCCTACCGGCGGGCCGCGACCGAAGCGCGGGGCGGCGGGTGAGGCGAGACCGCGCCAATGTTGGCCCGGAAAACGTGGTCTGGCACACGCCTTGCTAGACTCGTCCCAATCCGGAGGTTCATCCGGTTCGCCTTGATCTTCCCAAGCACGCACGAGAGGAGAAGCATGGCCTTCAAGCTGCCCGATCTGCCGTACGCCAAGGACGCCCTCGAGCCGCACATCGACGCGCGGACGATGGAGATCCACCACGACAAGCACCATGCCGGCTACACCAACAACCTGAACGGGGCGCTCGAGAAGCACCCGGAGCTCGGCGACAAGAGCATCGAGGACCTGCTCGGCAACCTCGACAGCGTCCCAGCCGATATCCAGACCGCCGTGCGCAACAACGGTGGCGGTTTCGCCAACCACTCCCTGTTCTGGCAGATCCTGGGGCCTCAGGGTGGCGGCCAGCCCGGCGGCGACCTGGCCACGGCCATCAACCAGACCTTCGGCGGCTTCGATGCGTTCAAGCAGGCGTTCGCGGGCGCTGCGGCCAGCCGCTTCGGTTCGGGCTGGGCGTGGCTGGTGGTGGACGCCTTCGGCAGGTTGCAGGTCTACTCCACGGCGAACCAGGACTCGCCGCTGATGAACGGCCATACCCCCATCCTGGGCCTGGACGTGTGGGAGCACGCCTACTACCTCAACTACCAGAACCGCCGGCCGGCCTACATCGAGGCCTTCTGGAACGTCGTGAACTGGGACAAGGTCGCGGAGAAGTTCGCAGCGGCCGACTGAGCCTGCGTTGAGTCGCCGCCGCCGGGAAGGCGGCGGCCGCTGGGCCGGAGCGTGGATGCGCTCCGGCCCTTCATGTGCCGAGCGGCGCCCGGCAGATGCCGGCCTCGGCAGCGCGCCGCGGGCGTGGCGCGTCTAGCGTGGGGCATGCGCCTCGGCGAGAACGCACTGACTGCGGCGCTGCTGGTTGCCTGCGCAGCGTTGGCCGCGCTCACGGTGCTCCCACGGCTCATGGAGCGGCCCGCGGTACTGCACGTCGAGCGGTCCGAGATCTCCGCCTCCATCGAGGGGGCCGTGGCCCACCCCGGCGTCTACCGGTTGCCGTGGGGTGCGCGCGTGGCCGACCTGGTCGGTGCCGCCGGCGGGGCGTTGCCGAGCGCCGCGCGCGAGCTGGTCGCGCTGGCCGCTCCCCTGACCGACGGTGAGGTGGTGCAAGTACCCCGCACCGTTGCCGAGAACGGCGATCCGCGGGTGCGCCTCAACGAGGCCGACGCCGAGGCGCTCACCCGCCTGCCCGGCATCGGCCCGGCGCTGGCACGGCGCATCGTGGCGGCCCGGCCGTTCGCGCGCGTGGACGACCTGCTGCGCGTTCCCGGTATCGGCCCGAAGACGCTGGCGGCGCTCCGTGCGCGGCTGAGGCTGTGACGAACGCGGTAGGCGTGACGGGCGAGGCGCGCTTCGTACCGTGGGCGCTGCCGCTGGCGGGTGGCATCACGGCGGGGGTTGCGCTGGCGGGAGTGACGCCGCCGCTCGCACTCTGTCTGGGAGCCGTCACCTTCGCCCTCGCCCTGGCACCCGCGGGCGCCGGTCGCTCGCGCGGTTGGTGGCTGCTGGTCGCCGTCGGGCTGGTGGCCGGTGGGGCGCGTTCGTGGGCCTGGCAGGCCCGGCCGGACCGGGTGACGCCGCTACTGGGCGGTGAGGCGGTCTACCGTGGGCGCAGCGACGGACACGTGTTGCGGCTCGCTTCTCCGCGCGGTCTGCGACTGGCCCTGGCGCCGGCCGGCCTGGTGCCGGCCGGGCGGGTGACGGTGCGTGGCCGGGTGGTGCGCGCGCCCGTGCGGCGCAACCCCGGCGGCTTCGACTACCGTGGCTACCTGGCGCGGCGCGGCATCGAGGGTCAGCTGCTGGTACGCCAGGTCGTCGGCGCCGAACCCGTCACCCCGCTGCTGGCGCGTTTCCGGCGCGGAGCCACGCGAGGCCTCGCGCCCCGCCAGGCAGCCCTGATGGAGGCCATGACGCTGGGCGTGCGCGACGATCTGGGCGACCTCCGCGACCGCTTCGCCGCCGCCGGGCTGGCGCACGTGCTGGCGTTGTCGGGCCTGCATGTCGGGGTGTTGATGGCGGCGCTCGGCCGTGTGCTCTCCGGTCTCGGCCGTCGGCGCTATCCGTTGCTCGCCGTCGCCACCGTGGCGTACGTGGCCCTGGTGGGTCCGACGCCCAGTGTCGTGCGCGCGGCCCTCATGGTGCTGGCCGGCCTCGCCGGGCTGGCGACGGGGCACGGGCGTGTCCAGGCCTGGCCGTCGCTGGCGCTGGCCGCAAGCGTTTCGCTGCTGCTGGCGCCGGCCCAGCTCGCCGATGCCTCGTTCCAGCTCTCCTACCTCGCCGTGATCGGCATGCTGCTGTTCGTGCCCCCGCTCGCCCGCCTGGCGACGGCGCGAGGGGCGCGTCGGCGCTCGGGCGGGTCGCGGCTGAGGCGCTGGTTGCTGCCGGCGTTGCTGGCGAGCTTGGCGGCTCAACTCCCCAGCGTCTCGCTGGTAGCCGGGAGCTTCGGTCGGGTTCCGCTGGCGTCGCCGCTGGTCAACATCGTGGCGGTCCCGTTGGCGGGCGTGCTGGTGCCGCTCGGTTTCCTGGCGGCCGTGGTGGGGGTGGCGGCGCCGGCTGCCGCGGGCCTCGTCAACCACCTGGTGAGCCCGCTGGCGTCGCTGCTGCTGGCCGTCGCCGCGCTCGGCGCCCGCCTGCCGCACCTGCCCTGGGGCGAGGTCGAGCCGCTGGGTCACGGCTGTTACGCGGTGGCCGTGGCCGGTCTGGCGCTGGCCCTGCACGGTCGTCTGCGGCCCTGGCGGGCGCTGCTGGTGGCCCTGTGTGCGGGCACGGTGAGCGCGGCCGTGCCCCCGGCCCACCCGGCCCCAGAGGTGGTGTTCCTGGACGTGGGCCAGGGCGACGCCACCCTGCTGCGCCTGCCCGGCCACATCGAGGTGCTGGTCGACGGCGGCGGCACGCCGTTCTCGGACCGCGACATCGGCGCGGATGTGGTGCTGCCGGCCTTGCGCGCGCTGGGCGTGCGGGCGCTCGACGTGGTGGTGGCCACCCACCCCGATCTCGATCACGTCGAGGGTCTCGCGACCGTGCTCCAGGCGCTCCCCGTCGGAACGTTGGTGATGGGGCCGCCGTGGCCGGACGCCGCCATCGACGGCCGGCTGCGGGCCATCGCGCGCTCGCGCGGGATCCCGGTGCATCGCGCGGTGCGCGCGGAGCGGTGGCGGCTCGGGCGAGGCCGAGGAGCGGTCGAGATCGACGTGCTGCACCCTTCCGCGCTTCCGTTGCCCACCACCAACGAGAACTCGGTGGCCCTGCTGCTCCGCTACCGCGGCGCGCCGCAGCTGCTGATGCTCGGCGACGCTCCGGCCTCGGTGGAGCGGTTGCTGGCGGTGCCGCATGTGCCGGTCCTCAAGGTGGCCCACCACGGCTCGCGGTTCAGCACGTCCGAAGCGCTGCTGCGCGCCGCCCGGCCACGGGTGGCTGTCGTTTCGGTGGGCGAGAACGGCTACGGGCATCCCGATGCCGGCGTGCTGGAGCGGCTGGCACGCCACGACGTGCAGGTGCTCACCACCTTGCAGCGCGGTGCGCTGCGGCTGCCGCTGACCGCGGGCGGTCCCCTGGAGATCGGTGGCACCGTCCAGGAGGGGGCGGAACGGTGATGGTCGTCACGCACGGCCGGGTCGCTTCTGGTACCTTGAGGCCAAAGGACTGGGTGGACCATCTCCGTTCGGCGACGGTCGAGCGTCTTCGTGTGGGAAGGGGGGCCGCCATGAGGCGGGCAGAGGCGCAGTCCAGGACGCGGGTCGGGGCGTGTGATAGATTGTTCACAATGCTCACGACCGTTCGCGTGCTGGCCGAGCAGGGCCCGATCAAGGTCGAGCTCGCCCGGTGGCACGACCGACTGGTGGTCGTGAAGCGGCTGCAGGGCAGTCACCCGGTGCTCGGAGAGCGCCTGAGACGCGAAGCTGAGGTGATCGCCAAGCTACAGCACGACAACATCGTGCCCCTCCTCGGTGCCGAGGACGGGGCGCTGGTCTATGCCTACTGCCCCGGCGTGAGCCTGGCCGAGGCGCTGGAGCGCGGTCCGCTGCCGCTCCGGCGGAGCCTCAAGATCGCGCGGGACGTGCTCGGCGCACTCGACTACGCCCACGGGGAGGGCATCATCCACCTGGACGTGAAACCCGGCAACATCCTCATCAAGGGGGAGCGGGCGATGCTGACCGACTTCGGCTTCGCCAAGGACCTGGCGCTCACCGCCATCACCGGCCAGCACATGGCCCTCGGGACACCCAACTACATGGCGCCGGAGCAGTTCAAGGGCGTTCGGACCGATCCACGCTCCGACCTCTACGCTACGGCCGCCGTGCTGTACCACATGCTCAGCGGTGCGCCCCCCTACGGCCGGCAGGTGTTGCGCTTCCTGGCCGGCGACGATCGCGTGCCGCTCGACGGCCTTCCCGACAGCGCGGGCGGGCTCCAGGACATCGTGATGCAGGGACTCAGCCGTGACCCGGGCGACCGCTTCGAGAGCGCCAGCGCCATGCGGGACGCGCTGAGCCGGGTTCCCAGCCGGGCCTGAACGCCCCCGACGTGATCCTGTCCTTCAGCGGAGATCCCTTCCTGGCACGCCGTGCTGCGAGGCAGGCGCTCGCCGAGCGTGGCGTGGTCGGGAGCGACATCGTCGAATTCGGGGAGGGGCTCGAGCCCGCGGAGGTGGCGCGCGCCGCCTCCCAGGGCGGCCTGTTCGGGCAGGTGGCCCTGTTCCTCGATTTCGACGAGGCGTTCAGCGGGCAGGCGGGCGTGCAGCCGCGCAACCAGGCCATCGCCGCGCTGGAGCAACTCGATGACGCAGCCCTGGTGGTGGTGCTCGACAGCAGCGCCACGGCCGCCCGGCAGAAGCGCTACCGCGCGCTGGGGGCGCTGGATCATCGGCCGACGCCGCGCTACGAGCGGTTGCCGGGGTGGGTGGCTACCGAGCTGAAGGCCGCCGGGGTGCGCTTCCAGAGGGACGTGCCCCAGACGCTGGCCGACCTGTTCGGTGAAGACCCCGCCGCCATCGCCTCGGAGATCGTCAAGCTGGCGGTGCTCGACGAGGAGATCGGCGCCGAGCGGGTTCGGGCGCTGGCCAACCGGCCGGCGGCGCGCAACGCCTTCGACCTGATCGAGCGGATGGTGGCCGGCGACGCCGCCGGCGCCCTTTCGGTGGCGCGGGCCGTGCTCGAGCACGGCGAGGCGCCCCAGCGGGTGTTCGGGGCGCTGACCTGGCAGTTCGGGTTGGTCGCCAAAGCGGTGGCGTTGCGGGCTGCCGAACCGAAGGTCGACGTCGGTCGCGCGGCCGCGGCGCTGGGCGCCCACCCCACCGCGGCACGGCGCGCGCTTGCCATCGCCGGGCACTTCCAGGAGGCGAGTCTGCGCCGGACGCTCCACCTGTTGCTGGACGCCGACCGCCGGGCCAAGAGCGGCGGGGACCCGGAGTGGGCGCTGGAGAGCGTCGTGGTGGCGCTCGCCCGCGATTTCGCGCCAGCGCTCCCTCAGTCCTCGGCGAGCGGCCCGGGCGACCACGCCCGGTAGCGTTCGTACGCCGCGCGCAGCCCCGCGTTCGGCGCGGGCTCGAACGAGGCCGTCGTCCGAAGTCGCGGCGCGACCTCGCGTCCGGAACCGCGGTGTGCCAGCAGGGCCGCTCCGTACGCGGCGCCGGGCGCGCCGGCGAGCTGGGTCAGCGGCAACTCGAGCGCGTCCGTCAGCAGTTGCAGCCAGAACGGCGAACGGCTCCCGCCGCCGGTCGCCAGCAGGCGCCGGAGCCCGGCCAGCGGGCGCATCACCTCCAGCGAGTCACGCTGGCTGAACGTCACGCCTTCGAACACGGCCCGCACCAGCTCGGCTCGCCCGGTCGCCAGCGTCAGGCCGCGCCAGGCGCCCCGCACGGTCGGGTCCATGTAGGGGGTGCGCTCGCCCGCCAGGTAGGGCTGGAAGGTCGCTCCGTTCGCCCCGGCCGGGCTGGTGGCGGCCAGCTCCGATAGGGCATCGAAGGTCAGTTCCGGGAAGAGGGTGTCGCGCAGCCACTGCAGCGAGCCGGCCGCGGCCAACGTGACCCCCAGCAGGTAGTAGCCGCCGTCGGCGTGGGCGAACAGGTGCACGCGCCCGCGCGGGTCGGGGGTGGGCTCGGCCAGCGGCGCGAAGAGCACGCCGGACGTGCCCAGCGACACGCTGCCGAGCTCCGGGTCGGCGCTGGAGAGGCCCAATCCGGTGGCCGCGGCGGCGTTGTCGCCGGCGCCGGCGATGACCGGCACGCCTGGCGGGAGGCCCGTCTGCGCGGCGGCCTCGGCCGTGAGCGGCCCAACGACGGCGTCCGAAGCGACCACCTCCGGATAGAGCCCGGGGTCGATGGCGAGGGCGTTCAGCACCTCCTCGTCCCAGACGCCGCGGGCGAGGTCGAAGGCGTTGGAACCGGAGGCGTCGCTGGGTTCCGCCACCGCGCGGCCCGTCAGGCGCAGGCCGAGGTAGTCCTTGGGGAACAGCACCGTGCGCAGCCGCGCGAAGGCCTCGGGCTCGGCGTGGCGCAGCCACACCACCTTGGCGAGCTGGAAGCCGGTGATGGCGGGGTTCCCGCCGCGGCGGATGAGGGTATCGCGGTCGACGGTCCGTTCGATCTCGGCCACGGCGTCACCGGTGCGCTGGTCGTTCCACAGGATGGCGGGCCGGATGACCTCACCCGCGCCGTCCACAGGCACCATGCCGTGCATCTGCCCGCTCAACCCGACGGCCGTCACCTCGACGCCGTCGAGGCGCGAGACGAGCTCGGTCAGCGCGTCGCAGGCGGCTGCCCACCAGTCCTGGGGCCGCTGCTCGGTCCAACCGGGCCGGGGGGTGAGCAGGGGATAGCCGCGGTCGATCTCGTGGCGCAGCTCGCCTCGGTCGTCGACCGCGACGACTTTGATGCCACTCGTTCCGACGTCGATGCCCAGCGTCACGGACCGTTCGCTCATGCCGACTCCTTCGCTCGGGTCGCGGCCGGCGGTTGCGTGGCGCCGGATCCACGACGCTGCTGGCCGCGCATGCTCGGGCCCTACCCCGATCATGCCAGGAACCGCTGACACTCGCGGGGCTCTACGTTCCGCGCCATGCGGGGTGTGGCGCGCCACGACACAGGCGGGCGGCGTGCGGGCTGCGGTAGGCTCGACGCGTGGACGCCCTCATCGAACGCCTGCGAAGCCGGGACGAGCGGGCGCTCGCCCGCGCCATCAGCCTGGTGGAATCGGGCAGTGAGCGAGGCGAGGAGCTGCTGCGGGACGTGCGGCCGAACACCGGCCGAGCCCGCATCCTCGGCATCACCGGCGCGCCCGGAAGCGGCAAGAGCACCCTCACCGATCGGCTGATCGAGGTCGCCCGCGGACGCGGCGCCCGCGTGGGGGTGGTGGCGGTCGACCCTACCAGCCCGTTCAGCGGAGGAGCCGTCCTCGGCGACCGCATCCGCATGACCCGGTGGCACGACGACCCCGACGTCTTCATCCGCTCCATGGCCACGCGCGGGCACCTCGGCGGCCTGGCCGCCGCCACGCTGCAAGTCCTGGCCGTGCTCGACGCCGCCGGTTACGACACCCTGCTGGTCGAGACGGTGGGTGTGGGCCAGTCCGAGGTCGACATCGTAGGTGTGGCCGACACCACCGTGCTGGTGCTGACGCCCAACGCCGGGGATGCGGTGCAGACGTTCAAGGCCGGCATCATGGAGATCGCCGACATCTTCTGCGTCAACAAGTTCGACCTACCCGGAGGGGACCGGCTCAAGCGAGAGATCCGCGGTGCGTTGCAGCTCGGCCCCTTCCCGGAGGGGAGCTGGATACCGCCGGTGTTGGAAGTGATCGCCTCCCGTGGCGAGGGTACGGCGGAGGTGCTCGATCAGGCGGAGGCCCATCGGGCCCACCTCGCCGACACCGGGCGGCTCGAAGCGCTGCGGCGGCGGCGGGTGCGCTTCGAGATCCTGGCGATCATCGGCGAACAGCTGCGGCGTGCGCTGGGCACGCGCGAGGACGAGGCGGTCGAGGCGGTCATGGCGGGGCTGACGACACCACGCGAGGTCGTGCGGCGGCTGTTGGAGGAAGCTCCCCGACAACGCGGTGCGCTGCAGGGGAGCGAGTAGACTGGCTGCATCATGATCCATGCGGTCTACCCGGGGAGCTTCGACCCGCTGCACAACGGCCACCTCGACATCATCCGACGGGCCAGCCGGATCTACGACAGGCTCACCGTGGCGGTGTTGCACAATCCGCTCAAGGACCCGTACCTGTTCGATCTGGACGAACGCGTGGCGATCGTGCGCGACGTCGTGAAGAGCCTCCGGGGCGTCGAGGTCGACTCCTTCGGCGGGCTGCTCGCCGACTACATGAAGCACGTCGACGCGACCGTCATCGTGAAGGGGCTTCGCGCCATCTCGGACTTCGAGGTGGAGCTGCAGATGGCGCACCTCAACCGTCAGCTCAACCCCAACCTGGAGACCACCTTCATCATGACGGCGACGCGCTGGTCGTACGTGTCGAGCACGCGCGTCAAGGAGATCGCGCGCTACGGCGCAGACGTCTCCAAACTGGTGCCGGCGCCGGCGCACCGCAAGCTCCGCGAGCGCTTCGAGCGCTCGCTGGCCGGCTGAGCGACCTTCCCGAGCCACGGCGCCGAGTGCCCCACGGCCGACGTGGGCGCGCGACCCGCTCTCGTATACTCGTGGGCGCGCTGCCGGGATCCGGCGGCGCGAGAGGACGATCATGGCATTCCTGCTTCGAGGCATGGCGGCGAACGGCGGCATCCGCGTCGTGGCCGCGGACACCACCGACCTGGTCCGGGAGGCGATCGAGCGGCACGGCGCCGCCCTGACCGCCGGCGCCGCGCTGGGCCGTACGCTGACCGGAGCGCTGCTGCTGGCCCACGTGCTGCTGAAGAACCCGCAGGACCGCGTCACCCTGCGACTGCGGGGCAACGGGCCCCTCGGCGGCGTCATCGCCGACGCCGGCCTCGACGGCACCGTGCGCGGCTACGTGCACGACCCGTCGGTCGAGCTGCCGCCGCGCCCCGACGGCAAGCTCGACGTGGGTGGCGCCGTCGGCCCCGAGGGCGACATCGAGGTGATCCGCTCGCACGCTCCCTACGGCGACCCGTACGCCAGCAATCTGGAGCTGGCCAGCGGAGAGGTAGCCGAGGACATCGCGACCTTCCTGGCCGTCTCCGAGCAGATCGCGTCGGCTGTGTTGTTGGGCGTTTCGTTCGACGCCGACGGAGCGGTCGAGCACGCCGGCGGCGTACTGCTACAGGCCCTGCCCGGCGTGGAGGACGCGGCGCTCGACCTGCTGGAAGCCAACGTCAAGGCTTTCGGCACGCTGACGGGCGGCATGGCGAGGGCGCCGTTGCGACAGCTGTTGGACGAAGAGCTGTGCTGGCAGATGGGGTTCGAGCTGTTCACCGATCCGCCGTTCCCGCTCGCGTTCGCGTGCCGTTGCAGCGATGCCAAGGCGCTCGATGCGCTGGCCTACTTCACGCCCGCCGAGCGCGAGGCCATGATCCGTGAGGACGGTGGTGCGGAGGCGGTGTGCCACTGGTGCGGCGAGCGGCGCTGGATCGAGCCCGAGGTCATCCGCTCGCTCACGGGCGAGGAGATCCGCTGCCCGGACTGCGACACATTGTGGTACCGCGAAGGGCAGGCACGCATGGTCCGCGAAGACGAGCTCTGCGCCTGCGGGCGGCCGGTGGTCCTCCCCGACTGAAGGTTCCGTGACCCCGTTGCGCTTGATACAGTACCCGCCATGACCCCCGCGGTCGTGCTGGCCATGATGGTGTTGGTTTCCCTGTGGGGGTCGGCCTTCCCGATGATCAAGGTGGGGCTGGACGGTCTCAACCCGTTCCACCTGACGCTGGCTCGCCACCTGGTGGCGTCGGCGTGCTTCGTGCCGGTGCTGTGGCTGCGCCGGTTGCGGCGCTTCCCAGACCGGCGCGACCTGCCCGCCTTCTTGCTGCTCGGCCTGCTCGGCTTCACCATCTATCAGACCGCTCTGGTGATCGGCGAGGTGCGCGTTCCGGCCGGCGCCAGCAGCCTCATCATCGCGACCGCGCCGGCGATCACCGCGGTCCTGGCCCACCTTCTCCTGAGCGAGCGGATGCCGTTGGGGGCGTGGTTCGGCTCGCTACTGGCGCTGACCGGCGTGGCCCTCATCTCCCTCGGCGCCGGAGGCGCGCTCACCTTCAACCCGTACGCCCTGTTCGTGCTGCTCTCGGCGGTGTCGACCTCGTTCTTCGCGATCGCGCAGCGCCGGATGTTCGTGCGCTACCGGGCGGTCGAGGTCACGGCCTTCGCGACCTGGGCCGGCACCGCTCCGATGCTACTGTTCCTGCCGGGCTTCCTCGGAGACGTCGCGTCGGCGGGGCCCGCGTCGCTCGCCGCCGTCGCCTACATCGGCATCTTCCCGTCGGCACTGGCCTACTCGCTGTTCGCCATCGGACTCTCGCGTGCGCCGGTCACCGTCGTGACCACCTACCTGTACCTGGTGCCGGTATCGGCGCTGTTCTTCTCCTGGTTGGTGCTGCGCGAGGTTCCTCATCCGCTGACGATCGCCGGCGGCGCCGTGGCCATCGTCGGCATCGTGCTGGTGAACGCGGCCAAGCAGCGCGCGGCGCGCCGCGCCGCGGCAGTGCGCGGCTGAAGCGGCGGGCCGTGCCGCGCCGGTCGGCCGCTCTGGCGCCTCAGAACGGCCAGTAGGCCACGGGGCTGGGGGTCCACAGCGGCTCGCCGAAGCGTGCTCCGATGAACGTTCCCCAGTAGGCGGCACGCCCCCGACGCGTGCGGAAGATGTCGGGCGTAACCGTCTCCGATGCGGCGTCACCGGTGAACTGGCTGCGGTAGCAGCGGACCGCTTCCTCCCAGATGTCGATGTAGTCACTGATATCGACGACGAGTGTGGCCTCGAAGGGGCCGTTCCCCATGTAGGAGAGCAGGCGCTGAGGTTTCCAGGGCTCCCCGGGGAGCGGGCTGCTGCGCAGGCCCGCCAGATGCACCGCGGCCGGCACGATGGCCGCGGCGGCCACGTGGTCGGGGTGGCGATCGTTGGCGTGCGGAGCCACGACGACCCGTGGCCGGAGCTCGCGCAACTCGCGCGCCAGATGCAACCTCCGCTCCTCGTCGTCGCGCAGCCGGGAGTCCGGCCAACCCAGATTGCGGCGGACCGACAGCCCCAGCACGTGCGCGGCGGCGTCCGCCTCGGCGGCCCGCTCGTCCGGTGTTCCCTTGGTGGCGGCCTCGCCGCGTGACAGGTCGAGCACACCCGTTCGCAACCCGAGGTCGGAGGCGCGCGCGAGGGTCCCGCCCATGCCCAGCTCGGCGTCGTCGGGGTGAGGACCGATCACCAGCAGGTCGAGCGCGCTCACTCCTTCGGCTTCACGTGCACGCGCTCGCCGAGGCGGCGTTCGGTGCCGGCGATCAACCGGCGGATGTTGTCGCGATGGCGCACGATGGCCAGCGCGGCGAGGGCGATCGCAAGGTAGAGGTCGGGCATGGGGTAGGACAGGCTGGCGATGAGCATCAACGGGGCGGCGAACAGGGCGACCATCGAACCGAGCGAGACGTAGCGGCTCAACAGGATGGTGAAGACCCCGAGCAGCACGCACAGTGCCGATACCAGCGGGTTGATGACGAAGAAGACGCCCACGGTGGTGGCGATGCCCTTGCCGCCACGCAGACGCAGCATGATGTTGAAGTTGTTCCCCAACACGGTTGCCAGCGCCGTCAGAGCGATGGCCCAGTTGCTGGCACCCAGCAGCGTGGGGAGCAGCACGGCCGCCGCCCCCTTGAGGGGATCGACGAGAACCACGACGATGCCCGGGAGGATGCCGAGGGTGCGCATCACGTTGGTCGCGCCGATGTTGCCCGAGCCGGAGGACTGGATGTCCACACCCCGCGCCTTGGCCACCAGGTAGCCCGTGGGGATCGTACCGAGCAGGTACCCGATCACCATGAATACGGCCGAGAGCGCGAGGTTCAGCAAGGCTTGCCTCCGAAGGGGCGCGCGCCTGGCGCGGCTTCGTCGTGGGGGGCGCAGTGGAGCGGTGTGGACGTCCCGCTGCGGATGACGTCTCCGATTCTACCGTCCCCCGGGAGGCGCCGACGGTTCCCCCGAACCTCCTCGTGAGGCCGGCGAACCGCGGCCGCCGGGGTAGGGTAGGCGACGTGACCGAGAGCACCCTCTTCCTGCTGCTCGTCGCCATCGCCGGGGTCTACGCCGTCCGCTGGGCGGCGCGGTTGGCGCCCCTGTGGAGCGAGTTCCCGGCCAAGACGCTGATCGCGACGGCGCTCGCGGGCATGGTGGCGGCGGCGGGCTTCACCCACCTGAACGTGTCCACGCTGCTGCGCGACGTCGCGCTGGTGGTCGGGCCGGTGTACGTGTTCGGACCGTTGCTGCTGGTGGCGCTGGCGCGCAATCGCCGCTACCGTGCCGCGGGAGTCATCGTGGATGCCCTGTACTGGACCACCGAAGGCCGGGGCGCCGTACGCCGCTTGCTGGCGCAGGCGGCCCTGCAACGGGGTGACGCCGACGCCGCGCTGCGGCTGGCGCCGACCCACGACAGCCTGTTGCTGCTCCAGGCGTACGTGCTTCGAGAGGACTGGGATGCCATCCTGCGACTCGAGGCACTACCTCGGGAGGGCGACAACGCTTTCCTGGCAACGTCGGCCCGCATCCAGGCCTTGCTGGCCCTCGGCCACGTCGGGCAAGCGCGCAGCGAGGTCGGACAGATGCGCCGCCGTTGGGAGTCGGGACCGCGCGGCCCCATCGGCTTCCGCAGCCTCGTGGTCAGCGAGGCCCGCTGTGACGCCGAAGACGGTGCCTTCGAGAAGGTGCGGGAGGACCTGCAACAGCCGCTCGTCGGCGTTCATCCCTCGACGCTCTACGCCATCCTGGGCCGCGCCGCGGAGCGGAGCCACCAGCGTGACGTGGCGGTGACCCTGTACACGCACGCCTATGAGGCGGCGCCGGAGGGACTGACCGAGCGATACGCCGAGAAGCTGCGGGCTCTGGGTAGCGATCCGCCACCGCTGACCCGGCGTTCGGGCGTGCCGGTCGCGACCCTGTCGCTGGCGGGGGCGCTGGTGCTGGCGTTCGCCGCCCAGAACCTGGTCGACCGGCTGATCGGCGCCGTCCGGGTCGGCGGTCAGACGCTCCACCTCAGCTCTTTCACCGCCGCGTTCCTGCTCAACATCCCGGGTGTGCCCGGCGAGCATGCCTGGTGGCGGTTGCTCACCTACGCCTTCCTCCATGCGAACCTGGTGCACATCGGCTTCAACGTGTGGGTGCTGGTCGACCTGGGGCGGATCTACGAGGCGCGACGCGGTTGGGGCAATCTGCTGGCCGCCTTCGTGATGGGGACGGCCACCGGGGCCTACCTCACGAGCCTGGCCCAGGCGCACCAAGCGCTGCTGCTGGTGGGCGCTTCGGGGGGCATCCTGGGTATCGCCGGCGCGCTGCTGGCGGACGTGCTGCGCTCGCCGCTGCCGAGCGACCGCATGCTGCTGCGCGGACTGGTGCAGTGGATGGTGTTGATCGCGTTGTTCTCGGTGGCCGTTCCCAACGTGTCGCTGTGGGGCCATGCCGGCGGGGTGGTGGGTGGACTGCTGTGGGGCTTCATCCGGCAGGGGCTGCCCGCCGACCGTCGCATCGGACGCGCGGCGGGTGCGCTCGGCGTGGCGTTGATGGGGTTGGCGCTGGTCATGGCCGTCGTCACCAGCGCCGGTGCCCTGCACTGAACGGAGGTGGGGCGGCGCCGGGCGGACGCCCGGGGGAACGCGTAAGAACCTCGTGACAGAGGAGTAAGTCTTGAGTTAGTGCCGTTCTCGTACCTTCGTTCCATGAACGAGTCCGGCAACCCACCGATGGCGCACCTGCTTCTGGGCAGGGGCGGGGGTGCCGGAGCGGTCGACCCGGGGTCCACGGTCGAGACGTTCGTCGTGCTGTGGCGGCGCGTCTTCCTGCTGGTCCTGCCGTTCGGGATACTGGCGCTGGTCCTGGGCATGCTCTTCGAAGGACCGGGAGGGCAGCCGACCGTCTTCGATACGGTGAGCTATCCCGTCATGGCGGCGGGCATGGCGGTGCTGGAGCTGCTGGTGCTGCTGTGGCCGGCGACGCTGCGGTGGGCCGTCACGACCGCGGTGGCCGGCACGGGCGCCTTCTTCGTCGCCAAGCTGGCGCTGCTGCTGTTCGCGCTCCCCATCGGCCTCGATCCGCAACGGGAGTTGACCGAGAGCTTCTTCTGGATCCCGGCCGTGTACCTGCTGTCGTTCCTGCTGCCGGACGGTCGCGGCGGCCGGATCCTGGCGGCGCTGTTCACCGGGACCGTGTTCGCCATGTCGGCGGTGTACGGGCTCAGCCCCGCGCTTCACGGCGCGCGCTGGGGGATGGTCTACGCCCTGACCGAGATGAACCTGGCCAACAGCGTGCAGCTGGCGTTGACGTTCGCGCTGATCGGTCTCAAGGAGGCCTATGCCAGGGTCAGCACCGAGCGACAGCTCGCCGAACGCTTCGCCCGACAGGATCTACTGACGGGGCTGCCCAACCGGCGCGCGCTCGAGACCGACCTGGAAGCCCTGATCGATGCCGGCGAGGAGGCCCGTGCGGCCGTGCTCTTCCTCGACCTGGACGGCTTCAAGGTGATCAACGACACCCTGGGGCACGAGGCCGGCGACGCGCTCCTGAAGCTGGTGGCGGAACGGCTCCTGAGTGCCATACGCGAGGGCGATCTGGTGGCCCGCATGTCGGGCGATGAGTTCGTGGTGGTCGCGTGCGGTCTGGGTCACCGGTCCGAGGCGGTCGAGATCGCCAATCGCATCTTCGCGGCGCTGTCGAGCTCGTTCAGCTTCAACGGCTCGCAACTCGGCCTGACGGTGAGTATCGGGGTGGCCTTCCTCCCCGAGGACGGCAACGACGCCCGCACCCTCCTGCGTCACGCCGACAGCGCCATGTATCGCGTCAAGCGCTCGGGCAAGAACGGTCTGAAGTACTACACCCCCGAGATCGATGCCAGCATGGAGCGAAGAGGCGAGCTCGAGCGCGACCTACGAAGCGCGTTGCGCGCGGGGCAGATCTCGCTGGCCTTCCAGCCGGTCTTCGACATGCGCGACGGCAGCCTGCGACAATTCGAGGCGCTGTTGCGCTGGGATCACCCACGCTACGGGCTGGTGTCGCCGAAGGAGTTCCTCCCGCTGGCCGAGGAGAGCGGCGCCATCGTCGCGCTCGGCGGCTGGGCCCTGGAGGAGGCCTGTCGTCAGCTCGGGAGCTGGCGTACGACGGCGCCAGGGCTGCGCGTGAGCGTGAACGTCTCCGCGTTGCAGCTCGCCCAGCCGTCCTTCTTCGGATCGGTGGTGAAGGCGCTTCAGCAGTCCGGCCTGTCGGCCGATGCGCTCGAGCTCGACCTGGGCGAGAGCATCGTGCGCGGCCCGGTCGAGGACGTGCAGGGCACCCTGCGCGGTCTGCGCGGCCTGGGCGTCGGCATCGCCATCGACGACTTCGGCCGAGGCTTCTCGTCGCTCGCCTACCTGCGCGATCTACCGGTCGACGCCGTGAAGATCGCCCGCGAAGTGGTGCAGGACCTGGGTTCGGCCGAGGAGGTACCGCGCTTCGGCCTCGCCATGATGGAGGCGATCCTGGGGCTGGCCCGTCACCTAGACCTGGTGATCGTGGCCGAGGGCGTCGAGACCCGCGCCCAGTTCGACCGACTGCTGGCGCTCGGTTGCCATCGGGCGCAGGGCTTCTTCTTCGCTCCGCCGATGCCGGGGAGCGACGTCGCGGGCCTGGTGGAGAAGGGTGGAATCCGCACCCTGTGGGGCGCGAAGAACTGAGTCCTATCGGCACCGGAAGCCCGATCATCGGGCTTCCGGCCTCGCCGCACGGGCCCCGTCAGCGCCAGGCTACTGCCCGCACTGGGTGATGCTGAGCGGGTCCAGTGCCAGGTCGGCGCAGACGATCCCGTGGCCGTACTCGTCGGCGGTCATGCCCCCTTCGAACAGCGCCGTGTTGTCGAGCGTCTGACGCAGCTGCGTAGGCGTCAGGCTCGGCGTGTGGCTCTTGAGCAGCGCCGCCACGCCGGCGACGAAGGGCGACGCCATCGAGGTACCGACATCGCAACCGTAGTTGCTGCCGGTGTAGGTGCTGAGGATGCCGTAATCCGACGACGTGCTGGAGTAGTAGTGGTAGAGGCAGGCGTTGCCGGGGTAGCTGCTCGAGACCTCGAAGCCGCCCGGCGCCATCACCTCGACGCCCGTGCTGTAACCGGCCCCGGTACTGTAGGCCGAGAAGCCGGAGATCTGGTGGTCGCTGTCGACCGAGCCGACCGCGATGACGTCGGGGGCGTTGGCGGGGCTCAGCACGCCGGGGTTGGTGACGAACGGTGTGCCGGCTCCGTAGTTGCCCGACGACGCCACCAGCAGTGAACCCGCGTTGAAGGCGGCAGCGGCGGCCTGGTCGATGAGCGGCTGGTCGCCGTTGACGCCGATGCTCATGTTGATGACGTCGGCAGGGTTGGGGTTGGAGGCGGTGTTGCTCACCGCCAGACCGGCGGCCCAGCGGATGGCGTCGATCAGCATGCTGGTGGTAGCGCCCCCGCCGGCATCGTCGAAGACCTTGATCGGCTCGATCAAGACCTGCGGACCGAAGGCCACGCCGGCCACGCCCAGGTTGTTGTTGCCGATGGCAGCAGCGATGCCGGCCACGTGCGTGCCGTGGTCGATGCCGGGGCCCGGCGTGGGGTCGTTGTCGCCGGAGTAGAAGTCGCAGCCGCCGACGATCTTGGCCTGCAGGTCGGGGTGGGTCATCTGCACGCCGGTGTCGATCACGGCGATGACGGTCCGGTGGCTTGCGCCGGTCTCGGTGCTCCAGGCCTGCTCCAGGCCGAACTCCTGCAGGTTCCACTCCTGGCCGTAGTAGGTGTCGTTGGGCGTGAACGCCATCGGCTTCAGGTAGTAGTTGAGCTGCGCCGCCTTCACGCGCGGGTCGGCGCGCAGGCGAGCCAGCGCCGCTACCGCGTCGCTCGCCCGCACCAGATCGGGCGCGCCGGGGGCGCCGGCCCGCACCAGCTGGAGCCCGTAGCTAGAGCGCACGTCGGTCGAGAGCTGCCGCAGCGCGGCGGCTGCGCCGCCCACACCCTGGGGCGCGGCACCAGCGTTGTAGCTCACCAGCACCTCGCCGGGGACGTAGCTCCGGCCGTCCGGCGCGATCGCCGTGGGGTGCGCAATCGGGCGCTGCGTCGCGGAGGGCGGTGCCGCAGCCGACGCCAGCGCCAGCGTCGAAGGGATCTGCCCGCATTGGGCGAGGCCGCCGACGGTCTGGGTGTAGGTCACGTCGAGGGTGGCCCTGCCGACGCTCGAGTCGAAGGTGACCGTGGGCGTGATGGTCTGCCCCTGGCTGAGGCCGTAGCTGCCGACGGAGACCGTCACGGAGGTGCTGCTCCCGGCCGCGAGGGTGCCCTGGGCCGGGCTGACGGATACGTGTGTGTCCGGCGACGTGGCGGTCCAGGTGGTCGCGGTGGTGCTGGTGTTGCTGATCGTGACGAAGGTCTGGGGCGTGGAGCTGTCGAGGGTCACGCTGGAGGGCGTGACCGAGAGCGGACTCGACGTCTGGAAGAGCCCGCAGCCCGCGAGGGACAGCAGCGCGGGCGCAAGCAGCGCCAGGGCGGTATTGCGGACGGTACGCATCGCCGGACTATACACGCTCGATAGCCGTTCTCGCAGCGAGCGTTGCGCTTGCGCTCGTCGGAGTGCGTCGGTGCCGGGCTCCGGCGCGCCCGACACCCGCGCCGCCGTACAATGGGCGCGCCATGTCGGACCTGGCCCGCCGCAAGCTCAAGCACATCGAGGTCTGCCTGGAGCGGGAGGTCGAGTACGGGACCCGGACCACCGGATTCGAACGCTACGACCTGCCTTACCGTGCGTTGCCGGAGACGGACCTGGAGGCCATCGACACCCGTACCGCCTTCCTCGGCCGCGAGCTGTCGGCGCCGCTCCTGATCGGCGCGATGACAGGCGGGGCCGCGCTCTCCAGCCTCATCAACCGCAATCTCGCAACGGCTGCGCAGCGGCTGGGCCTCGGCCTCATGCTCGGCTCCCAGCGCGTCATGCTGGAGGACCCTTCGGCCCGCCCGGGGTTCCAGGTACGCCGCTACGCCCCCGACATCCTGCTGATCGGCAACCTCGGGGTGGCGCAGCTCCGTCGCGGGTACGGCGCCGAGCAGCTCCGCGAGGCGGTCGACCTGGTCGGCGCCGACGCCCTGGCGCTGCATGCCAATCCCCTTCAGGAAGCGCTGCAGGCCTCTGGCGACACGGACTTCCGGGGACTCGTGGCGCGGCTCGCGGAGGTGGTGCCGGCGGTGGGTCGCCCGGTGTTGCTCAAGGAGGTCGGCCACGGGCTCTCTGGCGCCGTGGCGGACGCCGTTCGCGACGTCGGTTTCGCGGCGCTCGATGTGGCCGGGGCAGGCGGTACCTCCTGGGCCAAGGTCGAGGACCTGGCACGTTACGGCGAGGTGCGCCACCCGGACCTGGCGGAGTGGGGGATCCCCACGGTGGACGCCCTGTTGGAAGCGCGCGAGGCGGTGCCAGGGATGCCGCTCATCGCTTCGGGCGGTGTCCGGAGCGGCGTCGACATCGCCAAGGCGCTGGCGCTCGGCGCTCGCGTGGTGGCGGTCGCGCGTCCGCTGCTCGCGCCGGCGACCGAATCGCCGGAGGCGGTGGAGGCCGTCTTGGGGCGCCTGGTGTTCGAGCTGCGTGTCGCGATGCACGGATCCGGCGTCGCACGGTTGGTCGATCTCGAGGGATTGCCGCTGCGTCTTCGCTGACGCGTGCGGCGTCCCGTGGCAGGCGCTTACAATGCCGCATGGACCTCGGACTGAAGGGCAAGATCGCGTTGGTGACGGGAGCGTCGAAAGGGATCGGCCTCGCCGTGGCGGAGGCGTTGGCGGGCGAGGGTGCCAGAGTCGCCCTGGTGGCGCGGGACGGTGCGGCCCTGGACCTTGCCGTGGACCGCATCCGGCAGGCCGGGGGCGAGGCCGTGGCGGTGCCGGGGGATGTCAGCCGCTTGGCGGAGGTCGAGTGGATCGTCGCGGAGACCCGCCGTCTGCTCGGCGACCCGCTGGTGCTGATCTCCAACGCCGGCGGCCCGCCCGCGGGGGTGCCCACCGAGCTCGACGAGGATGCCTGGGCGCGCGCCGTGGAGCTCACCTTGATGTCGTCGGTGCGCCTGGTGCGTGAGGTGGTGCCGGCCATGCGGCGCCAGCGCTGGGGCAGGATCGTGAACATCACGTCCTTCGTGGTCAAGCAGCCCCTCCTGACGCTCGCACTGTCCAATGCGCTGCGCTCCGGGGTGACCGCCTTCGCCAAGACGCTCTCGGAGGAGATCGCCGCGGACGGCGTCACGGTCAACAACGTCGCGCCCGGCTACACCGCTACGGCCCGCCTCGACGACCTGTTCGAGAACGAGCAGGCCAAACAGGCGCTGGTGGACCGCATCCCGGCCAGGCGTCTGGCGGAGCCCGCCGAGATCGCGGCGGCGGTGGCGTACCTGGCGTCGCAACAGGCGGGCTACGTGACGGGGCAGACGCTGGTGGTGGACGGAGGCGTGGTCGAGGCCCTGTTCTGACGACAGGAACGCGCTCGGTGGCGTGAACTGGGGCGCGGTGTACCCCGACGCCGCCACGAACTTGTACCGAGTACAAGGGGATGGCTATACTCCGGACATCGATGCCGCCGGGGACGCGTTCGCGCGCTCCAGCGCCGCCCGGGCCCTGGAACGGGCCCGTGAGGAGGCCCCGCATGTCCGTGTCCGACGAAGGAGTTCGCGCCGCCACCGGCTCCGCTTTCCTGATCGAGCGCACGCCCGCCGAGAACGTCCTCATCCCCGAGGCGCTCGACGACGAGCTCAAGCTCATGCGCGCCACCGCCCGCACCTTCGTGGAGCGGGAGATCGACCCCGTCTTCGACGAGCTCGAGCACCTCTCCTACGAGCTCAGTCGCAAGGCCATGAGCAGGGCCGGGGAGCAGGGCTTGCTGGCCGTGGAGATCCCCGAGGCGTACGGCGGCCTGGGCGCCAGCAAGGCGGCGTCGGCGGTCGTCACCGAGGCGCTGGCGCGCTCGGGCTCGTTCAACGTCACCTTCAACGCCCACAGCGGCATCGGCACGCTGCCGCTGGTCTACTTCGGGACCGACGAGCAGAAGCGGCGCTACCTGCCCAGGCTGGCCAGCGGTGAGTGGATCGCCGCGTACTGCCTCACCGAGCCGGGCAGCGGCTCCGACTCGCTGGCCGCCCGCACGCGCGCGGTGCTCGACGGCGACGCCTACGTCCTGAACGGCACCAAGATGTGGATCTCCAACGCCGGCTTCGCCGACCTCTTCACGGTCTTCGCCCAGATCGACGGCGACAAGTTCAGCGCCTTCCTGGTCGAGCGCGACACTCCCGGGCTCAGCTTCGGCGCGGAAGAGAAGAAGATGGGCATCAAGGGCTCCTCGACGCGCCAGGTGATCCTGGAGAACGTGCGGGTGCCCGCGGCGAACCTCCTCGGCGAGGTCGGCAAGGGTGCGCACATCGCGCTGGGAACGCTCAACATCGGTCGCTACAAGCTGGCCGTGGGTGCGGTGGGCGGCGTCAAGGAGCTCATCGGGCTCGCCAGCGGATACGCCCTGGAGCGCCACCAGTTCGGGGTGCCGATCGCCAGCTTCGGTCTCATCCAGGACAAGCTCGGGCGGATGGCGGCCGAGGCGTTCGCGCTCGAGAGCGCCGTCTACCGCCTCGCCGGGGATATGGACACGGTGCTCGAGGGCGTTGCCGAGGGCCCCGCGCAGTCCCGCGCGCTCAACGAGTACGTGGTCGAGTACTCGTTCATCAAGGTGTTCGGCAGCGAGATCCTCGACATGGTGGTGGACGAGGCCCTGCAGATCTACGGGGGCTACGGGTTCTCGGCGGACTACCCGGTCGAGCTCGCGTACCGCAACAGCCGCATCAATCGCATCTTCGAAGGCACCAACGAGATCAACCGCCTGCTGACCGTCGAGCAGCTCCTCAAGCGCGCCATGCGCGGCGCCGTCGACCTGATGGGGCCGGCGCAGGCCGCGCTGCAGGGTGAGCCGGTGGCGGATGTCGACGCGCCGGAGGCGCTGGCCGACGCGGTGGTGGCGGTGGAGAACCTCAAGCGGGCCACCCTGCTGGTGGCCGGCATGGGCGCGATGGCCTTCGCCCAGAAGCTCGAGCACGAGCAGGAGCTGATGGGCCACGTCGCGGACATGGTGGGCCTGGTCTACCTGGCCGACTCGGCGCTGCTGCGCGCCGAACGCCTTCTCGGCGGTGAGGCCGGCGAGCGCGCCGCGCTACTGGCGAGGCTCTACGCCATGGCCGCCGTCGATCGCGCGCGTCCGCTCGCCGCCGAAGCGTTGCGGCGCATCCCGGGCGGGGCGCAGGCGCAGGGCCGCGCTGGTGCCTACCTGGCGGAGCACGGCATCGACCTCATCGCGCTGCGGCGCGACGCCGCCCAAGCGGTGCTGGCCGCGGAAGGCTACCCTCTCTAACGCGACGCCGACGCCGCGGAGTGGCGGGGTGCGGGGCGCACGCAGCGCCCCGCACCGTTGCGCGACCGGGCGCCCGCCGCTACTGCGGCTCGCGCGCCAGCGTGAGCGTCACCTGCTTCTGCTGGCCCGCGCGCGAGTAGGTCACGCTCACCTTGTCGCCCACGCGGTAGTGGTTCTCGAGGTAGGCCTTGAGGTCGCCCAGGTCCCGCACCGTGTGGTTGTCGACCGCCAGCAGCACGTCGCCGCCGACGTAGAACAAGCGGTTGCCCACCACCTGCTGTTGCTGTGCACCCTGCAGGCCGGCCCGGTCGAGCGGGCTGCCGGAGACGAGTTGCACCAGCAACAGGCCGTGGTCGCTCTTCAGCCCCAGCGCACGTGACAGCGCCGGCGTCAGGGTGTGGGCGTACTTCACTCCCAGGTACGGGTGGGGGTAGAAGCCGTTCTTCAGCAGCGACGGCAGCACCCGCTTGACGGTGGCGATCGGCAGCGCGAAGCCCACCCCGGCGTTGGTCCCCGACGGGCTGAAGATGGCGCTGGTGATGCCGATCACGCGTCCCGCGCTGTCGAGCAGCGGCCCGCCCGAGTTGCCCTTGTTGATGGCGGCGTCGGTCTGGATGATGCCGGTGATGGGGAGGCCGGAGGGGCCCTGGATGGAACGGTTCAAGGCGCTGACCACGCCGGTGGTCAGGGTGCGGCCGAACTCGCCGAACGGGTTGCCGATGGCGATGGCACGCTGCCCCACCTGCAGATGCTCGGAGTCACCGAAGGTGACGGGCTTGAGCAGGCTCTTGGGGGCGTCGACCTTGAGCACCGCCATGTCGTTGCGGGCGTCGCTGCCGACCAGCGTCGCCTGCAGCGTGGTGCCGTTGCCGAAGGCGACGTCGATGCGTTGCGCGTTCTCGATGACGTGATAGTTGGTCAGGATGTGGCCGTCGGTGTCGATGACGAACCCGGAGCCTGCGCCCTGCGCGGGGACCGAGCCGTAGAAGAAGCTGGGCTGGAGCACCTGGGTGGTGATGTTGACCACCGACGGCGCGACCCGGTTGTAGACGTCGATGACGCGTTTCTCCGCCAGATCGAGCCCTTGCTTGTCGACGAACGGGGTGGAGGCGGAGCCGGTGTCCTGTGCCAGGGCGGCGCCGGCCGTCGCCAGCGCCAGCAGGGCAGCGGCCAGCAGCAGGACGGCCCGCCGGCGGGTTGCGTGTGGGGGGAGGATCGGCTGGACCATGCAGCCATCTTGTCAGGGCGCACATGAAAGGTCTGAAAGCGGGCCGCCCGCGGGCCCGGGTGCCGGCCTACGGTCGCCCGCCACGACGGCCTGCATAATGACCCATGTCCGCATACCTGCACGGTGTGGCGTCGGCCGTGCCCGAGACGGCGTACGACCAGATCGTCGCGCGCGACGTGATGAAGGCGTGGGTGGGGGGCGATCGCCGCACCGACCGTCTGCTCCACCGCATCTACCAGCACTCCGGCATCGATACCCGCCACAGCGTGGTGGGCGACTTCGCGCCGGACGGCGCGCGTGGCTTCTACCGCGACGCCGCCAGCGGCGCCTTCCGGAGCCCCGGCACGGCCGAGCGTAACGCCGTGTACGCGCGCGAAGCGATGACGCTCTTCGCGCAGGTCGCGCGCCGCGCTCTCGAGTGCGCCGACGGATTCGACGCCGCGGATGTCACCCATGTGATCACCGTGTCCTGTACTGGGTTCGTGGCGCCGGGCCCGGACCTCGCCGTCGTGCGCGAGCTGGGGCTGGCGCCCTCCACGGAGCGTTACCACCTGGGCTTCATGGGCTGCTACGCCGCCTTCCCGGCGCTGCGCATGGCCGAGGCCTTCTGCCGGGCCGATCCCGACGCGGTGGTGCTGGTGGCGGCGGTGGAGCTGTGCTCGCTCCACCTGCAGCCGAGCTGCGAGCTCGACGCGCTCGTGGCGGGCTCGGTGTTCGCCGACGGTGGCGCCGCTACGGTGGTGAGCGCGCGGCGGCCGGAGGCGGGGGGCCTGCGCCTGGAGCGCTTCTCCTCGGGCGTCGCTCCGGAAGGCGCCGACGCGATGGCCTGGACCATCGGCGACACCGGGTTCGAGATGGTGCTCTCCAGCTACGTGCCCAGGATCGTGGGGGGGCGCGCACAGGAGGCCGTGGAGCCGCTGCTGCGGGCAGCCGGCGCGCGCCGAGAGGACGTACGGCGCTGGGCGGTGCACCCGGGTGGGCGCGCCATCCTCGACCGCGTCGAGAGCGGCCTGGCGCTGCCCGCGGCGGCGCTGGACGCCTCGCGCGCGGTGCTGGCACGCTACGGCAACATGTCGAGCGCCACCGTGCTGTTCGTGCTGCAGAGGATCCTGGAGGGCGGGCTCGAGCCCGGCGAGCCGGTCGTCGCCATGGCGTTCGGCCCCGGGCTGACGGTCGACGCTGGGGTGTTGAGCGCGGCATGAGCGCGTTGCTGCGGCGTCGCGCCACGGACCTGCGCGAGGCCATGGACGATCCGGGTTGTGACGGCGAGAGGTTGACCACCACCTACGCCCAGTTCGAGGTGGTCAACCGCTGGCTGGCGGGCTGGCGCGGCGTGTTCGAGCGCTGGCTCGAGCCTCGCGCGCGGCCCGGCGCGACGCTGCTCGACGTCGGTTGCGGCGGCGGCGACGTCGCTCGCAACCTCGCGGCCTGGTCGGCCGCGGCCGGAGTCCCACTGGCGATCACCGCCGTCGACCCCGACGCCCGCGCGTTGGCGTTCGCCCGCGCCCACCCGTCGAACCACCAGGTGTGCTATCGCCAGGCCGCCGTGGAGGACCTTCTCGTCGACGGGGAGCGTTACGACTTCGTGATCTCCAACCACGTGCTGCACCACCTCAGCGAGGCGGAAGTGCCCGGCTTCCTCGCCGCCACGGCGAGCCTGGCCGGCGTCGCGGCGCTCCACAACGACCTCCGGCGCAACGCGCTGGCGCTGCTGGCGTTCGCGCCACTGCGGCCGCTGTTCCGCGGATCGTTCATCGTGCCCGACGGCCTGCGCTCGATCCGCCGCGCCTACCGGCCCGACGAGCTGCGCGCCCTGGCACCCGAGGGTTGGCGGGTGGAGCGCATGGCGCCGTTCCGTGCCCTGCTGGCGTTCGAGCGGCGCGAGGCGGAGGCGCGGGGGTGAGTCGCGTCGAGGTCGCCGTGGTCGGCGGCGGCCCGGTCGGGCTGCTGCTCGGCTGCCTGCTGGCCGACGAGGGCGTGCGTGTGGCGGTGCTGGAGCGCCGACGTCAACGGTCCACTCACTCGCGCTCGATCGGCGTGCACCCCCCGGCCCTGGAGGTCGCCGCTCGCCTGGGCCTGGCCGAGCCCTTCGTGACGCGCGGTGTGCGCGTCGAGCGGGGGCACGCCTACGCCGGCCGCACCCGCCTGGGCACGCTGTCGTTCCGGAGCTGCCCGCCTCCCTACCGCTTCGTGCTGACCCTGCCCCAGGCCGAGGGCGAGCGCCTGCTGGAGAGACGCCTGGCCTCCCTCCCGAGCGGGGAGCTGTGTCGGGGGGTGGAGGTGGTGGCGCTGGAGCGTTCCGAGGCGAACGTGCGCCTGCGGTTCGCCGACGGAGGCGCCCTCGAGGCCGCCCTGGTGGTCGGTTGCGACGGGCACGACAGTGCCGTTCGCGGCTGGCTCGAGCTTCCTTTCGAGGAGCGCCGCTACCCCGACCGCTTCATGATGGGCGACTTCCCGGACGACACGCGGCTGGGGTGGGATGCCGCCATCTACCTCACCGCCGGCGGGGTGGTGGAGTCGTTCCCCCTGCCGGACGGTCTGCGGCGCTGGGTGGCGGCGGTCTCGCCCGGCGGCGGGCCCGCCCCGGAGCCCCGGTCCGCGACGGATCGGCGCGCTGCGGGGTGGCTGGCCGACCGGGTGCTGGAGCGGGTGGGGGAACGTCTGGACGCGCACGACTGCAGCATGGTGAGCGCCTTCGGGGTGCGCACGTTGCTCGTGCGCCGTCTGGTGGCCGGCCGGGTGGCGCTGGCGGGGGACGCCGCGCACGTGCTCCCGCCGTTCGGGGGGCAGGGGATGAACCTCGGTTGGCTCGACGCCGGTGGGCTGGCCGCGCGCGTGCTGGCCGCCCGCGCAGGCCGGGACCTGGCACAGTTGCCGGTCGAGCGGTTGCAGCGGGTGCTGGCCGGCTACGAAGCGGCGCGACTGCCGGCGGCGCGGACGGCCGCGCGCCGGGCGGTGTTCAACCTGCGGGTCGGCCGGGCCTCGCCGGCGCCGAGCCTGCGCGCGGCTGCGGTGTGGGCGGCGCTCCGCACCCCCCTGGCAGGGGTCTTCGCGCGGCGCTTCACGATGCGGGGCCTCGGGACCGGTCGCGACGCCGGTCTCGATGCCGGTCTCGATGCCGGTCCGCGCTCGGGGTCCGCCGTGTGAGCGCGCCGTGGTCGCACCCGTTCGTTCGCCACCTCCGGCTGCACTTCAACGTTCTCTTGAGCCCCATCTACCTGTGGGGCGTCCTGCTGGGCGGGGGCCGTCTGCTGGACGGAGGCGTGTGGCTCGGGTACCTCTCCGTCCACCTCTTCCTCTACGGCGGCACCACCGCCTTCAACTCCTACTACGACCGTGACGAGGGACCGGTGGGGGGCATGCTGGAGCCGCCCGGGGTGAGCCCCGGGCTGCTGCCGTTCTCGCTGGCCGTGCAGGCGCTCGGCCTGCCGCTGGCGCTGCTGGTAGGGCGCGGCTTCACGGTGGCGTGGTTGCTGCTGTTCCTGGTGTTCGCCGCCTACTCGCACCCGTGGGTGCGCCTGAAGGC
>CAZTTB010000011.1:0-51912 GCA_964616005.1 uncultured bacterium | reverse complement strand
GCGACATCACCCGCAAGAAGAAGCTGCTGGAGAAGCAGAAGAAGGGGAAGGCGCGCATGAAGCAGCTCGGAACGGTCGAGGTTCCGCAGGAGGCGTTCCTGGCGGTGCTCGGCTCGGAGGAATGAGCGGCGCGGACGGGCAGCGGCCGAGCGTGCGCCGCAGCCTGCGTCGCCAGCTCGGCTGGGTGATCGCGTTGCTGTCGGGCCTGCCCAACGTCGTGCTGGTGGGGACGGTGCTGCTCCCCGCCTATAACCGGACCGGATCGCTCACGTCGGGCGTGTGGCTGTTCATCGGCGCCTGGCTGGTGGCGGTGGTGGGGGTCTCGGTGGTCGTAGGCTACGCCCTTTCGGGCCAGCTCCTGGCGCCGCTCAGCGACGTGGCCGAGGACATCGAGGCGTTGCCGCGGGCCGTTCCCGGCGCACGACTGGCGACGACGGGACGCGAGCCCCGCGAGGTCATGGCGGTGAAGCGTGCGTTCAACGCCATGCTGCAGGAGATGCACCAGGAGCAGGCGCGTCGCAGCGCGTTCACCGCCGCCCTGATGCACGACCTCAAGACGCCGCTGATCGCCGCGAACCACCTCTTGAACGTTGTGCGCGACAACGAGGAGCTCACTCGTGACCAGCGCATCGAGGTGGTGAGCCGACTCTCGACCGAGAACCAGGCGCTGATCGAGCTGGTGCAGAAGATGGTCGACGCCCACCGGCTCGAGCTCGAGGACGTGCCGCTCAAACGCGAGTCCCGCGACCTGCGCGTTCTCGTGAGCGATGTGCTGGATCGGCTACGTCCGCTTTCGCGCGAGCGCGGGGTGGCGATCTCGGTAAACGGGGAGGCGCTCGCGCGGGTCGATCCCAAGGAACTCGAGCGGGCGCTGTACAACTTGCTGAGCAATGCGGTCCGCTACGCGCATTCGCGCATCGAGGTGGAGGTGTTCCCTGGGATGCTGCGGATCAGCGACGACGGGCCCGGCCTGCCCGAGCCGTTGGAGCGGCTGGCGCAGCCCTTCAACGGTCAGCCGTTGGAGATCGCGGGTCACCGCTACACCGCCGGTACCGGCGGCCTGGGGTTGTTCATCGCCCGGCGTGTGCTCGAGGCGCACGGTGGCAAGCTGGTGTGTGAGTCCTCGAGCGAGCGGGGCACGGTGCTGCTGGCGTACGTCGGCGGTGGCGTGCCGTGAGGCCGATGGGAGGGTTCGTGTGCGCGTGCTGATCGCCGACGATCATCCGCTGTTCCGTATGGGCCTGTCGCTGGCGCTGGGCGCGGAGGGCTTCGAGGTGGCGGGCGAGGTGGAGAACGGCCGCCAGGCGGTGGAGCGTTGTGCCCAGGGGGGTGTCGACGTGGTGCTGATGGACGTCAAGATGCCCGGCATGGACGGGATCGAGGCATGCCGCCTGGCGGTCGGCGGTGAGCACGCCCCGATCGTGGTGATGCTCACGACCTTCGAGGAACCCGCCATGGTGCGTGCCGCGCACGAGGCCGGCGCGACCGCCTTCCTCTCCAAGGAGACCGAGCCGCGCGAGCTCGCTCGCCTGCTGCGCGCGATCGTGGCCGACCCCGAGCGCGACTGGATGCCGAGGGTCGACCTGCCCGAGCTGACGCCGCGGGAGGAGCAGGTCCTGCAACTGATGGCACTGGGGCTCTCCAACAAGGCGATCGCCAAGGAGCTCGGGCTGAGTCCGGAGACGGTGAAGGACTACCTGATGGGCGTGTTCCGGAAGCTGGACGTGCGTGACCGGGTGAGCGCGGTCAGGCGGGCGAGCGAGCTCGGTCTGCTCTAGGGCCACAACCCAGGGGATCGCGGCCCGCACCCCAATGGGGTGGGTCCGCGATCGATATCGGCGCTAGCGTGGCGGCATGCGCGGCGCTCCCGGTCTCCCACACACCCGCCCAGGGCGGAGAGGCTTCACGCTCCTCGAGGTCGTCGTCGCGCTCTCGATCGCCGGGCTGCTGGTCGGAGGCGCGACGGTGTTGTTGCGGCCCGGTGGCGCGCTGAGGGCGGCGCAGGGTGCACGGACGTTCCTGCTCTGGGCGCGGTTGGAGGCCCTGTGGACCGGTGAGGCAGTGGCCGTGGTGCCGGGCGCGTCGTTCGCGCTTTCCGCCCGCTCCGCGCCGGACGCCGCCACGGCCTGCACCGGGCCCGAGCTGAAGCGCTTCGAGCTGGCTCACTACGGCCGTACGCGCGTGGCGCAGGCATTGCGCGACGGCATCGTGTGGTTGCCCGGCGGCGGGGCGCGCTCCTGCGCGGGCGGGGGTGTGATCAGCGGCCGGATGGTCGTGGTCGACGGCGCCCGGCGGGCGAGCGTCGTGGTGTCGAGCCTCGGTCGCGTACGGGTGGAGGCGATGCGGTGAGGGCCTGGCGCTGGCATCGAAGGGTCGGCGGCGTCACGCTGCTCGAGGTGGTGGTGGCCCTGGCCGTCGTGGCCCTGGCACTGCTGGCGTGGGTACGGCTGGAAGGCCACCTGGCGCAGGTGGAGCACTCCACCCGGATCCGCCGGCAACTCGCCGCCTGGATGAGCGACGAGCTGCGCCTACAGCGCGCCGTGCGTTCCCTGGGCTGTCGGTCGCGACCCGCACCTCCGGGCTGGTCGTGCATTGTCGAGCGCAGCTGTCTCGAGGCCTCCGCACCCTGCGAGATGGAGGGCATCCGGGTGACCCTCACGCCGCCAGGGGGGCCTCCCTGGAGCGGCGCGACGGCGGTGTGGTGGCCCCTCCAGCGGGCGCCGGTGGAGGCCCCGCCATGAGCCGGAGGCGCACAGTCGCGCCTGGCACCCGCCGACGCCGTGCGCACGCCGGCTTCAGCGTGCTGGAGCTGCTGCTGGCCGTCAGTCTCTCGGCCCTCGTCGGCCTCGCCGCGGTGCGCCTGCTGGCGGGCTCGCGCGCCTCGGAGGCGTCGACGTCGACAGCGTCCGATCGTGCGCGCGCTCTGGACCTGGCCGCCGGCCTGCTGACCGGCGAGTTGCGGCGTGCAGGTTACGTGCCCTACCCGTCGCCGCTCGCCGACGGCCGGGACGCCGTCCGGCCCGGCCTCACGGTGACGCTCGGCTCAGGACCGCGTGGCGACGCGCTGGGGCTACGTTATCTGGACGATCGGCTCCAAGGCGGGCCCGTGACCCGCGATCTAGAGTTCGATGCCGCCATCGACGGCCGCGGCCTGGCGCAGCTCTACCGCACTTCCGCGAGTGGGAGCCGTCAGCCGTGGGTGCAGGGCATCGACCGGATCCAGGTCGTGGGATGGGTCGATGGCACCGGCCTGCACGGCCGGAGCGAGCTGGCGGCGGGGGAGCTGCGGCCCTGGCTGTTGCTACTCGCGCTCGGCGCGGCTGGGGTGCCTGCGCGCCGGCTTGCCGTGCCGCTGCCGAGCCGCCCGCTGGCCACCGTGGTGGAGGGGCCGTGAACGGGCTCGGGCGCCGTGATGCAGGCGCCGCTCTCGTCCTGGTGCTGTTCGTGGCATTGCTGATCGGTGCGGTCGCGCTCGCGCTGACGTTCACCGTGACGCTGGACGGTCTCGCGGCCCGCCATGCACAGGAGGACGCACTGGCCGAGGCGGAGGCCGAGGGCACGCTGGCGCTCGGAGTCGCACTGGTCCGCCATCAGGCTGGCGGCCCCGTCGATCTCGGGGCCGTTGTCGGTCGAGTGCGCGGCCTCGGTTGGTCCGCGACGCTAGCCCTCGTCCCCGTGGGGAGCGGTGCAGTCAGGCTGGACGCCGTGGCGCGCGTCGGCCGAGCGGCGGTGCGCCGCTCGGCCACGATCCGTACCGATGCTGCCATGATGACGCTCATGGCGCGTCCCTGAGCACGAGCCCGGCGTCAGCGGGTCTCGGTCGTTCGCACCTCGAAGATCGGGATGCCTGCGAACTGGATGTAGCGCATGATGGCCGGCTTGTTGTTGCCGGTGTTGACGTACACCACCTCGGAGTTCTGGCCGGCATTGCACTTGTCGGTCGATGTCTTGCTGTTGTTCTTCTTGTCCTGGTTGGTGGAGCCGCCGGCGCCGGTCGTGCAGAAGTAGTCCGACACGACCGACCCGATCAAGGTGTTGTCCGACACGATGCGGTAGGTTCCGCCCGCGTAGATCGGCGCCATGACGCTACTGCCGCCCTGGAACACGTCGTTCTCGGCGACGAACGCCAGGACGTGGTTGGGATAGGAGGGGTAATTCCCGGTGTTCCCGGTGAGCATGTTGGCGTTGAGGTCGATGTCACCGCCGGCGCTGTTGTCGGTGGCGCCGGGGGTGTCCCTCTCCACGACCAGCGAGGCGTTGTAGACGGTGCTGCCATCGGACCGCTGGGTCTCGGCGAAGTACTGGGTGGGCTGGTCGAACTGCAGGTTGAAGCCCTTGAAGTCGAGCGTCCCATACACCTTGAGCGACCCCGGCGTGCCGGGCACGTACTCGAACCCGTACTTGTTGCTCGCGTTGACCTTGACGGTGCAGTCGACCGCCGTGGCGCCGAACAGCAGCGTCCGCGTACCGGACGCGGTGAGAGCGGCCAGGCAGGAGCTGCTGTCGTGCAGGGCGATGCCGCCCGGCGTTGTCACCTGGGGGGTGCCACCGTTGTATGAGATCGTGATCCCGTTGTCTCCGGCATCCCTGTGGATGCAGTCCCTCCAGGTGCCGAGGCTGCAGCCCTGGGTGCCGTTGGGCGCGGTGTCGAGCGTCGGGAACGTGGGAGCGGCATCGGCGTTCAGGTCGAACGAGCTCGGTCCGTTGTCGGTGCAGATCCCCTTCGTATGCGAACACTGCAGCAGCGTCGAGTTCACCACCAGGTCCTGGCTGACGTTCTGGCCGATGAAGACACCGAGGAGCTTGTTGCTCGGGTCGCCCAGCTTGACGGAGCCGTTCAGCTCCACCTGCCCGTACTGAACGCGCAGGCTGGCGCACAGGTTGTCCGCGATCTGGTTGTCGGCGCTGACCCGGTTGACCATGGCGGCGTAGCGGCTGTCGTTGGTCAGGTTGTAGTCATTGAGCTCCGAGAAGTTGCCGTTGGAGTTGAACACGGTGGTCTGATTCCCCGCGTCGCCCACGACGTAGATCCCGCCGCGGATGCTGGACCCGCCGTTGACGAACTTGTTCGCCTGTCCGTGGCCGGCGAAGATCGCCTGCTGCAGCACGCCCGTGTTGTTGAGCTCGAGCACGGCGCGGACGGTGGCTCGGGCACCGTTCGAGGTCCCCTCCGACACCAGCGTGAACAGCTTCGGCTGGGCGGGATCGCGGTACAACGTCATCCGATACTGGCCGATGACCGTGGTGCCGTCGGCGGCGTAGACCGGCTCGCTATTGCCGCCGTTGAAGACGATCTTGTTCGCGTTCCACGTCAGCGAGGTCGTGTTATCGCGGTACCAGTCGAGGCCCTCACCGATGCGGCTGTAGCACGCCGTTCGCGTGGGGTTCGCGGTGCCGTCATTCAGGGAGTCCTCGACGTAGCGGTAGTACTGGAACAGGGCCGCCTTGTACTTCTCGAGGCCGGCGTCGGCGACGTACCTGGCCTGGATCGAGGTGGTGTCGTTCCGGGTGATCCCGAGCTCCAACCGGGTCGACAGGAAGCTGCCGGCGACGAGGATGCCCACGACTACCAGGATGGCCATTGCGGTTACCAGTGCGATACCTTGCGCTCGGTTTCTCACGCCACTCCCTACCGATCCTTGAGATTGGGCAACAGGACTTGCTGCGTCATCGCGTAACAGGCCCGGTCCGGCCCGCAAGTCACGTCCGTGCGGGTCGCGTTGGTCGCGGTTGCCGATTGTCCCATCGGGATCGTGAAGGTCCTCGCCGCCATGCCGTCGACCCTGGTGTCGGACTGGGCAACGACGCTGACCAAGGCACTCCTCACGTAGGACGCGTTCTTCGGACAGGAGACGGTGTCGGGAACGGAGTCCATGACGGCGCCGTTGCTGCACACGTAGCGGATGTCGAGCGCGAGGATGCCCGGCGCCAGGACGGCGTAGGTGCTGGTGATCGAGGACGTCGCGAGCAGTGCCGCGCCGGCGGTGGGATCACACGCTTCGTCGGCGCGATACAGCGTGTTCGAGGTGTCGAACGCGAAGGCGACCTCGCGACACGCCGTTGCGAGGGGCTGGAGGGTCGTGATGTAGGCCATGGAAGCGGCGTCCTGAACGTGCGCACCGGCGCTTCCGTCGGTGCCGACGATGCAGGTGGTGAGGCCGGTAGCCGTGTCCGTTGGGCAGATCGAGAGGGTCACGGCCGGGCTCAGGATCGCGCCCGTGGCCGGGTCGGAATACATGTCGGTCCCGGCGGAGTGCAGGTCCGTGGTCACGAGTTGCATCACCATGCGGGCCTTGTCGTGGGCTTCGGTGCCCGCCGCCGTCTGGCGGTTGAGCCGGGACTGCTGCACGAAGAAGGTCGCGACGATCCCCAGCACGATCGCCAGGATGAGCGCGGCGACGAGGATCTCGAGCAGCGTGAACCCCTGGTCGCGCGACGGCATCCGCCGGTTCCTCATGGCGTGGGTCCCGCCGGGACCGGGCAGGGCTTGGGCGTGGCCTTCTTCGGCGAGGGATAGACGTCGTAGCAACTGATGGCCGTTCCGACGGTGAGGGTGATGCCCTGGCTCGTTGCCGTCACCGTCACGTCGAGGGTGCCCTCGGAGTCGTACGGCGTCACCGAGGTGGGGGGGCCGACGCTCCAGTCGACCGCCACGGGCCCATCCGTCGTCGAGCCGGTGCACTCGAGGATGTCGCCGGATTCGAATCCGGCCTGGCTGGTGGCCGTCGTCGGCGGTACCGGACTTGCCACTTGTGTCCGATAGCTCGTGCGCAGGCCGTCGTGGTTCGCCGAAGGGGCACAGAGGCCGTAGTAGTCGATGAACTTGAAGCTCAAGTGCTTGCCGCTCAGCGTGTCGACCTGGTCGTTCAGACTCGATGCCGGATCCACGTTGAAGGCTCTGAGGACGTCGCCGGACACGGCCTCGAGGACGTGATTGGCCGATGTCTTGACCTGGGTGGCGACGGCCGATCGTGAGCTCGCGCGGAGGTGGTTGACCTGGGTCATGGCCAGCGCCAGGAACGCGACCGCGATGATGGCCAGTGCGATCATGAGCTCGGCGAGCGTGAGGCCCGACTGCCGTCTCGTCATTGGATCGTCGCCCTTCCGGTCGCGCTGAGCGTGATGGTGCGGGTGTACGTTCCGCCCAGCGCCGTGATGGTGATCGTCCTGCCCGCAACGGAGTCCAGCGGCACGCCGTGCCGGTCGATCCGGAAGCGGCCGTTGGTCAGGGTGGTGCCCGACAGGGTGACCTTGGGAAGCGATTCGGTGGCGAACGCCTGGGTGTCCACGGTCTCGCCGGTGTCGCACGTTCCGTTGTCGTTCTCGTCGATACAGATGCTGTAGCTGCCGTGACCGGCGGTGGAGACCTCGAACTGCGCGGTACGGTTGGCCTGGACGGCGTCGAAGCGCGTCTTGGCGACCGCGCCGGAAACGACCTGGGCTGCCTGGTTGACCGCGAAGTGGCCCGGATTCAGTGCCACCGTGCCGACCGCGAGCAGGATGCCGGCGATCGCCAGGGCGAGCAGCAGTTCGATCAGGGAGAAGCCCGACGAGCGTTGCATGGCTCAACGATAGCGAGCCTGCGAGGCCGGCGGCACCCCATTCCGGGGGGTACGCGCTTGACGCGCCGACCGTCGCCTGCAACGATGCTCTCCATGGAGGGTCGTGCGCTGCTCTGTGCGGCGTTGCTGGCGGCGGATCGGCCCGTCGCCTCGACGGAGCTTCAACGCCTGCTGGGGGTCTCGCCGGAGGGGCTCACGCGGGTCGTGGACGACCTTCGGGCGACGCTCGTCGGCGCCGACCTCGGGCTGGTGGTCGACGAGGTAGCCGGGGGCTACCGCCTGGTCGTCGCCTCGCGCCTGGTTGGGTCGCTGGCAGGGTTGCTGGCGCCCTCGCCGCTACCCAGCCTCAGCAATGCCGCCCTCGAGACCCTGGCGCTGGTGGCGTACCATCAGCCGGTGACGCGCGGCGAGCTGGAGGCGGCCCGAGGGGCGTCGTGTTCGTCGACGCTCGACACGCTCCAGGAGCGTGAGCTCGTCAAGGCGATCGGACACAAGGAGATCGTCGGCAGACCGCTTCTCTACGCTACGACCGCGCGTTTCCTGCTCGAGTTCGGATTGCGGTCGCTCAACGATCTGCCGGCGCTGGAAGGACAGCCCGACAGCTTCCTGCGGGGCTGAGGGTACGGGTGGCCGAGGACGGCGTCTGCCGCGTCAGCGCCGGCGTGCCAGGTACCGCAGGGCCAGGGCGTAGCCGGCCTCACCGAGACCCACCACGCTGCCTGCGCACACGCCTGCGGTCAGGCTGCGGTGCCGGAACGGCTCCCGCGCGTGCACGTTCGACAGGTGGACCTCGACCACCGGCACCGGGATGCCCGCGACGGCGTCGCGCAGCGCCACGGATGTATGGGTGTACCCGCCGGGGTTCATGACCACGCCGATCGCGCCTTCGTCCGCAGCGCCGTGAAGCCAATCGATGAGCTGCCCCTCGTGGTTGCTCTGCCGGCACACCACCTCGACGCCGAGCTCCCGCCCCGCCTCCACGCACGACGCCTCGAGCTCGGCCAGGGTGGCGGAGCCGTAGACCTCGGGCTCGCGGCTTCCCAGAAGGTCGAGGTTCGGTCCGTTCAGGACCAGGATCATGGGCCCACCTCCTCGCGCAGCTCGTCCCAGGCGCGCTCCTGCTCGCGCTGTGTGACGTCGTCGACCACGACCGGTCGCCCGAGGTCCTCGAGGAGCACGAATCGCTGGCGGCCGCCGCGGCTCTTCTTGTCGCGCGCCATGAACAGGCGCAAGCTGTCGAACGGTACCTCCGGAAGGGGAGCGGGGCGCTCCCAGTCCAGCAGGCGTCGGGTTCGCGGGGTGAGATCGGACAGGCCCCGTGCGCGCGCCAGCAAGGCCGCGAAGTGCAGCCCGTACGCGACGGCGTCGCCGTGGGGGAGGGCATGGTCGCTGACCGCCTCGAGGGCGTGCGCGAGGGTGTGCCCTAGGTTCAGATGGGCCCTCACACCGCTCTCGCGCTCGTCCTGCGCGACGATCTCGGCCTTGACCGCGACCGACCGCGCGATCGTCTCGGCCAGCGCCTGCTCGGGCCAGCCGGCGGCGAAACCGTGATCGAAGGGCCCGAGCAGCGCCGGATCGGCCAGCAGCCCGTGCTTGAAGAGCTCCACGGCGCCCTGCCGGAACTCGGCTTCGGGCAGCGTGCTCAGCGTACGAACGTCGGCGAGGACGGCGCGCGGTTGCCAGAACGCTCCCGTGAGGTTCTTGCCCTCGGGAAGGTCGATGGCCGTCTTCCCGCCGACGCTGGCGTCGACCATGGCAAGCAGCGAGGTGGGTACCTGGTACCAGGCCAGGCCCCGCAGGTAGGTCGCGGCCGCGAACCCGGTGAGGTCGCCCACCACGCCGCCCCCCAGGGCGACTACAGCCGCTTGCCGGTCGAGGCCCTCGCGCGCGAAGCCGCGCTGGAGCTCGAGCCAGCGCTCGGCCGACTTGCTGTCCTCGCCTGCCGGCACCTCGAAGCGGACCACCTGAGCCCCGGCCGCGGTCAACGCGTCGTGCACCCCCGAGGCATAGCGCGGACCGACGTGGCTGTCGCTCACCAGTGCCAGCCGCCGCTCCCGCACGTTGGCCGCGAGCGACTCGAGCACGCCTGCGCCGACCGTCACGGTGTAGGCCGGTCGCACACGGACGCGGATCAAGTGGGGTGTTGGCTGCTCGACCATGCTTCCAACCTCTCTACGATCTCGTCCACGACGTCCTCGGACTGGCGCCCCTCGGTGGATACGGTGAAGCTGGCCACGTCCTGGTAGGCCGCGGCGCGCGCCAGCATCAACTCGCGGATTCGCTCCTCGGGATCCCCGAGCTCCAACAGCGGACGGCGGTTGCGGCGCGTGCGCCGGTAGATGGTCTCGGGGGTAGCGGTGAGCACCACCACCGGCCCCCGCTGCCTCAGCAGGCCGCGGTTCTCCCGACGCTGGATGGTACCGCCGCCGGTGGAGACCACGACCTCGTCGAGGCGGACGCAGCGGCGCACCACCTCGGCCTCGTAGTCGCGGAACACCTCCTCGCCGTAGAGCTCGAAGATGTCGGCGATGCGCATGTTGCTCACCCGCTCGATGACCCGATCGGTGTCGATGAAGGTGAGGCTGAGACGCCGGGACAGCTCCCAGCCGATGCGGCTCTTGCCCGTCCCCATGAAGCCCGCCATGGCGACCCAGGTGACCGGTCGATCGGGAGGGAAGTAGCGGAGAGCGGCCACGGCACGCGCTTCAGTAGTCCGCGACGTAGCGGCGGTGCGCCTCGAGGCTCTGCCGGAGCTCGCGCACGCTGTCGCCACCGAACTTCTCCAACACGGCGCTGGCCACGGTCAGGGCCGTCATGGCCAGGACCACGATGGATGCCGCAGGTACCGCCGTATGATCCGAGCGCTCCCGTGAGGCATCTGCCGGCTCGTGCGTCACCACGTCGACCGTGGGCAGAGGCCGCATGAGGGTGGCGATCGGCTTCATGGCCGCCCGTACCACCAACTCGGAGCCGGTCGTGATGCCCCCCTCCAGACCGCCGGAGCGGTTGCTCTGTCGGACATAACGGTGCTCGTCCTCGCGGAAGATGGCGTCGTGCACCTGGCTGCCGGGCAGGGTGGCGGCGCGCCAGCCGTCGCCGATCTCGACGCCCTTGATGGCGGGGATGCTCATCACGGCCTGAGCGAGTCGCCCGTCGAGCTTGCGGTCCCACTGCGTATGACTGCCTAGACCGATCGGTACGTTCCGGATCCGGGTCTCGATCACACCGCCCAAGGTGTCGCCGTCACGCTTGGCCTGGTCGATGCGCTCGACGATGGCATCGGCGGCACCCCGATCGAAGCAGCGCACCGGGCTGGCCTCCAGAACGTCCAGTCGCTGCCAGTCCATACCGCCGCTGCAGTCGATGCCCCCCAGGCTCACGACGCGGGTGCACGCCTGCATGCCGAGCTCTTCGAGAAGGCGTAACGCCACCGAGCCCGCGGCTACGCGGCTCGCGGTCTCGCGCGCCGACGCGCGCTCCAGCACGTCGCGCAGGTCCTTGTGCCCGTACTTTATGCCACCCGCGAGGTCCGCGTGTCCAGGCCTCGGCTCGGTGACCCCGCGTTTGCGCGGCTCGTTGCCGGGAGCGGGATCCATGATGGCCTGCCAGTTCTCCCAGTCGCGGTTGCGGATCTGAAGGGCGATGGGCGCTCCCGTCGTGCGGCCGGCCCGGACGCCGCCCAGCAACTCGGCGCGATCGCTCTCGATGAGCTGACGACGGCCGCGCCCGTAGCCGCCCTGACGGCGTCGCAGCCAGGGGTCGATGTGGGCGGATGCATCGAGCGGGAGACCGGCCGGCACGCCGTCCAGGATCACGCTCAGGCTCGGGCCGTGCGACTCGCCCGCAGAGAGGTACCTCAGCATTCCGGTAATGTATCACGGCTCGGGCGCCGTACCGAGCGCGGTGAACGCGTCCCGAACGGTGTCGGCGGCCACGCGAACGGTGCCCGGCCTCCTAGGCCGGGCACCGTTCGGGATCTGCGGTGGTCGTTGTGGGACTACTCGATCGTCTGCGCGTTCACCACCAGGATGAGGTCACCGCTCTTGTTCTGAGTCGAGGTGGTGCCCAGCAGGTCGCCGAGGATGGGGATCGCGCCGATGACCGGCAGGCGCTTCTTGTCCACGGTGAGGCTGTTCTGCAGCAGGCCGCCCAGCAGCGCGGTCTGACCCGGTGCGAGCGTGACCGTCGAGGTCACCGCGCGCGTCGAGAGGTTCAAGAAGCTCGGGTCGTTGGTGGTGGACAGCACGTTCTCGATCTTGGCGCTGATCAGTAGCGTCACGCGGCCGTCGTTGGCGATACGCGGAGTGACGTCGACCTGGACGCCGTAGGGGATCGTGCGTTCGATGTTCTGGTTGGCGCCGGGGATGCTGATGAAGATGGTGCCGCCCGACTGGATCGTGCCCGTCTCGTTGTCGAGGACGGTGATGTTGCTATCGTCCACCGTGCGCGACAAGCCCTGCTGTTCGAGCGCGTTGAGCACCGCGTTGATGTTGAGGGGGGAGACGGTGTTCATGTCGAACACGAACTTGAGCCCGGTACTGAGGACGGATGCGGCGAGGTTGCCGAAGCTGGCGTTGGTGATGTCCAGGCCGAGGTCGTAGGCGGTCGACTTGGTGACCTCCTGGATCCGCACCTGGATGTTCACCTGCTTCTGAGGCACGTCCAGCTTGGGGATGAGCTCGGCGATCCTTGCCTGGACGGCTGCCGTGGCGGTGACGATCAGGCTGTTGGTACGCTTGTCGGCCACCACCTTGAAGTCCTGCGTGCTGGTTGCGCTCGGTGCGGCGGTGCCCGTGCCGGTCGTGGCGCCGGCGGTCGGCTGCGTCACCACACCGCTGTCCTGCAGCGTCTTCGCGAGATCGGTGGCGTTGGCGTTGGAGAGCTGATAGGTGCGCTGCTCCAGCGGTTCGGCCTGCGAGAGCGTATCGAACTGCTGCAGCAACGACTGGACCTTGTCCTGGGTCGGCTGCGTCGCGACCACCACGATGCTCTTCACGCCCGGCAGGGCCTGCACGTCGAGGCCGGGGATGGAGCGCTGCAGGATCTGCACGACCTGTGCGGGGTCGGCGTTGACCTTGTAGAACTTCTGCACCGTGTTCGCCGCCGCGGGCGTCGGGGTCTGCGTCTGGGTGCTCGCCGCCGGCTGCGGCTGGAACTTCGCGACCGTCGCGGTGGGACCGACCACCACCACGTCGTTGGGGAGCAGCGCGTAGTCGAGGTCGTTCAGGGTGAGCACGATGTCCCAGACCTGCCGGAACGGCTTCGGCGAGCCGATGTCGTAGGTGATGGTCTTGTCAGGAACGTCGTTGACGATGGCGGTGAGGCCGACCGAGCGTGCCAGCGCCGACACCATGGCTCGCAACGACTCACCGTTGGCGCCGGTGGTGAGTTCGACCGTCTGGTCGAACTTGGGGTCGTTCGGCAGGGGAGTCAGCTGTGACTGGGCCGACGCGAGCCCCACCAGGGCGAGGAACGTGAGGAGGGCCAGGATACGTTTCATGATCACCGCCTGAGATCCAAGGAGAGGCTCTGCGTGGAGTCGTTGAGCGTGAACACGGCCTCATGGCCGCGGAGGTCGGTCAGCGTGATCTTGGTGTCGGGGAGCACCTGCCCCAGCGACACGACCACGGGCAACTTGTACTGGCTCGATCGGAAGACTCCCACGCTGACGGGGCCGAGCACCGTGCCCGTGAACTGGACGTTGTTGTCGCGGAGGTAGCGGCTCAGCGGATCGGTTCCGGCTTGGAGGGGCGGGTTGCCATTGGCTGGCGTTCCCTGGGCGGAGCTGGCCTGCGTCGGCTGCCCAGGTCCCAGGACGGAGGGAAGCGTTGGCGCGGAGGACAGCACGCCCTGCTGGCTGACCGTGCCCAGCGAGGCCGAGCTCGCATTGTCCGGGACACGGACGGCGGCCACCGCACCGAGATCCTTGGGCGCGGACGAACTCGCCTGGGCGCGTGTCGTCTGGAGCACGCTCGGCGTCGTCGGCAGCATCCCGGAGGGCAGAGCATGGGGGAGACCGCTCGCCTGTGGAGGCGGAGGCGCCACCGGCTGTGGCGCCGGTGCTTCAGCCAGTTGCGGCGGGGTCGCCGTCTGCGCGGAGGGCGCGGGCGCGGTCGTCACCTGTTGAGAGGCGGGCGGTTGCGCCGACGCCTGCGTGGCCGATGGCGCAGGTGCTGGCGCCTGGACCACGATCGGCGAGAAGGGGTTGACGCTCATGCGTTGCCCCGAGGTCGTGGTCTGCGTGCCGGCAGTGGGAGAGGTCGAACCTGCCGCGGCACCGGCGGCGCTTCCGGCCGCCTGTCCGGAGGCCGGAGGCTGCGTCACCAGGAAGGGCAGCTCGGCGACCTGGAGGTCGCGTGTGGCGACCGCCGGCTTGTTCGGCGCCACGACCGGCGCGGCATTCTGAGCTGCCGGGGCGGTGGCCTGTGGGGTCGTGCCGGCCGGGGTCGAAGCCGGGGTCGGGGTCGCGACCGCCCCCGCCGGCGTCGAAGTCGACGACGAGGCGGACGACGCCGGCGACGGCTGTGTACCGGTGGTCGTCAGCGGGGTCGCGGCAGGCGGCTCCTGGGAGAAGAAGTTGACCCAGAAGAACGCAGCGGCAGCGAGCAGCAGTACAGCGATGAGGATGCGGGCCGTTCTGGAGAGCGTCATGGTGTCGCCGCCCCCGGATCCTTGCCGGTATAGACATAGACCGTGAAGTTGAAGCTGGCGCTCAGGTCGGGGTTGTTATCGGCGTTGCCCTTAACGTTCAGTGAGACCTGGTGGATCTTCGTGAAACGCTGCAGGCCTTCGAGCTTACCGAGGAAGTCCATGGTGTTCACGAAGGTACCCGTCGTCGCGATCGAGAAGCCGATCGGCCGAACGTCCTGGACCGAGCCCTGCGCGCTCCCCTGCCCGAAGCTGTCGACCGTGACCTGACTATCGGACGCCGAGGTACGCAGCTGGTCGATGAGCCCGGAGATGTCGCTCTCCTTGGGGAGCTGAGCCAGGAAGGTGCGCCGATCCTGTTCGAGTTGCGCCACCGCCGCCCGCAGGTCGGGAAGGTTGCGCCGGGCCTGCTCGCCGCGCTGGATCTGGGTATTGAGCTGAGCGATGTCGTTCTGCAACGTTGCGATGTGGTCCTGCGTGGGCCGGTACATATAGAAGTACCAGAGCCCCGCCACCACGATCGAGAGCACGATCGCCAGGATGGCGATGTCGCGCTGCCGCAGGTTGCGGAGGCTGAAGTTCCCGAGGTTCATGGCTGGCTCCCGGCCAGGGCGCCGACCGTCAGGCTGTAGGTGTACAAATCGCTGGTTCCCTGGCGCGACGCGTTGCGGAAGGAGACGCCGTAGGCCTTGGAGCTCTCGAGCGCCCGGATGAACTGCGCCAGCACCTCCGGATCGACGACGTCACCGCTGACGTTGAGCTCGGCGATCACGCTCTTGCCCTCGTACTTGGAGGGATCGCTTCGCGGCGGGTTGATGGCGCTCATGCTCAGGCTCTTGAAGTCGATGTTGGGGCGGGCGCCCGTGCCGCGCGGCGGAAGCGTCTCCAACAGACCCGAGATCTCGCCGGTCCACAGGATGCGATTCTGGTGGACCGCCTTCTCGACGGCGATGAGCTGATTGAGGTCTCGCTGACGCTGTGTCAGGCTCTGCTGCTCCTGTAGGAAGGGCTGCAACAACGCCAGCTGATCGGCCCGCGCCTGCTTCTCGGTCTGCAGGTTCTGCTCGGTCTGGTAGGCGAAGACCTGGAACACCACCGCCAACCCGAGCACGATGATCGGGAAGGCGACCGCCAGGATCCGCCAGTAGCCGGGCTCGCGAACGCGCCTCAGGTTCTTGGGAAGCAGGTTGACATTAATCAACGCCCGCCACCCCTCTCAGCGCGAGGCCCAGAGGCACCGCGAACTCGGGACCCACCTTCTGCAGGTACTGGCTGTCGAAGCGGTTCTCGTCGTAGTGGACCGTGAGCCAGGGATCGCCGAGCTCCACCCGGAACCCGAGCGCGTCGCCGATCGCTTCCGGCAGGCCGCGCAGCTTGGCGCCGCCGCCGGTCACCACCATGCGGCTGATGTTGGCGTCGCCCGTCTGCACCCGGAAGAACTCCAGGCTGCGGCGGATCTCGGTGGTGAGATCGACCAGCACCGGTCTCAACGACTCGTAGACCCGGCTGGGGCTGAACTGCTCGCGCTTGGCGTCGAAGTTGAGGAGCTCTTCCTCGTCCTCGGTGGGGATCGTGGCCGTACCGTAGTCGAGCTTCACGTCCTCGGCGCTGTCGAAGTCCAGACCGAACGAGCGCTGGATGGCGGCGGTGAAGTCGTCGCCGCTGACGCCGATGTTGCGGTTCATCAGCACCCGCTCCCCGCGCACCAGCGTGATGGTGGTGTTCGAAGCGGCGATCTCGAGGACCACGCCGATCTCGTTGGCCTCGGTGTAGCTGGTGCCGGTCAGGGTGGTCTTGGTGAGGTGTTCGCCGAGCAGCGAGCCCTTGAGCGAGCGCAGCAAGGTGAAGGGCTTGACGTCGAGCACCAGCGGCTCCAGCCCCGCCTGCTTGAGGTACTCGACCTGCTGCGTCACCTGGTCGAGCCGGGCCGCGACGATCACCACCTCGAGCTGACCGCCCTCCTCGATGTCGTCCGGATTGTCGAGCACGTAGTAGTCGAGGACGACTTCGTCGATCGGGAAGGGGATGTAGCGTTCGGCCTCCCACTTGATCGCCTCGTCGAGCTCCTGCATCGTCATCTTGGGGACGTGGATGTTTCGCGTGATCGCCTGCCGGTTACTCACGGCCGCCACCGCGAACCGCTTGTGGACGCCCGCCTCGTCCAGCAGTGCCTTGATCTCGTCAGCCAGCCCACGCGCGTCGACCACCTGGTCGTCCTGGATGAGACCAGGCGGCATGGGGCGGACGGACATCGCGACCAGAGTCGGCGGGTTCCCTGGTCGAAGCTCCACCACCTTGAGCGCACTGGTGCCCACCTCTAGACCGACTGCTTCGATCCTAGGGCTGAGCATGCGCGCCAGGCGCTCGCGCATTGAGGGCATAACGTCTCCTCCTCGTAAATCAAGCGGAGTCTATCACGGTGCCCTCATGGCTCCGAGTGAAATTTTCGCAAGCGTGTCGGGATTCCTGCCCCCTGCTGGACGGCGATTCAGCCGGGCTTGGGGACCATCCCCGGCGGAAGCCGAGGTTCCTGCGGAGCGTCGCCCGATCCCTTCTCCGGCGTGGACGGCCCACGGGAACGGGCCGGCTCGGCCTGGACCGGGCTGGGTACCGGAGCCAGCGCGTCGCCGCGGAGCAGCGTCATGAACTCGTCGGCGTGCAGCGTCTCACGCTCCAGCAGGACGTCGACGACGCGCTCGAGCTCGGAGCGATGCGCTTCGATGAGGCCGGAAACCCGGCGGTACTGCTCGCTGAGGATGCCCTTGACCTCACCGTCGATGACGCGCGCGGTGTCTTCGCTGTACGACCGCGCCCCCTCGACGTCTCCGAGATACGAGTCCGATGAGCTCGACAGCGCCACGTGCCCGACGATCTCGCTCATGCCCCAACGTGTGACCATGCGCCGGGCGATCTCGGTCGCCTGCTCGAAGTCGTTCTGTGCGCCGGTGGTCACATCGTCGAACACCAGTTGCTCGGTGGCCCGCCCGGCCAGCGCGACCGCCACGCGATCGAGCAGCATGTTGCGACTGGCCGACATGCGGTCCTCCTCCGGGAACTGCATGACGTAGCCCATGGCCCGGCCCCGCGGCACGATGGTGATCTTGTGCACCGGGTCGGCATGTTCGAGGAGGTAGGCCGCCAGCGCGTGCCCGGCCTCGTGGAAGGCGGTCACCCGCTTCTCGCGCTCGTTGATGACGCGACTACGACGCTCGGGTCCCATCACCACCCGATCGGCCGCCTCGTCGATGTCCGTCATCCCGATCTCGCGCCGGTCGCTGCGGGCCGCCACCAGCGCGGCCTCGTTGAGCAGGTTCTCCAGGTCGGCGCCCACGAAGCCCGGCGTCCGGACCGCCACGCGATGCAGGTCGACCTCGCCGGCCAGGGGCTTGCCGCGCGCGTGGATCGCCAGGATGGCCTCGCGTCCGCGGACGTCGGGAGCGTCGACCACGACCTGGCGGTCGAAGCGTCCGGGGCGGAGCAACGCCGGGTCGAGCACGTCCGGGCGGTTGGTCGCGGCCATGATGATGATGTCGTGCTGGGTCTCGAAGCCGTCCATCTCGACCAGCAGGGCATTCAGGGTCTGTTCACGCTCGTCGTTGCCGCCGTTGATGGACATCCCTCGACGTCGTCCGACGGCATCGATCTCGTCGATGAACACGATGCACGGCGCATTCTTCTTGGCCGTCTCGAACAGGTCGCGGACCCGAGCGGCGCCGACGCCGACGAACATCTCCACGAAGTCGGAGCCACTGATGGAGAAGAACGGCACCTTGGCCTCGCCGGCCACGGCCTTGGCCAGGTGCGTCTTGCCCGATCCCGGCGGCCCCACCATCAGCACTCCGTGGGGTATGCGCGCGCCCAGGGCGTGGAACTTGGCCGGGTTCTTCAGGAACTCGACGACCTCGGTCAGGTCGCTCTTGGCCTCCTCGACGCCGGCCACGTCCTTGAACAGGACGTTGGTGTTCTCCTCGGTGACCAACCGAGCGCGGCTCTTGCCGAACGAGATCGCCCCGTCACCGCCGCCGCGGGCGCCGCGCATCAGGTAGAACAGGAGGCCCACCATCAGGAGGATGGGCAGAGCGTAGACCAGCACGCTGCCCCAGTTGGTGCCGGGCGGGACGGCCTGAACGTCGACGCCATGGCCGGTGAAGCGGCCGAGGTCGGTCGGAGGGGTGGGCAGGTAGGTCACGTAGGGGGTGCCGCTCCTGGGCGTCACCTCGAGCTCGGTGTTGCGGATGCGGATGCTCTGGATCTGGCCGCTATCGAGTTGCTGCTGGAAGGTCGAGTAGCTCTTGGTATCGTGTTGGGCCCGGTGGCTCGACTGCGTCGCTACGAAGACCACCAGCGCGATGACGCCGGCGGCGACCAGGAGACCGCGGAGGGGGAAGCGACCCATGCGTCAGTCTACCCCTGAGCCGTGAGGCCGACGTTGGCCGAGCGTGCGCCTTCCTTCACGTTCCACCTCGACTCAGGGGGTACGGGCCAGGTCGTTGAAGCGCACGTGCGAGTTGTGGAACTGGAGCTCCAACGTTCCCGTCGGTCCGTTGCGCTGCTTGCCGATGATGACCTCTGCGATCCCGTGCTTCTCGGATTGCTGGTCGTAGTACTCGTCGCGGTAGATGAACATGACGAGGTCGGCGTCCTGCTCGATGGCGCCGCTCTCGCGGAGATCGGACAGCATGGGCCGCTTGTTGGGCCGGCCCTCGACGGCGCGTGAGAGCTGGGACAGAACCAGCACCGGGATGTCCAGCTCCCGCGCCAGGGCCTTGAGGCCCCGCGAGATGGCTGAGATCTCCTGCTGGCGGTTCTCGCCGGTGCTCCGCGTGCCGGCCGACATGAGCTGCAGATAGTCCACGACCAGCAGCCCGAGGTCGTGCTCGGCGGTCAGCCGGCGGGCGCGCGAGCGCAGCTCCATCACCGTCAGATCGGGGTTGTCGTCGATGAAGACGCGGGCCTCCGACATGCGCCCGGCGGTGTCGGCGAGGCGTTGGAAGTCGCGGTCGGAGAGCTGGCCGTTGCGGACCCGGCTCATGTCGACGCGCGCTTCGGAGCAGAGCATGCGGGTGACGAGCTGGACGGCCGACATCTCCAACGAGAAGATGCCGACGCTGACGCTGTCGCGCAAGGCGGCATTGAGCGCCATGCTGAGAGCGAGCGCCGTCTTGCCCATCGAGGGCCGCGCAGCTAGAACGTTCAGGCTAGAAGGTTGCAGGCCGGCGGTCATCATGTCGAGCTGCTTGAAGCCCGTGCGCATGCCCGAGACCGGATCGGGGTTGGCGAACAGCTCGTTGATGTGCGCGAACGTCTCGGTGACGAGCGTCGGCATCCCCTCGAACTGGCTACGCCGCTTCTTGGTGGCCAGGTCGAAGATGCTCTGCTCGGCCTGGTCCAGCACCTCGTCGAGCGGGCCGGCCTGATCGTAAGCGAGCTGCATGATCCTGCCGCTGGCGGAGATGAGGTCGCGAAGGGTCGCCTTCTCCAGCACGATGCGCGCGTAGCTATCGGCGTAGGCCGCGGTAGGGACACTGTCGGCCAGGCCGATGAGGTAGGGCACGCTGCCTACGCTCTCGAGCTCACCCGACTGGCGGAGCTCCTCGGTGAGGGTCACCAGGTCCATGGGGTCGCCGCGCCGGAACAGGCGCTCGATGGCCCTGAAGATCTTGCGGTGCCCTTCCTTGTAGAAGTGGTCCGCCGCCAGCATCCCCTCCAGCGAGGCGTAGGTCTCGTTGTCGAGCAGGATGCTTCCCAGGACGCTCTGTTCCGCATCGAGGTTATGGGGGGGTGTGCGGCTCTCCACGCAGGCCATTGTACGGTGCGGCGCTTGCGGGCTCGGCGGGTACGCAGGCGCGCGCCGAGCGGCCCCCGGGACCGCAGCGCCGGTGCGCAGCCTAGAATGGGAGCGCATGCATGGGATCTTCTGGACGGTCGTCGGGATGCTGGTGGCGTGGCTGGTCGGGTCGTTGCCGTTGGGCTCCACGCTGGTTCGCTGGGTGTCCGGTTCGGAGCCGTCCGAGGTCAACCCCCACCTCATCGGCGTGGAGAACGTCTATCGGATGGTGGGCGCTCCCGCGGCCCTGGCAGCGTTCGCGCTCGACGTGCTGAAGGGCGCCGTGGTGGTGGTGCTGGTGCCCGTCGCGCCGCTCGGGGCGCTGGCCGTCTACCTCGGCCACCTCTACCCGCTGTACCTTCCCGGCCGCCCGAGACCGCTGAGGGGTCGTGGCAACGGCGTGCTGCTCGGAGCTCTGGCGGGGTTGTCGGTCACGGGTTCGCTCCCCTGGCTGGTGCTGGCCGCGCCGATCTGGACCTACGCGGCGGTCCTCGCAGCGCGCCGATACGTGACTCTGGCCACCGTGAGCGGACTGTCGGTGCTGGCGCTCGCGGCCACGGCCGCCTGGCTTTCGGGCGGGGCTCGGGTAACGGCCGCCGCGGCCGCCGTGCTCATCGCGCTTGCCGGTGGCTGGCGCCAGAAGGCTGCGGTGGCTCGTGTGCGTGACGGCACCGAGGCGCGTCTGGGCGAGCCGCCGGCGGTGCGCGGGCTCGATCGCGACGCCGTGCTGTGCGCCTTCCTGGTGCACCCGATGACCGTGGACGACCTGTGGCAGCCGCCCAGCCAACGCTGGCTCCGCCACCTCGCGGCGCGGGGCCTGCTGCCCGAGGGGGCGTTGCGCCGGATCATGCTGCGCATGCGGCCCCAGAGCCAGGGGGTCATCGAGGGCATCCGGCTCCCCGACGGGCGGCGCATGCGGGTGCTCCTCATCGGCGGCCCGATGCTGCCCGATCAGTTCGCGGCTCATCCGGACACCGCGCTGAGGATGGCGGTGCAAGGCGCGCGCCTGGCGCACGAGCTCGGTGCCGAGGCGGTCGGCCTGGGGGCGTTCTGGTCGACCGTCGGGGGTAAGGGCGAGGAGGTGCAGCGCGCGGTTCCCGAGATCGCCGTTACCAACGGAGGGGCGTACACGGCGGCGAGCGTGCGGGCGGCCGTGCCCGGCTTGCTCGAGCGCTTCGCAGCGTCAGGCGGCTCGCTTCGCCGCGCCACCGCTGCCGTGGTCGGCGCCAACGGGGTGGTCGCGTTCGGGGTCGCGCGCATGATCGCCCCGGAGGTCCGCGAGCTGATCCTGGTGGGCCGGGATGCGGAGCGGTTGCGACGCAGCGCCGCGACCCTGCGCCGCAAGTACCCGGACACGCCCATCGTGGCCACGACTGACCTCGCTGCCGTGGCGGGTGCCGACCTGGTGTTCACGGCGACCTCCGACCCTGCACCGGTGCTGCGACCCGAGCACGTCCGGCCGGGCGCCTGGATCTTCGATCTGGGAAGGCCCAGCGACGTGCACCCCAGCGTTCGCGAGGTCCCGGGCGTGCAGATCGTCCCGGGCGGGGTGGTACGCCCTCCGGGGGAGATGCGCTCGCGCATCGACATCCGTTTCGGGGAGGGGTACGTTCCCGCCTGCATGGCCGAGACCATGATCATGACCGCCGCCCATGCCTTCGACCGTCGCAGCCTGGGCCCCTCCACGCGCACCGCGGACATCGCGTTCTACCTGCGAGAGGGTGAGCGACTGGGCTTCGAGATCGTCACCGGCGACGAGCGCGTGGCGGAGTTGGAGCCGGCGCCGTGAGGCGGGTCGGTTGAAGGCGTTCCGGATGCAGGGTCGGCTCGAGGCCGAGAGCCCGGACGTGGCACGCCTGTTCGAGCTGGGCTCGGTGGGCGTGGTCGAGGCGTCGGGGCCGAAGGGCGCGGAGATCCTGGCGTACTTCGAGGAGCGCGTCGAGGTGGGACTCGAGGGCCGCTGGGAAGACGTCGAGGCGATCGATCACGTGGCCGCCTACCGCGCCGAGCTCAAGCCGGTGCGGGTGGGCCCGCTGGTGGTCGCGCCGACCCATCGCCGCGCCAGTCTGGCGGCGGGGGAGCAGGTGGTGTGGCTCGATCCCGGGAGCGCCTTCGGTACCGGGCACCACGAGACCACGCGACTGGCGTTGGCGGCGCTGGCTGGGCGCGAGCTGGTGGACCGTAGCGTGCTCGACGTGGGCTCCGGCTCCGGCATCCTCGCGGTCGCGGCCGATCGGTTGGGCGCGAGCCTCGCTGTCGGGGTCGACACCGACGCCGCCACCGTCGCGGTGGCACGGCGCAACGCCGTGCTCAACCGCTCCCGTGCACGCTTCCTGCAGGGGAGTGTCGACCACCCCGATCTGCCATCGCGCTTCGACGTCGTCGTCGCCAACCTCTATGCCGAACTCCATGCGGCGCTCATGCCCGCCTACCTGGCGCGCTTGAACCCGGACGGTGTGCTGCTGCTGACGGGCATCCTGACGCGGCTGGAAGCGATCGTGAGGCGGGCGCTGCCCACGGGTGTGCGCTGCCGGGTCGAACGCGAGGGCGAGTGGTCGCTGCTGGTCGTCGACCCCGCAGCGTCGGACCGGACGTCATGAGGGAGCGGTGGGGGCCCTTCGCCGGCATGGGCGTGAGCCGTGTCGGCGGAGGGCGCCGGCGCCGTGCCGGGGCGCTGTTGTTGTCGGTGCTGCCGTTGGTCGTGGCGCTCGTCGCATGCACACCGCTCTACGTACCTCTCGTTCCCGAGCGCATCCCGATCCGCGAGGTGGCGCAGCTCGGGGACGGCAGCACGCTGAGCGACGACGCTGGCGTGCTGACGCTTCACGTGGTGCTCGATCGCGTTCCGCGCGCCGGCTGGCTGGCGCTGCAGTGGTTCGCTCCAGACGGCACCGAGGCCGCCTCCGACAGCGTATGGGTGACCCCCGCGGATGTGGGGCAGGGCCGTACCTTCACGCTTCCGCCCCGCGTCACGCCGACGGCGGGCGAGTGGCGCGCGGTGGTCTCATTCGGCAGCGACGTGCTGCGTCAGTTCCGTACGACCGTCGTAGCAGCCGGACCGTAGCCGCCGATCGACGCTGCTGGGGATCATGGCGATCCCGGTGGCTCGATGGTCGAGACCGGCGGCTGCGACCGTCGTGGCCTTCGATCGGAGGCCGGCCGGAGACCCCCCCAGGACTGCAGAAGCTAGACCGGTCCATCTACGTGGAGGCGTGGCGACCGTTCCCATGCCGACCGTCGGCTCGCCCCGCGTACGTGAGAACGCGGGGCGCGGACCGGCGTGCAGCGCGGAGGTCTCAACTCGAGAGCACCGGCCCCTCGGGGGGCCGGTGCCGGAGCGTGCAGGGGAAGCGGTCCGCCACCTCCAGGCGGCGGACACGGGCCGGGCCGTTCTCAGGCCGTGCGGCGCCGGCTGCGGCGGGCGCGCTTCTGCTGCTGCATCTTGAACCACACGACCATCGGGGACAGGATGAAGATGCTCGAATAGGTGCCGAACCCGATCCCGATGAGCAGTGCGATGCTGAAGCCGCGCAGCACGCTGCCGCCGAACAGGAACAGCGCGATCACGGGCAGCAGCGTGGTGCCCGAGGTCGCCACCGTGCGCGACAGCGTCTGGTTCACCGCCAGGTCGACCACCTCGGCGTAGCTGCGGTCGCGCACCTTGCGCAGGTTCTCTCGGATGCGGTCGGCGATGATGATGGAGTCGTTGAGCGAGTAACCTACGACGAACAGGACCGCGGCCAGGACCGGGATGCTGAAGGTGACGTTGAACAGGTCGAGCGCGCCGAGCACGATGCCTGCGTCGTGGATGGTGGCGATGATGGCGGCCACTGCCACGATCCAGTTGGGCCAGAAGCGCCATGCCACGTACAGCAGGATCAGGCCGAGGGCCACCAGTACGGCCATGATCGCGGCTTGTCGCAGGTCGGCCCCGACGGCGGGGCCGACGTAGTTGGCCTGCAACAGCTGCCCCTTGAGCTTGGCGGTGAGGTCGTTGGCGAACTGGTCGGCGCTCTGCTGGCCGGTCTGATTCAGGCCGACCCGGATCGACATCGGGTTGCCCTGGAGAGTGTTGTCGATCACCTTCACCACGGTGGCGTTCTTGCCCGTGATGCCGGGGTAGTTCAGATCGGTGATGGCCGAGCGCACATCGGCCACGGTGGTGCCGTTGGGGACGTCGACCAGCACGTTGGTGCCGCCCGTGAAGTCGGTCGAGAGCTTCAGGCCGTCGATCGACACGATGGCGATGGAGGCCACCGCCAGCAGGCCGGAGATGCTCATGATCACCGGCGCCTTGCTGACGAAGCGGATGCCCTCGACGAAGAAACCCTTCCACAGGTAGGTGCGCTTGCTCTTGCCCGACGTGATGAGGTCGAGGATGAACGGCACCACCACGACGTTGACGAACACCGAAGCGATGATGCCGATGGCGAGCGTGATCGCGAAACCACGCACCGGGCCGGTGGTGTACTGGTAGAGCGCGGCAGCCGCCAGCAGCGTGGTGACGTTGGCATCGATGATGGCGGACAGCGAGTTGCCGAAGCCGGTCTTCATGGCGAGCCGGATCGACCTGCCGGCCCGCAGTTCCTCGCGGATGCGCTCGAAGCTGATGACGTTGCCGTCTACGGCGGCGCCGATGGTGAGCACCAGACCCGCCAGGCCGGGCAGCGTGAGCGCCGCGTGGAGGGCGGCCAGGGCTCCGAAGATGAACAGCATGGCGAGCCCGAGGCCGAAGGTGAGGACGCCTCCGAAGACCAGGCCGTAGTAGCCGATGACCGCCGCTACGACGGCCGCCCCGCCGATGAAGGCGGCGATCTTGCCCGCGTTGATGCTGTCCTGCCCCAGGGTCGGGCCGATCGAGCGGATCTCCTCGACGTGGAGGCTGATCGGGAGGCTACCGGAGCGGAGCACCAGCGAGATGTTGCTGGCTTCCTCCAGCGACTGGATGCCGGTGATCTGTCCCGAGTCGGAGATACGCGACTGGAGCGTCGGCGCCGTGATGATCTTGCCGTCCAGCACGATCGCCATGCGCCGGCCGATGTTGCCTCCCGTGAAGTCCCCGAACTTGCCCGCGTCCTTGGGCTTGATGTTGAAGAACACGGCCGGGCCCATGGTGGAGCCGCCGACACGTTGGAAGTCCGCGCGGGCGGTGCTGATGATCTCGCCGGTGAAGGCGGGGGCCTCGAGATCGGTGAGGCTCATCTGGGCGACGCTCAAGTTCTGAGCGGACGGCTTGACCAGCTGGAAATACAGTTTGGCCTGTTGGCCGATGAGCGAGAGCGCGCGCTTCTGGTCCGCGGCGGTGAGGCCAGGGAGCTCCACCACGATGCGGTTCTTGCCCGAGGTGGTGATGAGCGGCTCGGACACGCCGAACTGATTGACGCGGTTCTCGATGACATTGCGGGCGGTCGCCAGGTCCTGGGACGACGGGTTGGCCGTGTTCGCCTGCAGTACGACACGCAGGCCGCCTTGCAGGTCGAGCCCGAGCTTGAGCGGAGCCGTCGAGCTCCAGGGCTGCCACAGGTACAGGATCGATGCGATGATCGCCGCCACCACGATGGCGCCGGTGAAGGTCCTTCGGTTCACGGAGGTCTCCTAGGACGGATGTTCGAGGGGTCGAGGGGGAGAGAGCACGCACGGAGCACGCATGCTGCCGGCGTCCACGGGCTGGGGACGGACTCGCCCTCACCCGCCTTCGAGTTGGAGCCTGCCGTACGCGGTCAGCAACGACGACGGCGCCGGCGCGGGCGCGCCGCGCAACGCTGCGCTCGGCGGCGTCCGGCCGGGCAAGGTCGGGGAAGGCCCGCGACCCGGAAGCACCGGAACGCGCACCGTTCCGGCGCCGCTACCGGGAGCTACCAGGCGGGCACCGCTCTCGAGCATCAGGGGCGCTCGGGTCCCCATGCCGGCACCGGCGGTCGATGGGTCGCGCGCCGCCGCCGCCAGGCGCTGCAATGGGATGGCCGCCAGCGTCAAGGCGAGCGCGAGGCTCAGCGCCAGTCCGCGCCGTCGCGAGAGGGTCGTCACAGCGGCCTGCACGTCGGCCATTCTAGCGCGTCGAGTACGGTGGCGCGGCGAGCCCGGCGTCCCATCGCCGTCAACGACTCCGCCCCGGCCACGCTCGGGCGCGGTCGGGGCGGTGAACACAGGGAGAGGCGCGGCGCGCTCCCCCGCACCGGGGTCACGGCCCGGTCAGATCGAGGTCACCTCGACCATCTCGTAGGCCTCGATGACGTCGCCTTCCTGCACGTTGTCGTAGTTCTGTAGGTGGATGCCGCATTCGAACCCGGAGGCCACCTCGCGCACGTCGTCCTTGAAGCGCCGAAGCTGGGCGATGGAGCCCTTGTAGACCTCCTTGCCACCCCGCGTCAGGCGCGCCTTGGAGCCGCGTCGGATCGCCCCGTCGGTGACGTAGGAGCCCGCGATGTTGCCACTGCGGGGCACACGGATGACCGCGCGGACCTCGGCGTGGCCGATGACCCGCTCCTCGAACTCGGGCTCGATCTGCCCGCGGATCATGCGCTGTACGTCCTCGATCAGCTCGTAGATGATCTTGTAGCTCTTGATGGCCACCTTCTGCCGCTCGGCCGACTTCTTCACGCTGCCGGGCGGGGTCACGCCGAAGGTGATGACCGTGGCATCGGCGGTGCTGGCCAGCAGCAGGTCCGACTCGGTCGGTGCGCCGACCTCGGCGAGCATGAGCTCGAGGTCCACCTCTTCGGTGGTCTCCGCCTCACGCGCGAGCACCCCCTTGATCGCCTCCAGCGATCCCTGGGCATCGGCCCGAACGATCAGGTTGATGACCTTCCTGGTGGGCTTGCCGAACAGATCGGCGAGCGTCAGGCCCTTGCGTCCGATGGACTCCCGTTCGGCGTCCTTCCGCTCCTCGCGTCGCCCTTCGCTCAACTGCTTGGCCGTCTGCTCGTCGGCCACGGCCTCGATCGGGTCGCCGGCGTTGGGTTGCTCGGAGAAGCCGAGGATCTGGACCGGAACCGAGGGACCGGCCTCGACCACCGCGGTCCCGGTGTAGTCGGTCAAGCGCCGGATCTTGGCCCAGGCCTCTCCCGAGACGATGTAGTCGGCCACGCGCAGCGTGCCCTCCTGGACCAGCACGGTGGCCAGAACGCCGGCCTGCTTGTCGAGCACCGACTCGATCACCAGCCCGCGGGCGTGCCCGTCCGGGGCCGCCCGCAGCTCCTCCACTTCGGCCACGAGCGAGATCATCTCGAGCAGGTCATCGACGCCCGCGCCGCTCTTGGCGCTGATCTCGACCACGATGGTGTCCCCGCCGAAGTCCTCGGGGACGAGCTCGACCTGCATCAGGTCGCGCTTGACCTTCTCGGGGTCCGCCTGGGGCAGGTCGCACTTGTTGATCGCGACGATGATCGGCACCTTGGCGGCCTTGGCGTGGGCGATGGCCTCACGCGTCTGCGGCATGATGCTGTCGTCGGCGGCCACCACGATGACGGCGATGTCCGTGGCGTTGGTGCCGCGCTGACGGATGGACGTGAACGCTTCGTGGCCCGGGGTGTCGAGGAAGGTGACGATGCCGCCCTTGGTCTCGGCCTGGTAGGCGCCGATGTGCTGCGTGATGCCGCCCGCCTCGCCCTCGGCCACCTTGGTGTGCCGGATGTAGTCGAGCAGCGTGGTCTTGCCGTGGTCCACGTGGCCCATCACGGTGACGACGGGCGCTCGCACGGGTGCGTCGGACGCAGCCGCTTCCTTGGCTTCGACCTTGGGCCTGGCGACCGTCGCCGTGGCCCCACTCGCGGCGGCCCCGGCGCCCTTCGCCGCCGCCGCGCCCGAAGCCGCCGGCTTCGCAGGGGCCTGTGCGTCCCCATCGTCAGCCGCGACGAGCTGCCGCACGGTGTCGGCCACCTCATGCTCCAACGTGCTCGAATGCGACTTGTATTCCACGCCCATCTCGTCCAGGATGCTCAACATCTCCCTGGTCTCGATGCCGAGGTCCTTCGCTAGCTGATAGATCCGTACCTTATCGGACATTCATGCCTCCGTCCCGATGCCTTGCGCGAGGAGCGCTGTCGCCTGCTGCGGAGGTGGGATCCTCTCCGGCGGGGGCGAGCAGCGTGCGGACGTGCGCCGACTGACCTCGAAAGGCCTGCTTGAGGCGCTTCTCCGCGGGATCGCGGGCGCAGCGACGGCACACCCAGGTGCCTCGCCCGCCCGCACGTCCGGTCGGGTCGAGCTCGAACCGGCCCTCGACATCCCGCACCAGGCGGACGAGCTCCGCCTTCGGCAGCGACGTGCGACACATCACGCAACGTCTGAGGGGCACGTGCTTCCCGGTCGGGCCCGCCATGCCTAGGAGATCCGCTCCTCTTCGGCGCCGTCGTCGGCCTCGGGCTCGGCGGCCGCAGGGCTCGTGTCGGCGTCGGCCGCGGGCTCGTCATCGGAGGTCACGGCGTCACCCTCCGGCGCGGGGTCGGGAGACGCGCTGAACAGCGCGTCGAACGCAGCGTGCCCGCGCTCGCTCGCTCCGGCGTCCTCCATGCGCGAGGCCGCGGCCTGCATCGCAGCGTCGAGGTCGCTGATCGACTCGGACGAGGCGAGGTCGATCTTGAAGCCCGTCAGCTTGGCGGCCAGCCGAACGTTCTGCCCGCCCTTGCCGATGGCGAGCGAGAGCTGGTCGCTGCCGACCGTCACCCGCGCCTGCTTGTCCTCCAGATCGAGCTCGATGGTCCCGACCTTGGCGGGGGAGAGCGCGTTGCGGATGAACTCGCGCGGCGTGGGATCCCACATGATGATGTCGACGCGCTCGCGCTGCAACTCTGCGGTGACGGCCTGGATGCGGCTGCCGCGGTGACCGATGCAGGCGCCGATGGGGTCGACGTTCGGGTTCGTGCTGGTCACCGCGACCTTCGAGCGCTGTCCCGCCTCCCGCGCCACGGCCTTGAGCTCGACGGTGCCGTCGGCGACCTCGGGGATCTCCTGGCGCATGAGGTACTCGAGCAGCTGGGGTGCGGCGCGCGACACCAGGATGCTGGGCCCCCGCGTCGACAGCTCCACCTTCTCGACGTAGACCTTGACGCGCATGCCGACCATGTAGCGCTCGCCGTGGATCTGCTCGCGCGGCGGCATGATCGCCTCGCCGCGCCCGAGATCGACGAACACGTTGCGCTTGTTGTCGGTGCGGGAGACCACGCCCGTGATGATGTCGCCGGCCCGATCCTTGTACTCCTCGAAGACGATGGCGCGCTCGGCCTCGCGGATCTTCTGGGTGATCACCTGCTTGGTGGTCTGCACCGCGATGCGGGTGAACTTCTCGGGATCGGTGGGGAACTCCATCTCCATGCCGACCTCGACGCTGTCATCGAGGTCGAGCGCCTCGCTCAACACGATCTCCTTGTCCTCGTCCTCCACCTCTTCGACCACCCGGCGGATGACCAGGACCTCCATCTCACCGGAATCGGGGTCCAAGCTGACCTCGATCTGCTTGCCCGGCATCACGTTGCGCTCGAACGCCTGCTCGAGCGCCTCCTCGAGGCTCCCGAGCAACTGCTCCTTGTCCAGGTTCCGCTCCGCTGCAAGCATGTTCAGAGCGTCCACGAACTCCTTGTTCATCCCTAACCACCTCGTATTCGGTTGTGGGCCGTGACCCGCGCCCCGCGGTGCGCGACGCGAACGACGACCGGGCCTAGCGCGGCTCGTCCGGCCATTCGGCCAGGCGAGCGATCTGGATGGCATCGAGGCGCACCTCGCGGCGCTCCCCGTCGACTTCGAAGACGACGGACGCGGCCGACACCTCACGGATCCGGCCGGTGAAGGTCTCGCCTTCGACGCGCACCTTCGCCAGCAGGTCGTGGAAGCGCTCGAAGTGACGCGACGTCCTGAGTGGACGCTTGGCCCCGGGCGACTCGACGTCGAATCGATAGGGCGTCTCGAAGGGATCGAGGCGATCGAGTTCCAACCCGAACACCTCCGCCGCCTTCGCGACGTCGTCGACACTCACCCCATGCTCGTCGAGGCGGTCGATGCGCAACAGAACCCGCCGCTCGCGGCCGGTTCCGCTGACCTTGCACTCCAGAACCTCGAACCCGAGTGGCGCGAGCACCTCCTCCGCCGCTTGCGCCAGTTCCATGCATCCTCCTGCCACCGTCCCAACAAAAACGAGTGGGCCCAGCGAACCCACCCGAGCAAACGCCGGGACGTTGTCCGGGCCGGAGTATACCCCGATGCGCCCCCCCACTTCAACCGCCGGCCGACAGGCGGCGGTCGGCGCGCGGACCGCCTGTGAAGGGCTCGACTTTACAGTGGGGCGGCCCTCCTGTACACTCGCCCACGATGCGGACGGTACCCGCGCGAGCTTCCTGACGGCGACGATCGCCGGCCGCCTGCGGCCGGGGAACGTCGCATGGACGAGACCCGCCACGCCATGGCGCGGTCTCTTTCCTTTGGTGGGAGCGGGGCAGACCCCAGCGCGTCCGATGGGACCGCCGCATCGTGTTGGAGGACAGCCATGATGCCGAACGACGACGTATTGCTGCTCACCCCCGGGCCCACGCCGATCCATCCCCGGGCCCAGGCTGCGTTGAGCTGGCCGATGCGGGGGCACATGGACCCTGAGGTGTTCGCCTACAACGACCGGATCGTGGCCGACCTGCGACGCCTGTACGGGACCGCGCCGGGTGCCTTCACGAGCCTGTTGTCCGGGACCGGATCGCTCGGGATGGAGGCGGGCTTCGCCAACCTGCTCGAGCCCGGCGAACGGGTGCTGGTGCTGTCCAACGGCGCCTTCGGCGAACGCATGGTCGACATGGCGACGCGGCTGTCGCTCGACGTCCACGTGGTCCGCTCGGGGCCGGGTGACCCGGTCGATGTCGACGAGGCCGCACGTGCGGCCCGCACCCTGCGGCCGGCGCTCATCGCGGTGGTGCACGGCGAGACCAGTACCGGGGTCCTCAACCCCGTGCCGGAGCTCGCGGCCGTGGCGCGCAGCGCCGGAGCGCTGTTCAGCGTCGACGCCGTCACCACCGTTGGCATGATGCCCTTCGCGATGCACGCCTGGGGGATCGACTACGCCTACACCGGCTCCCAGAAGTGCCTGTCGGCCCCTCCCGGGGTGGCGCCGGTGGCCTTCTCCGAACGGGCCATGGAGCGCATCGCGCGCAGGCGCGTTCCGGTCGCGACCTGGTACGCCGACGCCATCGGCATGCGGCGCTACTGGGAGCCGGGGGACAGCGGGCGCCAGTACCACCACACCGTCCCCGTTCAGCTCCACTGGTCGCTCGGCGAGGCGCTGTCGGCGGCGCTCGAGGAAGGCCTGGAGGTTCGGTCCGAGCGGGCCAGGCGCGTCGGCGAGGCCGCGCTGGCCGCCCTCGAGAGCATCGGTTTCGAGGCCTACGTGCCGGCGCGCCATCGGCTCCCCACGGTGCTGGCGGTGGTGCCGCCGGCCGGCATCGACGAGGCCGCGGTACGCAGCACGCTGCGGCGCGACCACGGCGTGACGGTCGCGGGGGGGCTGGGGCCGACGGCCGGCCGGATCTGGCGCCTCGGGCTGATGGGGGAGGGAGCGCGCGATGAGCACTACGAACGCTTCTTCGGAGCCCTTCAAGACGTCCTCGGCGAGCACGGGCTGGCGGAACGCTTCCGCGGGGCGCGCCGGCCGGCCGCGGCCTGATCGCGTCGGACGTTCGAGCGCGGAGGCGCTGACGTGACGGACCGCGACGAGCGGCTGCGTCGCCACGTCCCCAGCGCGGCGCTGCGTGCCCGCGCCGAGGCCGAGGGCATCGATCTCGACGACCTGAAGCGCAAGGCCCCGGTCGACTACATGGCGCTCGCCGCCGGCGAGGTGGTGCGCGCGGCACCGGACCTGGCGCAGCTGGCGGGCGCCATGCTGCTGGCTGCGTTCCCGGGGCGCGAGGCCTTCCGCGTCGCCGACGGCCGACGTGAACGGTTGCTGGCGTTCCCGCCGCTGTCGGCCGACGAGCTGGAGCGTTTCGATGCGCTGTTGGCGCCGCTGACGGACCGACCCGAATGGCGCGAACGCCACCTCTACTTCCGACAAGTCGACGACGCTCGCGGCCTGCGACGCGAGCTCGACCTCCCGCAGGCGCCGGACGGCGATCTGGAGGACGACGCCGTGGTCGGCCCGTTCGTAGACGAGGCCGGCGCGGACGCGTGGGGCCGGCAGCATGTGCGGCCCCCGCTCGTGCACGACCTCTTCCTCATGGACGGACGCTGGTTCTGCGACGTCTTCCGAGCCGACGACGGATCGACGCCCGCGCGTTGACACCCGCGGGACCGGGGGCTACACTCCCAGACATGAGAACCAGGGCGGTCTCCGCCTTTACCCGCTGAGCGTGGGACGCCGTCCTGCGCTGTGACGCCACTGCCCTCGCCGGGCGGTGGTTTTTTGTTGCCGGATTCGGAGGATCTCGACCATGCTCGATGAAGCCTTGGCGGCCGTCGGCGCCGCCGTAACGCTGCAGGAGCTGCAGGACGTCAGGGTGCGTTACCTGGGCAAGAAGGGCGTGCTGACGCTGCAGCTCAAGGGCCTGGGCGCGCTCCCGCCCGACGAACGTCGCGAGGCCGGACGGGCCATCAACGAACGCAAGAGCGCCGTCGAGGTGGCGATCCAGCAGCGGCGCGAGGCACTCGAGCGCCAGGCGCTCGACGAGCAGCTCGGACAGGAGCGCGTCGACGTGACGCTGCCCGGAACGCGCCTGTCCGGCGGCGGCCTCCATCTGCTGACGCTCGTCACCCACCGCTTGCTCGACGTGTTCACCGCACTGGGCTACGAGGTGGCCGTCGGACCGGAGCTCGAGACGGACCATTACAACTTCGGTGCGTTGAACGTTCCCGAGGAGCACCCGGCCCGCGACGAGCAGGACACCTTCTGGACCACCGACGGGCGCCTGCTGCGCACGCACACGAGCCCCATGCAGGTCCGCTACATGGAAACGCACACGCCCCCGTTCAAGGTCGTGGTGCCGGGCAAGGTCTTCCGCAACGAGGCGGTGGACGCCACCCACGAGGCACAGTTCCATCAGCTCGAGGCGCTGGTGGTAGGGGAGCGCATCACCATGGCGGATCTGCGCGGCGCCATCGACGAGCTCGCCACGGCGCTGTTCGGCGAGGGGACGCGTACGCGCTTGCAGCCGACGTTCTTCCCCTTCGTGGAGCCGGGCGCGGAGTTCGCCATCCGTTGGACCCACCCGCGCACGGGGCGCGACGAGTGGCTCGAGCTCGGCGGCTGTGGCATGGTCCACCCCAACGTCTTCGAGGCCGTGGGCTACGAGGGCGTCACCGGCTTCGCCTTCGGCTTCGGCATCGAGCGGCTGGCGATGGTGCCGTACGGCGTCCCCGACATCCGCTCGTTCTATCAGGGCGACCTGCGCGTGTTGCGGCAGTTCCGGGGGGCGTTGTGAGGGTTCCGCACAGTTGGCTCGGCGCGTTCCTCGGCGACGCGCTGCCGTCGCTCGAACGCACGGTGGAGTTGCTGGACGGACTCGGTCTGGCCGTGGAGACGGTCCACCGGCTCCCCGGCGCGCCGGCGGGCGTGGTGGTCGCGGACATCCTCGAGGTGGAGCCGATCGCGGGCTCGGAGCACCTGGTGCGCGCCGTGGCCGGTGACGGGGGGCGCGAGGTGCAGGTGGTGTGCGGCGCGCCCAACGCCCGCGTCGGCGTTCGAAGCGCGCTGGCGCTCCCCGGCGCCGAGCTGCCCGGCGCGGGCTTCACCGTGAGCGAGCGTGAGGTCATGGGCGTGGCCAGCCGCGGCGTGCTGGCGAGCCCCAAGGAACTCGGCTTGTTCGACTACGGCGGCGGCCTCATCACCTTCGGTGACGATGTCCGACCGGGTGCGGCCGTGGACGAGCTGTGGCCCTCGGAGTCGGTGATCGAGTTGGAGCTCACCCCCAACCGCGGCGACGCCTTCAGCATCCTCGGCGTGGCGCGCGATCTGGCCGCCAAGCTCGGCGTGGCCCTCCGGGTCCCGGGCGACGGCGCGGAAGCGGGCGACCCGGCGGCGGACGACGGACTCGCGCTCGAGATCGCCGATGCGGCCGCGTGTCCTCGCTTCACGCTGCGGCTGATCGAGGACGTCCGCGTGGGCCCGAGCCCGGTGTGGCTGCAGCGGCGTCTGGCGGCGCTCGGCCTACGACCGAGGAACAACGTCGTCGACGTCACGAACTACGTCACCTTCGAGCTCGGGCAACCGTCGCACGCCTACGATCGAAGGGTCCTGCAGGGCGGCGTGCTACAGGTGCGCCGCGCCCGCCCCGGCGAAACGGTCGTCCTCCTGGACGAGGCGCGCTACACGCTCGACGCCGACGATCTGGTCATCGCCACGCCGTCCGGAGACGGCGACAGCCGGGCGGTGGGACTGGCCGGCGTCATGGGCGGGCTGCACGACAGCGTGGCGCCCGACACCCGCGATGTAGCGCTCGAAGTCGCGCACTTCGATCCGCTGGTGGTGCGCAGGGCGGCCAAGCGCCATCGCTTGAGCACGGACGCGCACTACCGCTTCGAACGCGGTGTCGACCCGAACCTCCCGGCCCGCGCCTCCGCCCGCGCCGTGGCGCTGATCGCCGAGCTGTCGGGCGGCCGGGCGCATCCGGGGATCACACTCACCGGCAACGATGTCGAGCGCGCGCCGATCGCCTTCCGACCCTCGCGGGTGGCCTACCTGACGACCTTGCAGGTGCCGGTCGAGGAGCAGCGCGCGACGCTGCGCGCGCTCGGTTGCGACATCCACGACGAGGACGCCAGCGTGTGGTCCGTGCGGCCGCCGAGCTGGCGCTTCGACCTCACCATCGAAGAGGACCTGATCGAGGAGGTGGCGCGGGTCCACGGCTACGAGCACATCGGAGTGAGCGTGCCGGCGATGCACTTCGTGCCGCCCATCCAGGATCCCACCCATCGGCGCTTGAAGGAGACCCTCGCCGACATGGGCCTGCAGGAGACGCTGCACTACGTGTTCACGGGGCCCGACGAGCTGGCGCGGGCGGCTGCGCCCGAGGCCAGCGTGACGCTGAGCAATCCCCAGGGCGTGGAGCGCTCGGTGCTCCGAAGCGCGCTCTACCCCGGGCTGCTGGCAACCGCCGCGCTCAACCGCAACGCGCCCTCGCTGGCCCTGTTCGAGGTGGGACACGTGTTCCTGGCCGATGGGGAGGAGGAGCGTCTGGCGCTGCTGTGGCGTGGACCGTGGGCGCGGGGGGTGTGGCGTCGCGATCAGCCGCTCGACTTCCATCTCGCCAAGGGGGTGTTGGAAGGCCTCGCCGGACGGATGGGAGCCGATCTGCGCTGCGAGCCCGGCCACGCGCCGTTCCTGCATCCGGGCGTGAGCGCGCGGGTGCTGTGGCAGGACCGCGAGGTCGGCGTCCTGGGGCGTCTCCACCCGGAAGTAGCGTCGCGCTTCGAGCTGGACGAGGTGTACCTGGCCGAGCTGCGGTTGCCGCTGGGCGGTCGCCGCATCCAGTTCCGCGACGTCGCGCGCCAGCCGTACGCCGAACGCGATCTGGCGCTGGTGGCTCCGACCGGCGTCGACTACGCCGAGCTGGCCGCTCTGGTGCGCTCGGCGGCGGGCACCGAACTGGAGTCGATCGAGCCGTTCGACGTCTTCGAAGGGGAGCAGGTGGCCGAGGGCCACCGTTCGGTGGCGTTGCGGCTGCGCTTCCGCCGGGCCGATCGCGCCCTGACCGACGAGGAGGTCGACGGGCATATGGGGAATGTCATGAGCACCGTCCGGGACGCCGGTTATGATATCCGGGCATGAGCTGGCTCGATCTCGTCCTGGTGGCGGTGGTGGCGGCCGTGACGGCCTTGGGGGCGCACCGTAGGCTGTCGGGGTTCTTCGTCGGTCTGGGGGGCGTGTTGCTGCTCCACCCGCTGCTCGTGCTGGCGCACGCGAATCCATTCCTGGCCCTGGTGGCGGCGCTGCTGGCGGGGCTCGGTCTGAGCATGCTCGGCCGGCGCCTGGTCCAACAGAACCGCGGCGCCGTGGTGTTGATGCGTGCTCTCGGCGGCATCGGGGGGCTGGCGCTGGGTCTGGCGTTGATGCTCTCGCTGGTCACGTCGTTGCCGATCCAACGCAATCCGGCCAACCCGAGCGAGCTGTTCTACCCGCCGCGGAACCTGCCCACGGCGGTCTCCGGCGCCGTGCTCGATTCGCGTTTGGTGCTTCTGGGACGTGATATCCTCTTCTATCCCTTGCTCCACAAGCAGGGAGGCGCGGAGACGGGCCAGCAGCGGCTCATGGGGGGTCTCCACCGGCTCTTCGTGGTCGGGGAACCCTGGAACGAGTCGCTGTAGCGCAGCCGCGAGATCGGAGGCCGCCGGACAGACCAGGCAGGGACGTCGAGGAAGCGCAAGCCCGGTACCGTCCCACGGACGGCTACCGGTGACGAGGCGGAGGGCTTCCGGACCCGCTGCGGGTGCCGGAGGATAGCGGATCTCGCGAGACCGCGGACGGTCTCAGGGGATCGCGCCAAAACGCGAACCGAGGACGCCGCCGAGCGGCGTGCTCGCCGCCCGAGCGGGGCGGGAAGTCTGCGGGCCCCTCCCGAGTTGAACCCCTTGCTCGACATCGTCCGGGTTCATGGGATCGGGCTCTCCCCCCGAGCCAAGCACAACGAGACGTGACCGGCTTGATCGGTGCCGGTCGCGAAGGACGCTGGTCGATCCCACGAAGGGACGTTCCATGTGTGGCATCGTCGGTTACATAGGCGGTCGTGAGGCCGCCGAGGTCATCCTGGACGGTCTCGCCCGACTGGAGTACCGCGGCTACGACTCGTCCGGGATCGTGGTGTCGGGGCCGGCCGGGCGGGCGTCGCCGACGTTGGATGCGGTGAAGCGCGCCGGCAAGTTGAGCGTGCTGCAGGAGGCCTTGAAGGAACGGCCGCTGCAGGGGTGTCTCGGTCTGGGCCACACCCGCTGGGCGACGCACGGCAAGCCCAACGACGCCAACGCGCACCCCCATCTCTCGGAGGACGGTCGGCTGGCCGTCATCCACAACGGCATCATCGAGAACTTCCTGGAGCTGAGGGAGCGCCTGCAGCGGTCCGGGCACCGATTCGCGTCGGACACCGACACCGAGGTGCTGGTGCACCTGATCGAGGAGCATTACCAGGCTGCGTCGGCGACGGTCGGGGACCAGCGGCTGGTCGTGGCCGTGCGCACCGCTCTGACGGAGGTGCGAGGCGCGTACGCCCTGGTGGTCGTCCACGCCGAGCACGAGGTCATCGTCGCGGCCCGCGCCACGAGCCCCCTGGTGATCGGGGTGGGGGACGGCGAGACGTTCCTGGCGAGCGACGTACCCGCGCTGCTCCCCTACACCCGCGACGTGATCTTCCTGCACGACGGTGATCTTGCGGTGCTGACGCCCGGCTCCGTCGAGGTGATGGGCTTCGATGGCGCGCCCCGCCCGCGCGAGGTCACGCGCATCACCTGGGACGCTGAAGCGGTGGAGAAGGGCGGCTTCGACCACTTCATGCTCAAGGAGATCTTCGAGCAGCCCACGGCCCTGCAGAACACCCTGGCCGATCGTTTCGAGGGGAACGGGACGGACGTCCGGCTGGGCCTCGATCTGGACCCCTCGAGGTTCGACAGGGTGGTGATCACGGCGGCCGGTACCGCGTTCTACGCGGGCCTCGTGGGGGAGGTGCTGGTGGAGCGGCTGGCCCGGTTGCCGGTCAAGACGGAGGTCGCCAGCGAGCTCCGCTACCGCGAGCCGGTCATCGATGCGCGCACGCTGTGCGTGGTGGTGTCGCAGTCGGGGGAGACGATCGACACGCTCGAGGCGTTGCGCGAGGCGAAACGGCGCGGCGCGCGCACGCTGGCGATCCTCAACGTGCAGGGCTCGAGCATCAGTCGCGAGGCCGACGACGTGCTCTACATCCACGCCGGCCCCGAGATCGGGGTCGCCAGCACCAAGGTCTACACCGCCATGCTGGCGGCGTTCGCCCTGCTGGCCATCGACCTGGGGCGCGCACGCGGTGCGCTCGGGGAGGCGATGGCGCGCGAGCTCGTCCAGGGCCTGAGGCAGCTCCCGCAACGGGTCGAGGAGGCGCTGTCGCGCAGGGCGGAAGCGGCGAGCGTGGCCGAGCGTTTCAAGGACCGGCGCGACTACCTCTTCCTGGGGCGCGGGATCAACGTGCCGACCGCCTTCGAGGGCGCGCTCAAGCTCAAGGAGATCAGCTACATCCACGCCGAGGCGTACGCGACCGGAGAGATGAAGCACGGTCCGATCGCACTGATCGATGCGGCCATGCCGGTGGTTGCGGTGGCGACGGCGTCGCAGCTCTACGACAAGACCGTCTCGAACCTGCAGGAGGTGAGGGCGCGCGACGGCACCGTGATCGCGCTCGCCAGCGATGGGGACACGGTCATCGCGCACCACGCCGACGAGGTGCTGTACGTCCCGCTCGTGCACGAGCTGCTCTCGCCCGTCGTCAACGTGGTGCCGTTGCAGCTGCTGGCCTACGAGACGGCGCTGCGGCTGGGTCGCGATGTCGACAAGCCCCGCAACCTGGCCAAGAGCGTCACCGTCGAGTGAGTCGTCGCGGCGCGCGGCGGGCGTCGGGCGGGCGAACGCATGGCTAGCCGCCGCGCGCTGGTGCTGGCCGTGGCGGCGGCGATCGCGCTGCCGGTTCCCGCGCTGTGGGCCGCCGCCGTCGCGGCGGCACCGCAAACCGGCGGCGTGCCGGCCCCCGTCCCGATCACCGGCTCGCGCAAGCCGAGCATCCCGGCCGGGGAGAAGCTCTATGTCGAGGCGTGCGCTTCATGTCACGCCGACCGCGCAAGGTTCGCCGAGGCGACCTGGCGCTCGACGCTGTCTCCGGGCTTGGTGACGAGCTTGCTCCTGGGCCGGACCGCAGGGCACCCGGCGGCGCTGAGCGACCCGGCCCGGGCGTGGGACGCAGCCGCCTATGTGTGGACCCTGCCCGACAGCGGGCAGAGCATCCGGCGTGGCGAGAGCCTGGCGTTCGACGCCGAGAAGATGCTGCGCGCGGACGCCTTGAGCGTCGCGCTGTTGCACTGGGGCGACCTGCAGAACCTCAAGAGTGCCAGCTGGGTGCTCGCGCACGACGTCGCGGACGTCGACGCCCTCATGTACCGGCTGGCCGGCGCGCGTTACGGCAATCTCACGGCCGACGATCGACGGGCGCTCATCGACTACACGTTCGCGTCGTTCTTCAGCTGGCCGGCGGACTGGTGAGCCCTCGACCCGGAGTCCCGGCCGATGCCGACGAGGACCCGGGTCGCCGTGCATGTGCCCTTTCGGAAGGGGCCGTTCGCCCCTAAGATGAGGGCGTGGAGGAACGGTGATGCAGGGCGCCGCGCTCAACGAGTGCCAACAGCGGATCATCTCCCGGGTCGCCTACGTCGACGACGAGGCCTTGCTGGAGAGGATCGAGCGACTGCTGGAGGACTACCTCCAGCGCGACAGGCTGGTGCCCCTCAGCGATGGCGACGTCGACGCCATCCTGCAGACCCTCCTCGATGGCGAATGACGGCGGTGCGGCGGCTCAGATCATGCCGCGGCTGTGCAGCACGAGATAGAGCACGATCGCAGCGACCGCGTACAGCGCCCAACGCAGCGTGCGTGCACTCTTCCCGCTCCCCAGCGACCCCAGGCGATCGCGTGCCTCGTTGGCGTCGCGCCGTTGCATCAGGCGCTGGGCGCGCCGCAGCGAGCTGACGCTCTTGTTCAGATTGCCCTTGCGGCGGTAGGCCACGGCCAGGTTGTGGTGGGCGTTGGCGAAGTTGTCGTTGAGCTTCAGAGCCTGTTCGTACGCAGCGATGGCGTCGTCGACCCTGCCCTCTTCGAGCGCCACGTTACCGAGGTTGGTCAGCGCGCGGAAGTGCATCGGGTCGCGCTCGATCGCCCGCGCGAAGGCCGCGGCGGCGTCCTCGAGCCGGTCGTCGAAGATGAGGGCGGTGCCGCGCTGGGTCTCGGCCTCCGCCACGAACAGCCCGCTTCGCAGCTTGTCGAGTTCGGCCAGCGCATCGTCCGGGCGACGTCGCTCGAGCGCCTCCCCCGAGCGCTTCAAGCACGCCAGGTCGTGGTCGATCTCGTGCCACGCCACGATCGCAGGCCGTTCGTCGATCTGCGCGAAGCGCTTGAGCGCCCGCCCCCAGGCCTTGTCCTTGAGCATGGCCTCCACGTCCGCCAGGCCGATGAGCGCGTGGCGCACGTCGGGGGCGTTCTCGTTCGCCATCGTGAAGGCCCGTTGCGCTGTGCCGAACCGGCCCTCGGCGAGAGCCTCGCGCCAGTCCATGATCGGCGCCGCCGGAAGAGGTGCGGTGCCGGCGATAGGGTCGCTCGTCATCGCGCCGACGCTACCACGCCCCGGTACAGCTCGGCGTAGTGACGCGCCGAACGCTCCCAGCTGAAGTCGAGCGCCATCGCCCGCTGCACCATCGCTCGCCAACGCTCGGTCCCGTACAGCGCGAGGGCACGCTCCGTCGCCCAGAGCAGGCCCTCGGGGTCGGCATGCCGGAACAGGAAGCCGGTGCGCTCGTCGTCGATGGTGTCGTGCAGCCCGCCCGTGTCGCGCGCGATGGGGAGGGTTCCGTAGCGCATGGCGATCATCTGGCTCAACCCGCACGGCTCGAAGCGGCTGGGGACCGCCAGCGCGTCGCTCCCGGCGTACACCAGGTGGGCCAACGCTTCGTCGAATCCCACGACCGCGCGGACGCGACCCGCATGACGTGAGGCGAGCTCGCGCACCGCGCGCTCCAGGGCAGGATCACCGGAACCCAGCAGGGCCAGCGACCAGCCCTGCGCCACCAGGCGGTCGCCGGCCGCGAGCAACACGTCGATGCCCTTCTGGTCGGCAAGGCGCGACACCACGCCCAGCACGGGCGTCTCCCCGGCAAGGCCGAGGCGCGTGCGGAGCTCTCGCCCGGATCGGACCTTGCCGTGCAGGTCGGCTGCGGAGTAGGCCTGGGGCAGGTGCGGATCACGGGACGGGTCCCAGGCGTCGGTGTCCAGCCCGTTGAGGATCCCCACCATGCGGTCGCCGATGTGGCGGAACGTGCCGTCGAGCCCGTAGCCGTACTCCGGCCGCCGGATCTCGTCGGCGTAGGTCGGGCTGACCGTGGTGACCCGCCCGGCGTGGCCGAGGGCCGACTGCATGGCGTTGGCCGTCCCGAAATGGTTGAGGTAGTCGTCGGCCAGCGCGCCCGGAAGGCGCAACCACCACAGCACCTCCTCGATCCCCGAGGTGCCCTGGTACTGCACGTTGTGGACCGTGAACACCGTTGGCAGCCCCGGGAACCCGTGCGGCAGGTGCCAGCCATGGTCAAACAGCAGCGGCAGATAGGCGGTATGCCAGTCGTTCGCGTGGACCACCGCGGGTCGGAAGCCGAGCCGCTCGGCGACCGCAGGGATGGCCCGCGTGAACCGCGAGAAGCGCCGCACGTCGTCGCTATAGCCGTAGAGGTCCTCGCGCTGGAAGTCGCGGTGTCCGACGAAGGCGTAGCGCACGCCCATCGCCTCGAGCGTCCCCACACCCACGGGCTCGAAGCCGCCCGCGAAGGGCACCTCAACGTCGCCGATCCATAACGGCGGCGGGTCGGCGCTCAGGCTGCCGTACCAGGGCGACACCACCAGCACCTCGTGGCCCAGCGCGGCCAGCGCGCGCGGGAGCGCCGCCGCCACGTCCGCGAGCCCGCCCGTCTTGCTGTAGGGATGGACCTCGCTGCTGGCGAACAGTACGCGCACGGCGTCCATCCTAGCGCACCCTTCGAGCCGTCTCCAGGCCCACGGAACCGCTGTCCTGGTCCTTACGGTTCTAATGGCGGTGCCCGCATATACTCGGGAGACATGTGCAATCCCCCCTTGGAGGCTTCATGAAGCGTAGATGGCTGATCCTCGGCCTGGTGGGGCTGGCGTTGACCACGGCGGTCGTGAACGCACAGCTCTCCCGGGACTTCGCGGGCGAGTTCCTGAACAACCCGAGCGGTCGAGCGCTGGTCCAGGCGTTCGGGGCCCTGAAGACCGGCTACTTGCACGACGTAACCGACCAGACCTTGATCCGCGGCGCCATCAACGGCATGGTGAGCTCCCTCAACGATCCGTTCACGAGTTACATCGAGCCCAAGGCGGCCGCCTTCGACAACCAGCAGATGACCGGTCAGTACGAAGGGATCGGTGCGGTCCTCACGCCCCACAACCGGCAGACCGGCAAGGGTGTCGAGATCCTCACTGTCTACAAGGGCGGCCCGGCGGACAAGGCGGGGCTCCGGCGCGGCGACATCTTCCTCAAGGTCGACGGTACCGACGTCAGCGACAAGACCTCGAGCAGCGTCGCCGATCTGGTGCGCGGCCCGAAGGGCACCAGCGTCCACCTGACCATGCGACGCCCCGGTCAGGAGCAGCCTGTCGAGGTGACCGTCCAGCGCGACACCATCAAGGTCATCGACGTGTCGTCGACGATGCTCCCCGACCACGTCGGGTACGTAGCGCTGAGCTCGTTCAACAACCAGAAGCTCAACGACCAGCTCAAGCAGCAGCTCGACCAGCTCAAGAAGGAGGGCGCCACCTCGCTCATCCTCGACCTGCGCGACAACCCCGGCGGCCTGCTCACCGAAGCCATCGACGTCTCCGACGACTTCCTCAGCCACGGAGACATCGTGTTCCAGCGTGCTCGCGGGGTGACGCAACGGCTGGCGTCGGCCGATCCTCAACAGGTGTTCAGCGGACCGATGGTGGTGCTGGTGAACCACAACTCGGCGTCGGCGTCCGAGATCGTGTCGGCGGCCCTGAAGGACAACGGACGCGCCAAGGTGGTGGGCGAGCAGACCTTCGGCAAGGGCGTAGCGCAGTCGGTGGTGTCGCTTTCCGACGGTGGCCAGCTCCGCTACGTGTCGTTCGAGTGGCTCACGCCCGACCGCACCAACATCCAGAAGAAGGGCATCACGCCGGACATCCTGGCCAAGGACACCCGCTACCCCAACACCATCTCGGTGGACGGCCGCGGTGCCGATCCCGGGCAGGAGGTGCAGATCGTGGTGGACGGCAAGACGATCGGAAGCACCAAGGCCAACCAGGACGGCACCTTCCAGTTCGTCACGCTCGGTCCCAGGCCGCAGCTCAGCGCCGTGCAGGGTCAGGCCATCGTGGACCTGAAGACCGATCACGCGCTCAAGGTGGCGTACGACACGGTGCTGAAGGAGGCGACGGCGGCGTCGACCGCAACGGCGTCGCACTGACGGCGGACCCGTCCGAGCGATGATCGACGTCCGCCTGCTGGTGAAGAGCTACGGCCGCGTCAGAGCGGTCGACGGGGTGAGTTTCGGAGTGCAGGAGGGGGAGGTGGTGGCCTTGCTGGGGCCCAACGGCGCCGGCAAGTCCACCACCATCAAGGCCGTTACCGGGCTGCTGCGGCCTAGCGGCGGGACGGTGTCGGTCGGCGGCCACGGCCTCGAGCGGGAACCGCTCGCGGCCAAGGCGATGCTCGGGTACGTGCCCGATCGCCCTTACCTCTATCAGAAGTTGACGGGCCGGGAGCTGCTGAGGTTCCTGGCCCGCCTGCGCGGCGTCGCCGAGGGAGAAGCGAAGGCCGACGCATGGCTGGAGCACTTCGACCTCCAACGCTCGGCCAACGAGCTGATCGAAACGTACTCCCACGGCATGCGCCAGAAGCTCACCTTCGCCGCGGCGCTGCTTCACGACCCGCCGGCGCTGGTGATCGACGAGCCGATGGTCGGGCTCGACCCGAGGGCGGCTCACGACGTGCGCCGGCTCATGCGCCAGCGGGCCGACGACGGAGGAGCGGTGCTGCTCACCACGCACTCGATGGAGGTGGCGGAAGCGGTCTCCGATCGCGTGCTGCTCCTGCATCACGGCCGCATCGTGGCGTCGGGCAGCATGACCGAGCTCCGCCAGAAGGTGGGCGTCGACGACGCTACCCTCGAGGCCATCTTCCTGCAGCTCACGGAGGAGGCGGCGCGCGGGGCGGCGGCATGATCCTGCCGGCCATGCGCTTGCGGGGGGCGCTCAACGCGTTGCGGCGAACGCCGCTGCGGGCGCTCGTCGGCGTGGCGATGCTGAGCGGAGTCTTCATCGGGGTGCTGGCGGCGACCCGCCGCGGCGTCCGCTTCCTGGAGGACTATCCGGGGATCGGCAGCATCTCGGGAGCGGTGGAGCAGCGCAGCCTGGAGGCGCTGTTCACGGTGCTCATGGTTGCGGTCGCCTTCAGCGTGTTGACCGGGGCCATCGCCACCCTCTACGACTCGAGCGACCTACCGTTCCTGTTGAGCCTGCCGGTGAGCGCGGCGCGGGTGTTCGGGCTCAAGGTGGTGGAGACCTACGTCAACAGTGCCCTGCTCCCCGCCCTGTTCACGTTGCCGGTCCTGGTGGGGCTGGGCATCGAGCGAGACGCTCCGCCCGGCTACTACCTCATCGCTGTGGCCGCGCTCCTGGCGCTGTACGCGTTGCCGGTGGCGGCGGGAGCGCTGGCGGCGCTGGTACTGATGCGAGTCGCACCCGCGGGTCGCGCCAAGGAGGTGGCCACGGGGGCGAGCGTCGCCTTGGCGGCCGCGCTGGTGCTCGGGATGCGGGCGCTCCGTCCCGAGCGCCTGAGCAACCTGACTCCGGAGCAGTTCGATCAGGCGCTCGCCCGCTTCGCGGCCTGGCATGTCGGCTGGCTGCCGTCGGCGTGGGGCAGCTCCGCGGTGTGGCGTGCCTTGCGCGGGGAGGTGTCGCCGGCGGCGCTGCTTCTGGCGGTGGTGTCGGTGGCGCTCCTGGCGGGGGTGGCGCGGGTGGCGGCGCTGGCCTATCGCGCCGGTTGGTTCCGTGCCCTCGACGCGGCCGGGAAGCCCGGCGTGGTAGGCGCCCTGCCCGCGGCGCGCTGGGAGGCGCCGCTCGCCCGGCTGGGGCCGGCCGGCGGGATGATCGTCAAGGACCTACGGCTGCTGGCGCGCGATCCTTCGCAGTGGTCGCAGCTCTTGGTGCTGGCGGCGCTGGCCGGCGTCTACTTCATCAGCACGGCCTCCCTGGCGGCGCAGATGCAGACCTTCCGCGATCTGGTGGGCGCGCTGAACCTGATGTTCCTGGGCTTCCTGATGGCCGGCGTGGGGATCCGCACGGCCTTCCCGCTGGTGTCGCTGGAGGGCGAGGGGTTCTGGCTGCTGCGCACCGCGCCGCTGCGCGCGCGGCAGGTGGTGCTGGCGAAGTTCTGGGGGGCGCTGCCGGTGATGGTGCTCCTCGGCGGCGGGCTGGGCGTCGCGGTCGCCGGACGCCTCGGGGTGTCACCGGTTCTCGCCGTGGCCAGCCCCATCGCCGGAGTGTGCGCCGGTATCGCCGCCACCGGCCTGGGGGTGGGGTTGGGAGCCGCCTTCCCGCGCTTCGATGCCACCAGCCCGGCCGAGGTCCCGCTGTCCACCGGCGGTCTGCTGTATATGGCGCTGGGGCTCGCCTACGCCGCCCTGGCCACGCTGCTCTTCGCCTACCCGTCCTACCGCACGCTGCGGGCCCCCGGGAGCTTCCACTGGAGCTCCGTCGAGGGTCTGGCGGTGCTCGGCGCCGTGGGCGTGCTCACGCTGCTATGGACGGTGCTGCCGCTGCTCTTCGGGAGCGCGCGACTGGCGCGTTACGAGTCCGGCGTGGGGTGAGCGCGCGGCGTCCGCCGGGCGCCTTCGTCGCGGCCGGCGCCCGGAATCGTTGGGCGGCTCACCAATGGAAGCTGACACCGAAGCGGGCTTGTTGGCGCACGTTCGACAGATCGACGCCGGCTTCCAGGCCGATGGCCGGGGTGAAGGCGTAGCGCAGCCCCAGGCCGAGTTGCGGGACCGCCCCGGCCGTCGCACTGGAGTCCGGGAAGCTGAGCTGCCCCGAGAGATCGAAGTTGAGCGGCCCCAGATCGTAGGTCAGCGTCACCTCGTTGGTGAAAGCGTAGCTCTCGCCGGTGCCGGTGACATTCCCGAAACGGTAGCTGGCGAACAGCTCGGGCGTGAGGTAGCCGCCCAGGCGCAGCGAGACCCCGAACGGCTGCCCGGAGTTGTCGAGCAGGCTCGAAAGCGGGGTGGTGCGGATCTCCACCACGTCCAGCCCCAGCGCCTTGCTGAGCGCGTTCTGCAGCTCGTTCACGACCAGGACGTTGACCGCGGTGTCGATGGCGCTCTGGGCCACCGCGGTTCCGATGCCGGCCTGCCCGGCGAACTGCGGTTTCACCTCGAGCCGGCCCAGGGTGATGAGCGACAGCAGCTCCTGGTCGTTCAGCGGTCGCGGGGACGAGGTCGCGGCATCGGTCCCGGTCTGGACCGTGGCGTCGCTCGTGAGCGTCGGGGTGATGTCGAACTTCACCGGGGTGGGTCCCTGCGGCGCGGGTTGCACCTGGCCGGAGAACGCCAGCGTCACGGTGAAGAAGTTGGTGTCGCGCGGGCTGTCGAAGCTCACGCCCGTCGTTCCCGAGAGCACACGGCGCTTGTCGAAGGTGCTGTGGGCCTGCACGTCCAGGCTCGGGTACACACCGCGGTTGGGCTGGAAGGTCGCCAGGGCGTGGTCGATGGTGAAGTCCCGGCCGCCGAAGCGCAACGACCCGCGCAGGGCACTGGCCGTGCCGGCGAGCGCCGGTGCGGCGGCTGTACCGGTCAGGGTCAGATCGAGCGCGGCCTCCATGCTCCCGAAGCTGGCGTCGAGGAGGACGCGCTGGGGGGCGCGCAGGTGGAGCCCGTCGAACACCACCGCCCGTAGCGCGGCCTGTGAACCACTGGTCGGCGCGCTCGTCGACGCGTTGCCGGTCGCGGCCGCTCCCGTTGCGGACGGCGATGCCGACGGCGAGGTGGGGGGCGACGACGATCCCGCGCCGAGATCCATCCGGATCTCGGCGGCATCGAGCTCGCCGCCGAGGGCCAGCCCTGCGGGTGTGGCCTTCATGGTGACGTTGGCGTCCACGACGCTCGAGGTCACGAGCAGGGGGCGTGCCTGCAGGTCGAGGCCCTTTCCGCGCAGGGTGACATCGAACGGCGCCAGCGAGCCCCGGATGGTGAAGGGGTTGCCGAGCTTGCCCGAGATGGCGAGCTGGGGTGCGCTGCCGGGGGGCTGTGTGATGCCGCCGCTGACATCGGTGACGGTCCCGAACACCGGAACCCGGGCACTCCCCGTGAAGCGGAAGTCGGTGTTCCGCAACGCCAGCGGCGCCAGCGTCAACTGGGCGCTGCCGTGGGCGTCGAGCGACCCACCCAGGGGCGCGAGTCCCACGACGGTGGCCACGGCCGTGAGCGCACTCCCCTTGAGGGTGACGTTGGCGTGGTCGACGCGGTAGCGCGTGCCGGCCACCTGCGCGTCGAGCCTGTTCGCGGTGAGGTTGACGTCGGGCCTGGCGGGGGAGCCCTGCGCGACGAGGTCGAAGCTGCCGTTCGCGCCGACACCGTAGCGGGCGAACATCGGAATGAGGCCCAGGAGAGGGCCGAAGTCCGCGTCGTTCGCGCTCAGGTGCAGATCGAGATGGTCGGCGTCCACGCTCCCCTGCGCCTGCCACGTGCCCCGCCCCTGGAAGGCCGCCTGCTCCAGGGTGAACGCGTGATCGTTGTAGGCGAACGCAAGGTTCCCGGTCGTCACCACCCCCGCCCGTTCGAGGCGGATCGCCTCCGTGGCCATGCGCAGGTAACTCGAGGCCGGGTCGCTGAACGGGATGTCGAAGCGGAGCAGGCCGTCCACCTCGGCCCGGATGTCCGTGGTGCCGGCGGTCGCCTCGGCCAGGACCTGTGCCGGGAAGCGCCTCAGCGTCAGGACGCCGCTGGCGCGGTCCGCACTCAAGGTAGCCGTCGCCACGCTGCTGCCGAGCTTGAGCTGCGCGCTCAGATCGGTCAGCGGGCCGCTGAGCTGCAGCTCGAGCGGCAACGCGGTGCCGGCTACGGTGAAGCCGGGCGCGACCAACTGCGCCACGGTGGTGTCGCCGCGGAGCTGCACGATGCCGCTGACGGCGCCGGCGACGTGGGGCGCCAGGCGCGCCACGGTGGGCAGGCTGGCCAACTCGAAGGTGTTGACACGGGCCTGGAGGGAGCCGCCGCTCGGAGCGTTCGGAGCGAGTGCGCTCGGGAGCCAGCCGCCGAGACCCCAACCGCCGTCGACGTGGACGCCGCCATGAGGGGCCTTCACATCGGCGCTGCCCGTCAGTCTCCCCGCTGCCACTCGCACGTCGGCGGACAACGTCATCGAAGGGAGGCCGCTGCGCGAGACCTGTACGTCCCTGACCGAGATGGTGCCGGAGGGGCCGCTCGAGGGGTCGAACGACAGGGCGATGGAAGCCGTTCCCGCACCCACTCCCCCTCCTACACCGATGGTGTGGAGGTCGGCCCGTACGGTGCCGCTGCCGGCTGTCGTGGCGATGGCGGCGTCAAGCGTGCCGAGCGCGCCGTCGGAGCTCAACGTGAGCGCGCCCTTCTCCAAGCTCAGCCGGTAGGGCACCTCGGAGCCGCCCACGTGGTCCACCGGGAAGCTGTCCGGAAGCGCGAGGGCTCCCTGCAGCGTGGTTCCGGTCGGCGTCAGGGTCCCGCTGGCGGAGAGAACGGTCCCGCCGAGGTCGAATCGGACGTCATGGAGCGTGGCCCGTGGCGCCGGTGCGATCTCGAGCGCGAGTCGTCCACGGGTCCTTCCTGCGCCCGTGAGGGTGAGCCCGGCGGTCCTGAGGGTGTCCGCCAGGGCCAGCGGGGTCTCGGCAGGGAGCTCACCGTGGAAGGCCAGCCCGGGCAACGCCGGGACGCGCAGGCCGATCCCGACCGGGGTGTGGGGTCCGCTCCCCGCCAGCGCCACGACCACGGGACCGGCCGAGAGATCCAGCGTGCCGTCGGCGCGGACCGCCCCGCCGGTCTCGTACAGGCGAACGCTCCCCTGGGAGGACCCCGACGATCCGGCGCTCGACACGGTCAGGTCGAAGGTGGGCGCCAGCGACCCGGCGACGTGTACGGCGCTGCCCAGGGCCGCTCCCTGCAGCGCGGCTTCGATGGTGGCGCGTCCCGGCGACACATGCAGACGCGCACTGCCTTCGAGCGCCCCCTGGAGCGTGAGGTGGCCGTCCACGGCAGGATCGCTGGCGGGTCCGGCCAGGCTGGCCTCGAACGAGCCGCCCAACCCTGCCGTCTGGGCGCCGGTCAAGGAGAGCGACCCGGTCCACTGCCTACCGCCGGCGAGAGCGGCCGCCAGGTCGAGCCGACCGCCCAGGGCGGAGCCGCTGCCCTGCAGCGAGATGCCGCCGCGATTCGAGGCCCGCAGCGAGACCGCCACGGGCGAGCCCGCGACCGTCCCGGTGAGGTGCACCGTCGCGTCGCCGGTCGCGGCGGTGCCGCGGGCGTCGCCGCTGGCGGCGAGGCCCGCCGGCAGCGGCAGTGCGTCGAGATGCAGCATCCACGCCAGCGTCGTCGGTTGCAGCGAGCCGTTCAGGTTCGGTCCGGCGAGGACGATGGGCGCGCCGGGGCGCTGACTGGTCACGCTCAGCGTCCCCAGTTCGATGCCCTGGAACGACGTGCCCTCGATGCGCCCGCTCAGCCACGGCTCGGATCCGAACGTCAGGGCGACCCGTCCGTCGGCGTGGACGCCGAGCGAGGTCAACGGGCCCTGGAGTTGCGCCCGGGCGAGGTCGGCGGCGACGGTGGCCCGCCAGCCGAGCAAGGAACCGGCGCCGGTGACCTGCAGGCGGCCCTGCGCGTCGGTCGAGAGGTCCGCTTCGGCCGTCCCTACGCGAGCCCGCCCCGACGCCTCGACCCGACCGTTCTGCAGCACCAGGCCCAGGTCGGTGACGACGCCCCGGAAGGAGAGCGTGCTGTGGAGGTCGAGACGCTGCCGGGCCGGACGGGCGTCGGCTCGTAGCTGGCCGTGGACCTCGCCCGCGCCTTGGAGGGTTGCCGAGAGGGTGGGGTCCGCGGGGCTGCCTCCGACCTGGAGCGTGCCGTCGACGGTGCCGCCGGTCCCGGCCAGGCCTACCCGGGCCATGTCGAGGACCGCGATCAGGGTCCCCTGCCGGACTTCGGCAAGGCTAGGTGCGGCCAGGACCAGCGGACCGTGTACGAGGCCCTGCAGCTTGGGGCCGGGGAGGCTCAGCCGGGACAGGTCGGCGCTGACCTGGAGTGCGACGCGCAACCCGCTGCCGAGCGTCCCGGAGCCTGTCAGACTGGCCCCGGGAGCGGTCAGCTCGAGGGAGGACACATTGGCCTGCAGATTCCGCCCTTGCCCGCCGGCAAGGTCGGCGCGGAGGCTGAGCTGGGCGCTGTCCAGCCGTGGGTCGAAGGGGCCGAGGGCGACGTCGTGCATCGAGAAGGTGCCGCTCCAGGCGCCGCCTCGGTAGCTGGCGTCCAGGCTCAGACCGTCTCCGTGGAGGCTCAGCGAGCCCCCATCCCTGCCGATGCGGACGGGTCCCTGAGCTTGCAGTGCGCCCTGGACGGCGAGGTCACCCGCGAGCGACGGCGTGCGCCAGGTACCCGACAGCGCAGGGTGCCCCGTCAGCCGCAGGTCGGCCGTGGTGGCACCGCCCAGCAGCCCCGTCAGCGGAACGTCGAACGCGGTGGAGCCCTGGAGCGTGGGATCCCGGAACGGGTTCGGCGCCAGCTCGGCGCTGGCGCGGAGCCAGGGCCGGTCGGCGGGTCCGGCCGTGAGCTTCGCGCTCAGGGGTCCGTCACCGCGCACGTCGGCCACGAGGTCCCCGGGGAGCCCGAGGAGGAGGGCCGGCGCCCGGATCGTGGCGCTCCCCGTGAAACCGGTGTCCGGTCCCCAGGTGAGCTCCTTCGCGCGGATGTCGATCGGCTGTGCCGCGATCCCCAGTTGCGCTGCGCCGTCGGCCCGCACACGGTCGATCCGCGGGCCGCGCATGGCGGCGTCGACCGCCAGGCTCCCCGTCCGGAGCGTGATGCCGAGCCGGGATGCAGGGCCGGCGACGGCGACGTCGCCGCTGAGCTTCCAGGCGGGCGCTGCCAGGGTGCCCTTCAGGTCCGCGGTGGGATAGGCAGGTCCGGAGAGCGACAGCCCCCAGGGCGTGGGTCCGATCGGGCTCGCCACCTGCAGCTTCTGCACGGTGACCGCGCCCTGCGCCAGCGACACCTCCGCCGCGACGGTCCCCGCCAGGGAGGCCCCCAGCGCTTGCAGGCTCCCGGTCGGCGCGTTCACGTCGAGCCGGAGAGCGCTGGTGCCGTCGATCCGCCGCAGGTCGGCATCGAGCGAGGCCGCGCCCAACGCGAGCCGGAGCGTGCCACTGCCGGCGGACACGTCGCCAGCGGCATGGACGGTTGCCGGGCTGCCGCCGACCGTGCCCGTCAGCGCGAGGACCGTCGAGGCCCCCAGGTCCAGCGTTCCCTCGAGCCGGCTGGCGCCGTCAGCGCCCAGCACACGTAGCCTCAGCGGTGCCCCCACGCCGTCCGCTCCGCCCGCCCGCGCAAGGCCGAACGTGAGGGCCCCGAAGGCCGCGGTCACGTCGACGCCGCCGGTGCCGCCGGCGTGCCCCTCCAGCGTGAGCTTGCGCCCGGCCACGGTGCCGTCGGCCCGGACACGCAACGTGGCCGCCAGCGGCTGGCTGGCCACCGTGAGCTCTCCGCTGGCATGAACGTCGAGCGGAACGCCCAGCAGCTCGCCGACCCGGCTGAAGTCGACCTGTGACAGGTCGGCGGCCGCGCTCAGGCGGGCGCCGGTCCCGCGGATCGAAGCGCTGACCAGCGAGGCGTCCGGTGCCGGAGACCGGAGCGCGAGGGTGCCGGTGTAGCTCGCTCGCCGCCCGTCCAGCGTCGCGCGCAGCGGGAGCGTGGCGGCGCCGACGGTCAAGGCGCTGCCGAGCGTCGCGTTCCAGGTCCCGTCGAGGGCCGCGTGAGCGTCGACGCTGCTGTCGCCGGCGATGAGGCGGGCGCCGGGCCCGAGCGCCGCCCGCATGCCCGCGGCGCTCACCACCAACGCGGTGTCGAGGCCACTGTCGACGCCCGCCGAGAAGG
>CAZTTB010000010.1:0-54592 GCA_964616005.1 uncultured bacterium | reverse complement strand
CGTAGCCGGCGTCGCCCACGATCATCGCGAAGAACAGGCTCATGAACAGCAGGAACGGAACGCTCACGTCGACCTGGTCGTAACCGGGGAGGACCCCGGTGAACGAGAACAGGGCTCGGATGGGGCGGACCCAGCGGGGCACCGTGATCTCGGTGGGAGCATCGCCCGGGTCGCCGACGTCCTCCACGAACAGACCCCAGCCGTGCTCCTGCGCCGCCCGCTCGAACTGCGGCAGCTTTGGCGCCGGACAGAACCCACGCACGACCGCCAGCGGGCCCGTCAGGGCCGATCCCGCGCGTGCGCGCTCGAAGGACAGGCGGTCCTCGGCCGACGGGATCGACGCCTCGATGGCAGCGCGTTGACGCGCAAGCTCCTGAAGCGAGGACAGCGTCCGCTCCCGCTCCGAGCTCAGGCTCGCCCGGCGCGCCCGCAGCTCCGCAGGGGCCTGTACGGGCAGGGCGAGTTCCTCGGCCGCCGCCGCGCCCTCACCGAGCTGCGCTCGCGCAAGGTCCGGTACGGCCCCCACCAGCGCGACGACGCGCCCGCGGCCTTGTCGACCGAGTTCGTGGACCACGACGTCGTGCGGCTGCTCCATGGCCCAGCGAGTCGGGGCCTGCAACAAGCGGACCCCAACGCCGCGCCGCGCCAGCTCCTGGAGCGCTTGAGGATCGAAGTCCCCCATCGACGCGACGCGCGCGAGCTCTCGTTCGACCTCCGACCGCTCGTGGTCGATCCGCTCCAAGCGCTCCGACAGCTCCATCACCTGGGCGACCGCGGCCTCGGCGGCGCTTGAGGTGAGCGCACCTGCCGCCCCGGCATCCACCTTCGGCGCGGCGCGGCGCAGCGCCTCCACCGCCGAGTGCGCAGCCTCGACACGTGCACGCGCCGCGGTCACGCTGTCGCCGTCTCCGTCGCCGACCTGCTCCGAGCTCAGATGGAGGGCCCCCAGATCTTGCAGCAACGCCAGGGAGCGTTCGTGCTGGCTCCGCAGCATCACCACCGTGACCTGCTTCATGGGGACGATCACGTCGCCGCCTCCTGCTCCATGGACTTCGCCTTGGCGATCTTGGCACGCACGACCTCGGCGGCTTGCTGGTCGCCGAGCGCGATCCGGATGGTGCGGATGGCCCGCTGCGCTTCCGGGATCTTGACCTTCTCGAACAGGTTGACGCGCTGAGAGGTGATGCGGAGCTCGTCGGCCAGCAGCAGCCGCTGCTCGGCGAGCACCCGGCGTTCCATGCGCAGGCGAGCCAGCGTCTGGCAGGCCGCGACGGCGTCGTCGAGGAACGCCGGGGTGGCGTGCAGATCCGGAGGCGTGCGGGTGAACTCGAGATCTTCCAGCACCGGTACGTCGATCCCGGCGATGTTCGCCGTTCTCCGGCGCACGGCGGCGATCGCGAGGTGATCGAGGACCGGGACGCCGCTGGCCAGCAGACCGATCCAGGGCTCCAGCCCCTGCTCAGCGACGGCGAGCTCCGCGTCCGCCTTGCGCTCGCTCGCCTCGACGCGCCGGATCTCCATCTGGAGTTGGCGCTTCTTGAGCTGCAGGGTGGGTAGGTAGCGCTTGAAGCGCGATAGCGCGTCGCGTTGCCGCTTGAGCTCCTGCTTGCTGGCGCGTACGTGGCTCAAGCCGTCGCCTCCACGTCACCGGTTGTGACGCCGTCGGTGGGCCAGAAGCGCTCGATCAACGCGCTCGGGAGCCCCGTCTGTGGCGGTTCGAAGCACTCGGCAAGGATGCGCCAGCCTTCGTCCAGGGCCTCTTCCAGCGGGAGGTGCAGCTCCAGGCTCATCAACCGGTCCTCGAAGGCGGTCCCGTACTTGAGCAGCTGCTCATCCCAACGACTCATGCTGAAGCCCATGGCCTGCTTCTCCAACGTTTCGCGGTAGCCCGCGTAGAGCTGGATCATGGCGTTCATCAGCGACCTGTGATCCTCGCGCGTACGGCCGTTGACGAGCTGCTTCAGGCGACTCAGGCTGCCGAAGGGTTCGATGCGGCCGCCGCGCAGGTAGAGCTGGCCCTCCGTGATGTAGCCGGTGTTGTCGGGAACCGGATGGGTGACGTCGTCCCCGGGCATGGTCGTGGCGGCCAGGATGGTGATCGAGCCCGCCCCTTCGAAATCGACCGCCTTCTCGTAGCGCGACGCGAGCTGACTGTACAGGTCGCCCGGATAGCCTCGGTTGGACGGGATCTGCTCCATCGTGATCGCGACTTCCTTGAGGGCGTCGGCGAAGTTCGTCATATCGGTGAGCAGGACCAGCACGCGGCGGCCCTCGAGAGCGAAGCGTTCGGCCACGGCCAGCGAGAGGTCGGGCACGAGCAGACACTCGACCACCGGATCGGCTGCGGTATGCACGAACATCACCGTTCGCACGCTGGCACCGGCGTCGTCCAGCGTCTCGCGGAACGCCAGATAGTCGTCGTGCTTGAGCCCCATGCCTCCGAGCACGATGACGTCGACCTCGGCTTGGAGCGCGATGCGGGCCAGCAACTGGTTGGAGGGCTCGCCAGCGGGGGCGAAGATCGGCAGCTTCTGGCTCTCGACCAGGGTGTTGAAGACATCGATCATGGGGATGCCCGTGCGCACCATGCGTCGCGGGATGATGCGCCGCGCAGGGTTGACGGAGGGACCGCCGACTTCGATCGGTTCGGCCTCCACCTCGGGCCTGCGGTCGCGGGGTCGTCCCGCCCCATTGAAGACGCGGCCCAGCAGCGCCTCGGAGAACGGCACCTGCACCGGCTTGCCCAGGAAACGGACGTGTGCGTCCGTTGGGATGCCACGACTGCCCGCGAACACCTGCAGCGACGCGCGATCGCCCTCGAGTTTGATGACCTGGGCGAGCGACGTCCCTCCGGGCCAGCGCACCTCGGCCAGCTCGCGGTAGGTGGCGTCGCCGGCCCGGACCGTGACGACGTTGCCGGCGATCCGCTCCACCTGCGTGTAGACCTTACGCACGGGCCGTCACCCCCTCGACCTTCTCGATGAGGCGTGCCTCGAGCCGCTCGAACGTCGGATCGTCCATCCGCACCAGGTTCCACTCCTTGGTCAACTGGGTCAGCTCCTGGAAGAAGCGTCGCGCGGCATCCTTGTCGGGGAAGTCGAGCGGGGTCCGCAGCACCTTGGACAGCCGGCCGAACACGTGGCGTTGACGACCCGCGCCGCTGGCCGCGTCCACCTCGTGGAAGGCATCCTGCTGGAGGTAGGCGGCGTCGAGGTACTCGGCCTTGAGATAGGTCACGTAGTCGGAGATGGCCGTCCCTTCCTCGCCCACGACCTTCATCATCTGGTCGACCTCGCGGCCGTTCTTCAGCACCTCGCGTGCCGCTCGCACGTCCTCGCCGTCGGCAACGCCGTCGTAGCGGCTCCAACTGTCGAGCGGGTCGACGGCAGGATAGCGGCGCGCGTCCGAGCGTTCGCGGGACAGGCCGTGGAACGCGCCCACCACCTTCAGGGTGGCCTGGGTCACCGGTTCCTCGAAGTTGCCTCCGGCGGGACTGACCGCACCCCCGATGGTGACGGAGCCCGTCCGGCCGTCGTTCAGTCGAACCACGCCGCCGCGCTCGTAGAACGCCGCGATGACAGACTCGAGGTAGGCGGGGAACGCTTCTTCGCCCGGGATCTCCTCCAGGCGCCCGGAGATCTCGCGCAGCGCCTGGGCCCAGCGCGAGGTGGAGTCGGCCAGCAGCAGCACGTTGAGGCCCATCTGGCGGTAGTACTCCGCCACCGTGACCGCTGTGTAGACGCTGGCCTCTCGGGAAGCGACCGGCATCGAGCTGGTGTTGACGACGATCAGCGTGCGTTCCATCAGGCTTCGGCCCGTGCGGGGGTCGACGAGCTCGGGGAACTCCCGCAACGTCTCGACGACCTCGCCGGCACGCTCTCCGCACGCCGCGATGATGACCACGTCGACCTCGGCGTGCCGGCTGGTGATCTGTTGGAGCACCGTCTTGCCGGCGCCGAACGGCCCGGGTATGCAGTAGGTGCCCCCCAGCGCAACGGGGAAGAGGGTGTCCAGGATCCGGATCTTGGTCACCAGCGGTTCGCGCGGGCGGAGGCGCTCCCGGTAGGCGCGGATCGGCACCTTGACGGGCCAGCGCTGCACCATGGTGACCGGATGCGATCGGCCGCGATCGTCCACCAGGGTGGCGACGGAGTCCTCGATGCGGTACTCGCCCGCGGGCGCGATCCACTCGACGCTCAGCCGGCCCTCCAGTCCGAACGGGGCCATCACGTGGTGCGTCACGGCGTTCTCGGGCACGGTGCCGAGCGTGTCGCCGGCACGGACGCGGGCGCCGGTCTCGGCCACCGGCGTGAACGCCCAGCGCTGCTCGCGGTCGAGCGGCGTCAGGTAGACACCGCGGCGCAGGAAGAAGCCGGCCGCCTCGGCCAGCTCCGGCAACGGGTTCTGGAGACCGTCGAAGATCCGGCCCAGGAGCCCCGGTCCGAGCTCCACCGTGAGCAACTCCCCGGAGAACTCGACCGGCCCACCGACGTACAGGCCGGAGGTGTCCTCGAACACCTGGAGATCGGCGTACCGCCCGCGCACGCGGATGAGCTCCGCCTTGAGGCGAAGATCGCCCAGCACGGCGTAGCCGACCTCGTTCTGGATGACGGGTTTCTCGAAGGCGACGGTGAGCAGGTTGCCGCTCACGGAGACGATATGGCCGACGTTAGGCATGGTTGCACTCGCTCATTCGATCCTCAGGCATCGTGAACCTCGGGCGCGATTCCGGCGTCGTGGCGACGTTCGAGCTCCTCCAGCATGGCCCTCAGGTTGCGGCGTCCTTCCTCGGCGTCGCGACGCGCCCGGTCGTCGACCAGATGAAGGCGTCGGGCGTAGGCGAACAGTGCCGCGAACCCCCACGGCACAACGCCTGCCAGATCATCGAGCAGCCGCCAACGCAGCTCGTCGAGCGCACGCTCGCGCTCCAGCGGGTTGGGCGCGTCGAAGGCGCGGATCACGCCGTCCTCGATGTCCACGCGGAAGCCGGTATGGTCGCGCAGGTACGGCTCGACCGAGACGCCCCAACCCGTCGCGCGCTTCCGGGCCACGGCGTTCCTCAGCTGCCGTTCGCCGTCGAGCCACTGTCGCGCCACCGAGCCCACCTCGCCGGGCGCCGTGGCGGCAGCCTCGGGCTCTTGCAAGGCGTGCAGCGCTTCGTCGTCGAGGAAGGGCCGGCATTGCGCCACCAGCGCGGAGAGGGTCATCGGGGGCGGGTCACCCAGCACGGGCGAGGGGAGCGTCGAGAGGAGGTAGGCGTACACGGGCTCGGTGACCGCTAGGGCCGGCCCTCGGCCGTGTCCCCGTCGGTCCCGTCTTCCGTCATGCCGGACGCGATGAGCTTCGCGAGCTCAGGGCGCAACATCTCCGCCATGACCGACGTGATGGCCTCGAGCGTGAAGTCGTGTTCGACATGGTCGCCGTTCATCGACACGCGGAACCCCTTCTCGATGTCGCGGCCTAGCCGGATGTCGACACCCTTCTCGAGCTTCTGCCGGTACTCGTCCGCGTAGAAGTGGGCCAGCTCCTCGCGGTCTGCCTCGCCCAGCAGCACACTCATGCGGCGCTCGGGGCCGCTGCGTTTGGCGTAGGCCTCGGCCATGACGAGGAGCATGTCGCGCAGCGTCTCGGGCGTCAGCGCCTGGCTGAGCGAGTCGTGCACGAGCGCCATGACGACATCCTCTACGCCGCGCCTGACGGCCATGAGAACATCGCGCCCGGCCTGTTGGAGGCCGCGCTCGCCGCGCTCTCGGCTGAGCGCCGCATCGCGCTCGGCTGCGCCGCGGATGCGCGTCGCTTCGGCGTTGGCCTCGGCGACGCGCCGGCCGGCCTCGGCCTCGGCTTCGGCGAGGATGGCACGAGCCTTGGCTTCGGCTTCGTCCACCACCTCGCCCTGAAGCTTGTCGATCAGGGACTGCAGGGCTTCGGGCATGGGGCCCCTCTCACGGACGCGGCGACCCGCAGTGACGGCCCACCTCGGACCGCACACGGAATGCGGTGGGAAGGTGGTGTCCTACGCGTGGTCGCCGGTCTCGAGCAGCTCAATCTCGCCTTCTTGTAACACGTCGCGTCGCTCGCCGTGGGGGTTACAAACGTCCTGACGGGCGCGATGTCCCGCTCCACGATGCGCCGCTCAGAAGCGTTCCGTGACCGTCTTCATCTCCATGAAGCCGCGCAGGTAGTCCGGTCCCCCCGCCTTGGCGTTGGTGCCCGACATCTTGAAGCCGCCGAAGGGCTGGACGCCGACCAGCGCGCCTGTGATCTTGCGGTTGACGTAGAGGTTCCCGACGTCGAACTCCTCGCGCGCACGCTCGATCCGCAGGCGCTCACGCGAGCACAGTCCGCCGGTGAGGCCGTACATGGTGGCGTTCCCGATCTCCAGCGCGTGGTCGAAGTCCCTCGCCTTCATCACCGACACCACCGGCCCGAAGATCTCCTCGCAGGCGATGGTGGCGCTCTGCGGTACGTCGGCGAACACGGTGGGCTGGATGTAATAGCCCGGCCCTTCGGCGCGGCCGCCGCCGAGCACCAGGCGGGCCTCCTGCTTGCCGGTCTCGATGTAGGCGAGGATCTTGTCGAACTGCTTCTGATTGATGACGGCGGCCACGTCGGCGTTCTCTTCGGCCGGGCCGACCCGAAGCTGGCGGGCGCGTGCCAGGAACTTCTCCAGCATCTGATCGTAGACGGCCTCGACGACGATGAGCCGGCTCATGGCCGAGCACTTCTGGCCCTGGAAGCCGAACGCTCCGGCGACCGCGGCGTCCGCGGCGAGGTCCAGATCCGCCGTCTCGTCGACGATGAGGGCGTCCTTGCCGCCCATCTCGGCGAAGACGCGCTTGAGCCAGTTCTGGCCGGGATGCACCTTGGCCGCCCGCTCGTTGATGCGCAAGCCGGTCGCGACCGACCCGGTGAAGTTGATGAAACGGGTGCGCGGGTGGTCCACCAGCGCGTCGCCGAGGTCGGCGTCGTCGCCGGTGAGAAGATTGATCACGCCGGCGGGGAAGCCGGCTTCCTCGACGCACTCCATGAACTTCTGGGCGATGATCGGCGTCGACGGCGAGGGCTTGACGATGACCGTGTTCCCGACCACGACCGGACCGACCGCGGTGCCGACCAGGATCGCGAGCAGGAAGTTCCACGGGGGGATGACCACGCCGACCCCGAGAGCCCTCAGGTGACTGGTGTTCTCCTCGCCCGGATGGTCGTAGGTGGGGACGGGGTCGGCGAGCTTCAACGACTCCCGCGCGTAGTACTCGCAGAAGTCGATGGCCTCCGCCACGTCGGCGATGGCCTCGAGGTAGTTCTTGCCGGCCTCGAAGACCTCCCAGGCGGCCAGCTCCTCGCGGCGCCGGCGGAGCACGGCGGCGAGCTTCACCAACGTGCGCGCGCGATGCGCCATGGGTAACCGCGACCAGGTCGCGAACGCCGCCTGGGCGGCCGACATGGCACGCTCGATCTCGGGGCCCTTGCCCTTGGCGCTGCGACCCACGACGCGATCTGGATCACAGGGATCGACGGAGGTGAGGTACTCGCCGGTGTCGACGCGCTCGCCGCCGATCACGAGCGGGTAGTCACGGCCGAGCTGGGAGCGCACCGTATCCAGCGTGCGCTCGAACGCCTGACGCGTGGCGGCCTCGGAGAAATCCAGGTAGGGTTCGGTCTCGTAGGGTTCGAACAACATGGCGATGCACTCCTTGTCTAGATGCCGTGGGCTCAGCCCGCGATGCCGCGTAGCACGAACGCGAGGTTGGCGGGGCGTTCGGCGAGGCGGCGACTGAAGTAACCGTACCAGTCCTCCCCGAACGGTACGTACACGCGGAGCGGGTGCCCCTCGCGGACGAGGCGGTCCTGGAGGTTGGGCTTCACCCCGTACAGGAGCTGGAACTCGTAGCGCGCGCCGTCGAGCCCCGCACCTCGCACGAACGCCGCCACCTCGCCGAGGATCCTCTCGTCGTGGGTGCCCACGTTCACCTTGCCGCCGATCTCCAGGGCGCGGTAGGTGAGCTCGCGGTAGGCGCGGTCGACGTCCGCTTTGGCCTGGTGCGCGACCTCCCGCGGCTCGTTGTACGCCCCCTTCACGATGCGCAGGGAGGGCACGGGGGAGAGGGCCAGGAGGCGCTCCAGGTCATCGGGGGTACGGTAGAGGTAGCTCTGCAAGACGGTCGAGACGTCCTGCCGGCCCGCGTTCCAGAGGCGTTCGAACAGCGTCAGGGTGGCGTCGACGTAGCCGCTGCTCTCCATGTCCAGGCACAGGTGCCCGCCGTGTTGCGCCGCTGCCTCGGCGAGTCCGGTCGCCAGTTCGAAGGCGAGATCGGGATCGATGCCGAGCCCGAGTTGGGTAGGCTTGGCGCTGAAGTACGGCTCCAGCCCGAAGCCGGCCGAGGCCTCGAGCGCTGCCAGGATCCGAGCGGCTGCCTGCCGGGCCGCCGCCTCGTCGCTCACGAACTCGCCCAGCACATCGAGGACGATGCCCTTGCCCGAGCTCTCGATCGCTCGAAGGTGGGGCAGAGCGGACTCCAGCGACTCGCCGGCGACGAAGCGGCCCACGCCCAGCCGCCAGCCGGCCCGGGTGATGAAGCCGCGAACGAGGGGAGCGTCCGACACCGCCAGCATGGTGCGACGGTAGACGCCGTCGAGGGTCACGATCGGCCTCGCTGCGGGGAGGAAGAACTCGGTTGTCCGTTCACGGGTCACTCTACCGCCGCCCGATCCACGATCGATCCGGCTCCAGAGCACCTTCCGTACTCGCCCCGGAAGGACGGGCGTTGACAGGACCGGGCCGTCGCCGTAGCCTACCGCTGTCGTTCCAAGCCGGTTCCGATGATCGCCCGTGGGGGCGAAAGGGCTTGTTCGTGGGGGTGGCTCGAGGCTGCCCGCTCTCGGCGGCGAAGAGCCGAGGGGGAATGGGAGGATCCATGTCCAGGAAGCTGATCGTTTCGGTCCTGGTTGCGTTGACGCTGGCGCTGGCTGCCAGCACGGTTTTCGCTGCCGATCCCATCGTGATCGGCGTGCAGGCGCCGATCACGGGTCAGTACGCCAACGAGGGGCAGGGCATCGAGAAGGGCGTGAAGTTGATCGCCAAGCAGATCAACGACCAGGGCGGCTTGCTGGGCCGCACGATCGAAGTGAAGACCTGTGACGACGGCGGCCAGGCGTCGCAGGCCGCCATCTGCGCACGTCAGCTCGTCAACGAAGGCGTTCTGGCCGTCATCGGCACCTACACCAGCGGCGCCGCGCTGGCGGCCGAGCCCATCTACGCCCGGGCCAACGTCATCCAGACCTCCGACGGCACCAGCGACCAGTTGACCGCCGGCGGGTACAAGACCTTCTTCCGCAACGCTCCGCCCAACAGCGCCGAGGCGAAGTTCACGGCCGCCTACCTGGTGAACGGTAGGAAGTTCCAGCGCATCGCCGTGCTGTCCGATCACTCCAGCTTCGCCAAGGGGCTCTCCGATGCCGTCATCCAGGCCGTCAAGGACGACGGCGGCAATCCGGTCTACACCGGCTTCATCACCGCCGGATCGCAGGACTACACGGCGGTGCTCACCAAGATCAAGTCGGTGAACCCGGACGTGCTCTACTTCTCCGGCTACTACCCGGACGGTGGGCTCATCCGCGCCCAGATGAAGCAGCTCGGCATGAGTGCGACGTTCGTCGGTGGTGACGCCAACCAGAACGTGGCGTTCGCCAAGATCGCCGGCAACGCCGCTCAGGGCGCCATCATCATCAACGTGCCCTCGCCCGATAACCTGCCCTACCCCGAGGCCAAGCAGTTCCTGGCCGACTACAAGGCGGCCTACGGGCAGGAGCCGCCCAGCATCTACACCTTCACCAACGCCGACGGCTTCCGCGCCGTGATCGCCGCCGTGAAGGCCACGCAGAGCACCGATCCGACGAAGCTCATCGCCTGGATGCACAACCTCAAGGACTTCAAGGGACTGACCGGAACGTTCTCGTGGGACAGCAAGGGCGAGCGCATCGGCAGCCCGTTCACGGCGTTCGAGATCCAGGCCGACGGATCGTACAAGATGGTCTACCCGGAGTCGGCCACGCAGTAGTGGCCGGCCCGCGCCGAACGCGCGGGCGCTAGGGCTCCATGGACGTCGTCCTGCAGCAGTTCATCAACGGTGTGACCGTGGGCGGTTTCTACGCACTGATCGCCCTCGGTTACACCATGGTCTACGGGGTGCTGAAGCTCATCAACTTCGCGCACGGTGACCTGTCCATCCTGGCGGCCTTCATCGGGTTGACGGTCCTGACCAGCGGCCTCGGCGGCGCCAACGCCGGCGCCCTCCTGCTGGCCGCGGCTTTCATCGTGGCCGCGCTCGCCGTAGGCATCGCGGGCGCTGTGTTGGAGTTCACGGCGTACCGTCCTCTGCGCAAGGCGCCCAGGTTGTCCGCGGTGGTGTCGGCGCTGGGCGCGTCGATGCTGATCGAGAACGGCATCATGTTGATCTGGGGTCCGGAGGTCAAGGTGTTCCCTGCGAACCTCCTGCCGGACCTCACCTGGAAGATCGGGAGCGCGTCGATCAGTTTCGTGCAGGTGATGATCATCGTGGGCTCGCTTGTGCTCATGGCCGGCCTGTACTTCTACGTGCACCACACCCGCTTCGGCACCGCCATTAGGGCCGCTGCGATCGATCAGGACGCCGCCAGGCTCATGGGCATCAACGTCAACCGGGTGATCGTCAGCGTGTTCGTGGTCGGCCCGGCGCTGGGCGCAGTAGGCGGCCTGTTCGTGGGACTGTACTATCGCGAGGCCTATTTCAACATGGGCTGGATCTACGGCCTCAACGCCTTCATCGCCGCGATCATCGGAGGCATCGGGAACATCCCCGGTGCCATGCTCGGCGGTCTGCTCCTGGGGCTCTTCAATGCCTTCGCAGCGGGCTACGTGTCGAGCTCCTGGCAGGAAGCCATCACCTTCGCGTTGCTCATCGCCATCTTGCTGGTACGGCCCACCGGCATCCTGGGCGAGCGCGTGGCGGAGAAGGTATGAGCGTGTGCCTCAGCGCCGGCCCGGGGAGCGCCTAGCCATGGTCGCTCCACGATCGACAGCGCTCGGCAGGGCGCGACGCGCGCTCGGACCGCTGCTCTGGCTGCTCGGTCTGCTGGTTCCGGTCCTGCTGAACGGCAGCTGGATCAGCATCCTGGCCATCTTCGCGATCTACGCCGTCGTTGCGTTGTCGCAGGACATCGTGCTGGGGCGCGCCGGCATGTACGACATGGGACACGCGGTGTACTTCGGGGTGGGCGCGTACGTCACCGCCATCCTCAACACCCGGCTCGGCTGGCCGATCTTCGCCACCTGGCCGATCGCCATCGTGGTGGCGGCGTTGGTCGGGGTCGTGCTCTCGGCTCCTATCGTGAAGCTCCGCGGCGACTACCTGCTGGTCGCCACCATAGGCTTCAACATCATCTTCGTGTTGGCTCTCGGGAACAACGTCGGCAACGTCACAGGTGGTCCCGACGGCATCTTCGGGATCGGCGTGCCCCATCTCTTCGGAACGGCGCTCGCCGGCCAGGGTGCTCTGTTCTACCTGGACTGGCTGGCGCTGGCGGCCGTGCTGCTGCTCATGCGCAACCTCGAGCGCTCGCGGGTCGGGCGCGTGTTCCGCTATCTCAAGGAGGACGAGCTCGCCGCCACCACGCTGGGGGTCAACGCCCGCTACTACAAGATCCTGGCGTTCGCGATCGGTGCCGGCGTGGCGGGAGCCGCGGGAACGCTGTTCGCTGTCCAGCTCGCCAGCGTGAGCCCGGGATCGTTCGTGTTCACCGAGTCGGTGACGCTCTTCGCCATCGTGCTGGTCGGTGGCCAGGCGTCCATCCCCGGGGTGCTGCTGGGGACGGTGCTGATGTTCGTGGTCCCGCAGGTGTTCCGCGGGCTGGCGCAGTACCGCTACTTCGTCTTCGGCATCGCCATGATCGTGGTGATGGTGCTGCGGCCCCAGGGGATCTGGCCCCGCGGGAGGGCACGATGACATCGGCTGCGCGAGAGGGACCCCTGCTCGAGCTCGATGGCATCTCGATCAGCTTCGGAGGCCTGAGAGCCGTCGACGACCTGAGTTTCCGTGTCGAGGAAGGGGAGATCAAGGGGCTCATCGGCCCCAACGGAGCCGGCAAGACCACCGTGTTCAACATGATCACCGGTGTCTACCGACCCGACGAGGGGCGCCTCCGTTTCGCGGGCGAGGACATCACCGGGCAGGCGCCCCACCAGGTTGCCCGCCACGGCATCATGCGCACCTTCCAGACGATCCGGCTGTTCGCAGGCATGACCGTGCTGGAGAACGTCCTGGCGGGGCAGCACCTCCGCACGCGCCAGACCTGGTGGCAGAGCCTGCTGGGCACGCCGGGACAGCAGCGAGAAGAGCGGGCGCTCGTCGAACGCACCATGGACACGCTGCAGCACCTCGACCTCGCGGCGGTGGCGCACGAGGTCGCGACCTCGCTGCCCTACGGGGTGCAGCGCCGCGTCGAGCTGGCCCGCACGCTGGTGGCGAGCCCCAAGCTGCTCATCCTCGACGAGCCCGCGGCGGGCCTGAACGACCGGGAGTCCGCCGCGCTCAACGACACCATCACATCGATCCGCGACGGGGGCGTCACGATCCTGCTGGTCGAGCACGACATGAACGTGGTCATGAACGTGACGGACAGCATCGTGGTGATCAACTTCGGCAAGAAGATCGCCGAGGGCGAACCTGCCGACATCCAACGCGACCCGGCGGTGATCGAGGCCTATCTAGGGCAGGACGACGAGGAGGCCGCCGCGTGAGCCTGCTGGAAGTGACCGATCTGGAGGTCAACTACGGTCAGATCCAGGCCCTGAAGGGCATCTCGTTGGAGGTGGCGCAGGGCGAGGTGGTGGCGATGCTCGGCGCCAACGGCGCGGGGAAGACGACCTTGATGCGGACCCTGAGTGGACTGATCCCGGCCCGCTCGGGACGGATCGTCTACGACGGCACGGACATCACCTCCCTCGGCGCCGACCGCATCGTGCGGCAAGGGATCGCCCAGTCGCCCGAGGGGCGCCGTGTGTTCGGCACACTCACCGTGGCCGAGAACCTGCGGCTGGGCGCGTACACCCGCCCTCCCGACGAGCTCGAGGCGTCGAGCGCCCAGGTCTACGAACTGTTCCCCCGCCTGCGGGAGCGCCGTGGTCAGCTCGCCGGTACGCTCTCGGGCGGCGAGCAGCAGATGCTCGCGATCGGCAGGGCGCTGATGGCGCGCCCCCGACTGTTGCTGCTCGACGAGCCGAGCCTCGGGCTCGCGCCGCTGCTGGTCAAGGGCATCTTCCGCGCGTTGGAGGACATCCGGGGCAGTGGCGTGACCATCCTGCTGGTCGAGCAGAACGCACGCATGGCGCTCAAGCTCGCCGACCGCGGCTACGTCCTCGAGGTCGGTACCATCGTGCATCAGGACCGCGCCACCGCCTTGCTGGCGTCGCCCGAAGTCCGGGCGGCGTACCTGGGCAAGGCCTGAGCGGCCGTCGGCGGGTACGGCTTGGGGGCCGCCTGAGCCCTCCCCGAGGCGAGTAAAACTTCGAACAGTGACCCCAGGGCGCGCTTGCTACGCTTTCGTGGACGGCCCCCGTAGGTGAGGGCCGGGGCCCCGAGGTCCTCATGACGATGACGCGCAACCCCATCCGGACGGCCGAGATCACGCACCCAGGAGAGGCGCGCGGGTGAAGCTCTTCTTCGTGCGCCACGGCGAGCCCGACTGGAATCTGGTGGAGATGCGCGGTGCTCGTGGCTGGGCGAAGGACTTCGCGCCACTGACACCGCTCGGTCGTCTGCAGATCGACACCATCGCTGGAGACTTCCGTCTGCAGGAAGCCGATGCCATCCTGTGCAGCACGTTCACGCGGGCGCTCGAGTCGGGAGCGCTCCTCAGCCGGGCGCTCAACAAGCCTCTGTTCGTGGAGTACGACCTCCACGAATGGCTCCCGCAGAAGGACCCTCTGGCCGATGTCGACGCGCACCTGCTCGAGCGTGCCAAACAGACCCTCTCGGGCACCCGGGCCGACGATCCTTCCGCGCCCTGGGAGAGCCTCCACGAGGTGCGCGACCGCGTCCTCACGGTGCTCAACCGGTACCGCCGCTTCGACAGCGTGGTGGTCGTCACCCACGGCGTCGTCATCGGCAGCCTGGTAGGGATGCGCAGGCTGGTCGATCACGCCGAGATCGTGCCGTTCGAGATCGACCTCGACCGTCCCGGTCCGGCTCCCACGGCCGCCGAGCACATCGTTCGCTCCCACTGACCGACAGGCGTTCCGTGCCGCCGCGCGACGCGCTATCCTGGCGCGGTGACGATCGAGCCTTTCCCCATCCTGGAGGGGTCGCTGGTGCGGCTCAGGCCCCTGGTGCAGCGCGACGTGGAGCCGCTCGTCGCGATCGCCCTGGAGAACCCGCACGAGTACCGACTCACCTCCACCCCGGCGTCCCTCGAGCAGGCCGACGCCTACTTCGGTCGCGCTTTCCAGGAGATGGCGCAGGGCACGGCGCTGGTGGTCGCCGTCGAAGAGCGGGCCGGCGGGCGACTGCTGGGCACCACGCGGCTGGCCGACATCGATCCGCGCCACCGGGGCTGCGAGCTCGGCTTCACCTGGTACCGGCCGGAGGTGTTCAACAGCGGAGTGAACGTGGACTGCAAGCGGCTGATGCTGAGCCACGCCTTCGACGCGCTGGGGCTGCTCCGCGTGCAGATCCACACGGACGTCCGCAACCTCCGTTCGCAACGGGCCATCCGCGCCCTCGGCGCCCGCTACGAGGGAGTCCTGCGGCGCCACATGATCACCAAGGACGGCGAGGTCCGCGATACCATGGTCTTCGCCGTGACCGACGAGGACTGGCCGCACGTACGGATGCGGCTCGAGGCACGCCTCGCGCGCCGACTCAACGGGGCTACACGCGTGTAGCAGGCTGCAGGCTCAGCGTACCCCGTGCAGGATCTCGGCCAGGGCCTCCGCGTCGGTGATGTAGACCTCCTTGGGACGCGTCTCGATCACACCTTCGGCCTCCAGGGCCTTCAGCGCGCGGGTGACGGTCTCACGGCTGGTCCCGGCGAGACTGGCGAGCTCCTGGTGGGTGAGCCGGACCAGTGCGCGCTGGTCGTCGATCTCCACCACCCCGCCGCGGTAGAGCCGCAACAGCACGTACGCGACCCGACCCTGCGCATCCTTGTAGGACAGGATCTGCGACTCGTCGTCCATGCCGCGCAAGCGACTCGCGAGGGTGGTCGTGAGGTTGAGGCTGATCGACGGATAGTCCGCCAGCAGTTTGCGGAAGTCATCGTTGAACAGGAGGTAGGCGGTGACTTCGCCGAGCGTGAGCGCCGTCGCGCTGCGGGTCGACTCACCCAGCAGGGCCATCTCGCCGAAGAACTCGGGGGGCTGCAGGATCGCCAGCGTCTTCTCGTGACCGCCCAGGTCGATCTTCGACAGCTTCACCAGGCCGGCACCCAGGATGTAGAGCGCCTCGCCCTTGTCGCCCTCCTGGAAGACGGTGATGCCGGCCTCGTAGACCCGACGCCGCACCGCGGTCGCCGCGATCGCCAGCGCCCGGTCGGGAGCACCGCGGAACAGCGGTACCTCACGCAGGAACGCTGTCAGAACCTCCGAGCCGGTCTCGTCTTGAGCCATCGATCCCTCCTGTGCCGCGGACGGGCCGCGGGCGCGCGGGCCGGTCCCAAAATGTGTGCCGGTGGTCGCGCCGATCCTCGAGCGCACCCACCCATCGTTCCCTCCAGATCGTATAGTACCCCCGTGCCAGCCGTGCTGGAATGCCGAGCCCTGACCCGGCGGTACCCAGGACCCGACGGCGGCCTCGAGGTGTTGAGCGGGGCGAGCCTGCGCGTCGAGCACGGCGACGTGGTCGCGGTGCTCGGCCCGAGTGGTTCGGGGAAGAGCACGCTCGTCCATCTGCTGGCCGGACTCGACCAGCCCGACGCCGGTGAGGTGTGGTGGGGTGGCCTGGCCGTGCACGAGCGCCGCCCACAGGCACTCGCGACGGAGCGGGCCCGGACGTTGGGCCTGGTGTTCCAGAACCACTACCTGCTCAAGGAGCTGAGCCTGCTCGAGAACGTGATGCTGCCCGGCCGCATCGTGGGCGAACTGGACGAGCCACGTGCCCGCGAGTTGCTGGCGCGTGTGGGGCTGGAGTCGAGACAGGGGGCCGTGCCGGGCCGCGTGTCCGGCGGCGAACGTCAGCGCGCCGCCGTGGCCCGTGCCCTGGCCCTGCGGCCGCGCCTGCTGCTCGCCGACGAGCCCACCGGGAGCCTGGATCGCACCAACGCGCGGGCCGTGTTCGACCTGCTGCTGGAGCTGGCACGAGAACGGGATACGGCCGTGGTGATGGTGACGCACGACGAAGATCTGGTGCGCTCGGTGGACCGTCGCTACCGCCTGAGCAGCGGCCGGCTCGAGGCGATCCCCGCAACCGGTTGAGAGCGTTCGCCACAGGCAACGACGCCGAGATGCTAAACTCGCGCCAACGCAGGCGAGAACGCGCGGTTCCGGGATGCATCGAGGGGGCGGGCGGCCTGTAGGGACGCGACGTACTTACTGGAGGTGTGTATGAAGAGACTGGCCATGTTGGTGGCCGCTGGCTTGCTGGTCCTGTCGGGACTGGCATCCGCGCAGACGCTGGTGTACGGCCAGAGCGGCCTGCCGGTGAATCTCGACCTTCCGCAGGACGGGAACTCGCTGACGGTGCTGTACAACATCGCCGAGCCGCTGGTGGGCTTCAAGCCGGGCAGCTCCGAGCTGATGCCGCTCCTGGCGACCAGCTGGGAAGCGAACGCCGATGCCACGCAGTGGACGTTCCACCTGCGCCAGGGCGTCAGCTTCACCGACGGCACACCGTTCAACGCCGAAGCGGTGAAGTTCAACTTCGATCGCTGGAACAACCGTGACAACCCCTACGCCTTCGCGAGCCAGAAGGACTTCGCCGCCTGGACGTACATCTTCGCTGCCTTCCACGGCCAGAAGGGCTACCTGCTGGAGAAGGTCGACGTCCTCGACCCCAATACGGTGCGCTTCGACCTGACTTCGCCGGTAGGCTTCTTCCCGGCCCTGGTGGCGTCGAGCTACTTCGGCATCCAGAGCCCGGCCGCGATCAAGAAGGCGGGCGTGGACTACGGCACCCCCGGCGTGGGTGCCGTCGGCACCGGCCCGTTCAAGTTCCAGGAGTGGGTGCAGGGCGACCACGTGACGCTCGTGCGCAACGACAACTACTGGGGTGACAAGGCCAAGGTCGAGCGCATCGTGTTCCGCGGCATCGAGTCGCCGGCCACGCGTCTCGCCAACCTCGAGGCCGGCACGCTGGACATCGCCGTCAACCTCTCTCCCGATGACCTGAAGGCCGTCGAGAGCAACTCGTCGCTCAAGCGCGCCACCGCCACTGCCAACCTGAGTGTCGGCTACATCGGCTTCCACCAGGCCAACAAGCCCTTCGGCGACGTGCGCGTGCGCCAGGCGGTCGCGCTCGCGATCGACCAGAAGACCATCGTCGACTCGTTCTGGAGCGGGCTCGGCAAGCCCGCGGCGGAATTCATCCCGCCGGGCCTGATCGGCCGCGCAGGCTACGAGCCGTACGCGTACGACCCGGCCAAGGCCAAGGAGCTCCTCAAGGAGGCCGGATTCCCGAACGGCTTCAAGACCGAGCTCTGGTACATGCCGGTGTCGCGGCCGTACTTCCCCTCGCCCAAGGACATCGCCGAGGCGGTCGCCGGGTACCTGTCGCAGGTCGGCATCCAGGCGGAGCTCCATACCGAGGACTGGGGCATCTACCTCAAGGATTACGACGAAGGCAAGTTCCCCATGTACATGCTGGGGTGGAGCGCCGACTACGCCGACCCGAACAACTTCATCTACACGTTCTTCAGCCCCACCGAGATCAAGAACGGCTTCGGTTGGACCGGCACGAACGCCGATGAAGTGGTCAAGCTCCTCGGCGAAGCGCGGCAGGCGGCGAGCGAGACCGAGCGCGTGACCTACTACAAGCAGGCCGACAAGATCATCTACGATCAGGTGCCGGCCATGCCGATCGTCTACCCGACGGGCCTCAACGCTACGCGTGCCAACATCTCCGGGTTCCTCCCGAATCCGCTCGGTACCACCAGCGTCGAGCTCAACAACGTCACCAAGAACTAGCGTTCCTTGGCTGGGCCGGCTCACGCCGGCCCAGCAATCATCTTGTCAGCGGGTATGAACTAGCGTGTTCTCCTATTTTCTTCGCCGACTGTTGGGTCTCCTCCCGGTGCTTTTCGGGGTGAGCCTGCTGGTGTTCACCATCCCCCGAGTCATCGGGAGCGATCCCGCTCGCATCATGCTCGGCGAGCGGGCGTCACCCGAGTCGTACCAGCGGCTGCGGATCGAGTTGGGCCTGGACGTGCCCTACTTCTTGAATCTCAAGGAGGCTCGCACCAAGGGCGTCGCGGGGCTGCTCGACGCGCAGTACCCGAGCTTCGTCAGCCGCGCCGTCCAGGGCAACCTGGGCAAGTCGATCTTCAGCCGTATCCCCGTGGTCAGCAGCCTCGAGCACTTCTTCCCGGCCACGTTCGAGTTGACCATCGTGGCCATGTTCATCGCTGTGGTCCTTGGCGTCCCGTTGGGCATCGTCGCGGCGCTCAATCGCGGAACCCTGCTGGACACCGCGGTCATGTTCGTGGCCCTGGCGGGCGTCTCCTTCCCGGTGTTCTGGCTGGGGATCATCATGATCTACGTGTTCGCCGTGGGGTTGGGGTGGTTGCCGCCCTCGGGCAGGCTGTCGCCCACCATCGTGTTCCACTCGACTACGGGCTTCTACATCCTCGACTCGATCGTGCAGGGCCGGTGGGATGTGCTCTGGAACGCCATCAAGCACCTGATCCTGCCCGGCATCGCGCTCGGCACGATCCCGCTCGCCATCATCGTGCGCATGACCCGCAGCAGCATGCTGGAGGTGCTGGGTCAGGACTACATCCGCACGGCGCGGGCCAAGGGTGTCGAGAACCGCGCCGTCATCAACAAGCACGCTCTGCGCAACGCCCTCTTGCCGGTCATCACGGTGATCGGCTTGAGTTTCGGGCAGCTGCTCTCCGGCGCCATCCTGACCGAGACCGTCTTCGCCTGGCCCGGCATCGGGCGATTCGTCTACGACGCCATCTCCTCGCGCGACTACCCCATCATCCAGGGGGGCGTGCTGTTCATCGCCGTCATGTTCGTCATCGTCAACATGCTCGTCGACTTCTCGTACGCGTTCATCGACCCGAGGATCCAGTACACATGAGCCCAGGCGCACCATGACCAGCCCGGCCGCATCGCTCGGACGCGAGGACCACGTCGAGGGTCGCTCGCTTCTGCAGGACGCCGCACGACGCTTCCGGCGGCACCCAACGGGTGTGCTCGGGCTGGCGATCATCGTGTTCTTCGTCGCCGTCACGATCCTGGCGCCGGTCATACGGCCGATCGATCCGCTCAAGATCAACCTTCGTGACCGCATGCTGCCGCCCACCTGGACGATGAGCGCGCAGGAGCTGGAGCAGAAACACCTGCATCGCTGGTCGTTCCCGTTCGGCACCGACGTGCAGGGGCGCGACATGCTGGTGAGGGTGCTCTACGGCGGCCGCATCAGTCTTCGCGTGGGTCTGGAAGCCGTGGCCATGGCCGCCCTGGTGGGTACCGTGCTGGGCCTCGTTGCTGGCTTCTTCGGGGGCTGGCTCGACACCTTCATCGTGTGGTTCGTCGACATCCTGCTGGCGTTCCCCGGCATCCTGCTCGCCATCGCCATCGTGGCGGCATTGGGTCAGAGCCTGCTGAACGCGCTGATCGCCATCAGTATCACGTACGTACCGGTCTATATCCGGATCGTTCGGTCGGTCACGCTCAGCCTGCGCGAGGCGGAGTACGTGCAGGCCGCCCGCGCGGTCGGCTCGCGCTCGGTGCGCATCATCGTCGCCCACGTGCTCCCCAACGGACTCTCGCCGCTGATGGTTCAGCTCACCTTGTCGATCGGTACCGCCATCCTGGATGTCGCCGCACTCGGCTTCCTGGGCCTCGGTGCGCGGCCACCGACGCCGGAGTGGGGCGCCATGATCTCCGATGGCTTCGGGCGCTTCCGCATCGCCCCGTGGCTGTCGATCGTGCCGGGCATCGCCATCTTCTTCTCGGTGGTCGGCTTCAACCTGCTCGGGGACGCCATCCGAGATGTCCTCGACCCCCGCTTGAAGCGCTAGTCCGGACCCGCTTCGCCGTCTTCGCTGTGGTGTTCGGCCCGTCGGAAACGCACGATCCGGTGACGGATCCACGGCCGGAGCCGGTTCAGCAGGTAGAGCATCGGCACCAGCACGATCAGGGCCAGCCACAGCACCGTGTCCGATACCAGGACGGCGCTTCCCAGCCAGGCGCTGCCGATGAGCCAGGGCGTGCGCGCGATCATGGCGGCGATCCACAGCTCGGTCAGCGGCAGCGAGGTCAGGCCGGAGAGTAGCACCACGAAGTCCAGATTCAGCACGAAGAAGAGCAGCCCCCAGACCGCGACCGAGCGGATGCCTAGCAGCTCCTCCCACTCCTGCAGCGCCTCGCGCCGGACCAGCAGGGTCAACAGCGGGCGTCCGATCTTGCGTGCCAGGAGCAGACCCACGAACGCCCCCAGCCCGAGACCGATGATGCCGTAGGCCACGGCGGCGAGGAGTCCGAAGGCCTTCCCCCCCAGCGCCCCGATCAGCGGTGTGGGGATGAACGGCAGCAGCGCGGTGAGCAGGAACGACCCAACGTAGTAGAGAGGCGCGAGCCAGCCGGCATCGTTGATAAAGTGCGTGAGGGCTTCGGTCATCGGGGCGTGTCCCATCGTACGGCCAAAGTCGCCCTCGACGCATCGCGCATGACCGTTCGCGCGGCGCCGGCCGCCGGACCGTCCGAAGCTGAGCGAGGGGAGTGTCATGGCAGGCGGCGAGATCTATCCGTTGAGGCTCGAACTCCGGTACAGCCGGCGTGTCTGGGGTGGCGACCGGCTGCCGGAGCTGCTGGCGGTCCCTGCCACGGAGCCCGGGTCGGATCCCGTCGGCGAGAGCTGGCTGGTGTACGCAGAGAATCGGGTCCTGAACGGACGCTTCGCGGACCGCACGTTGCAGGGGGTTGCCGACGTCCTGGGGGCGCGGCTGCTGGGTACCGTCAGCACGGCGCGCTACGGCGACCAGGTGCCGCTGCTCGCGAAGCTCATCGATGCCGGGGACCGGCTCTCGGTCCAGGTGCACCCCGGTGACGCGTTCGCCCGGACCCATGAGGCCGCCACCGGCCACCTGGGCAAGAGCGAGGCCTGGTACGTGTTGGAAGCGGCGCCCGACGCGCACGTGCTGTGGGGGTTCCGGCACGACGTCGACGCCCGCGATGTGCGGGCCGCCGTCCTGGACGGTTCTCTTCCCGAGTTGATGAACCGCGTCCCGGTCGTTCCCGGCGACGTCATCTACAACCCCGCTGGGACCGTGCATGCGATCGGAAAGGGCATCCTGTTGTTCGAGATCCAGCAGTCGAGCGACCTCACCTACCGGTTGTTCGACTACCAACGACGCGACGGCGCGGGCCTGCAGCGTGAGCTCCACGTCGACCGCGCGCTGCAGGTCGCCACCCTGACGGGAGGCGATCGCGCACGAAGCGTGTCTTCGCCGCTCGCAGGCGGCTGGCGCCGGTTGCTGGGTTGCGAGCACTTCGTGATGGACGTCGTCGACCTGGACGGCGTCGCACGTGCCGCCGAGACCGACCCCGACAGTTTGCAGATCGTAGTGCTCACCCGGGGGGAGGCCACGTTGCGCTGGGCGGGCGGGGAGGAGCGACTCATGCGCGGGAGCGCCGTGGTGCTTCCGGCCGTGCTGGGCCGTTATCAGATCGCCGGCGAAGGGGAAGCCTTGCGGTGCGCCGTGACGCCGCCCCCGACCCCGACGGAAGCGCTCGGGCGGCCCCCTAGGGGCGACGTGCGGACCGCATGAGCGAAGGACGGGTCGGTTCGCCGGGAGCCGCGGGACGCGGCGCCGTGCCGCGGCTGGCGGCGTTGCTCGCCCCCTACCGCGGTCGGGTCCTGGCCCTGTCGACGCTCATCGCGGCCGGAGCACTGGTGGCGCAGCTCGCCCCGCAGTTCGCGCGCATCGTCATCGATGTGGCCATCCCAGGAGGCAAGGCGCGCACCTTCGTGGAGCTGGCCCTGGCGATGCTGGCCTACTACCTGGTGCGGGAGGCGCTGTCGTTCGTATCGATGTACTTCAGCTACGCGCTCACCCAGCGCGTGATCCACGATCTGCGCACGACGGCGTACGCGCACCTGCTGCGCCTGCCCATGGCGCGGTTCACGCGGGAGCGGTCCGGTTCGCTGGTGGCACGCGTCGTGTCGGACGTCAACGCGCTCGAGTCCATGATCCAGGCCGGCGCCTCGCGCATCCTGGGGCGCCTGTTCGGGATCGTCGTGGTCCTCACGATCCTGTTCGCCATGAACTGGCTGCTGGCACTGGTGTGCCTCGGCCTGGTGGGCGCGATGGCGCTCATCACGCTGCGTTTCCAGCAACCGCTGCGCCGCCTATCGCGTCATATCCGCTCGCAGGTCGGGGAGCTGACCGCGGTCGCCAGCGAAGCGATCCAGAACGCGGGCGTCGTCAAGTTGTTCACGGCTGAAGGGGAGGAACTGGGACGGTTCCGCGAGGCGAGCGATGGCTACCGCAGGTTCGGGATGGCGCGCCGCTGGCAGTCGGGGATGATGCAGGCGGGTGTCGGGCTCAGCTCGGGGCTGGGAACGGGCGCTCTGTTGCTGCTGGGCGGTTGGCTGATCGTCCTGAAGCAGACGGGCGCTCCGATGCCTCTGGGTGCGGCGTCGCTCAGCACCGGCGAACTGACGGCCTTCCTGCTCTACGTCAGCGAGCTCGTGACCCCGGTCGTGTTCGTGCTCAACTTCAACAACCAGCTCCAAGCGGGCGCCGCTGCCTTGGAGCGGATCGACGACCTGCTGGCCGAGATGCCGGAGACCGGCGGCCGCGCGCCGTCACCGAGGTCGGGCGACGTGCGCTTCGAGGGCGTCCGGTTCGCCTACCCGGGGTCCGACGTGCTCGCGCTCGACGGCTTCGATCTCGAGGTGGCGGCCGGCTCGACGGTGGCGCTGGTCGGTCCCTCGGGCGCCGGCAAGAGCACCGTCGTCAAGCTCCTAGGCAGGTTGTACGACCCTCAGTCTGGCATCGTCCGGGTGGGAGGTCATGACCTGCGGGAGCTGGGGCTGGACGCGCTCCGTGGTTCCCTGGCGGTGGTGCCCCAGGATCCGACCCTCTTCTCAGGCAGCGTCCGTGACAACATCCGCTACGCTCGACCTGCCGCCGACGAGGCCGCCGTCGTCCGCGCCGCGCGCATGGCCAACGCCCTGCGCTTCGTCGAGGCCCTCCCGAAGGGCTTCGACACCGAGGTAGGCGAGCGCGGCGTGAAGCTCTCCGGGGGACAGAAGCAGCGCATCGCTATCGCGCGCGCCCTGCTGCGCGGCGCGACGCTGCTGGTGCTGGACGAGGCAACCTCCAGTCTCGATAGCGAGTCCGAATCCGTCATCCAGGACGCGCTTGCCGGCCTGTTCGCCGGCGCACACGACATCACCAGCATCGTCATCGCACACCGCCTCTCCACCGTGCGTGACGCCGACCGCATCGCCGTCGTGGACGCCGGGCGCGTGGTCGAACAGGGGAGGCACCTGGCGCTGCTGGAACACGGAGGCCTCTACGCCCGCCTTCACGCCATCCAGCAGCGGGGAACCAGCGCAGAAGGGGCTGCGGGGCGGGACGATGTCGTTGTCTCTCCGCGCTGACGTCACCGCGTTGGTGGCGCTCGGCTCCAGCAATCCCGCCAAGCGACGCGGCGTCGAAGCCGCCCTCGCCCTGGCGCTGCCGGGTAGGACACCCACGCTCCTGTGCGTCGATGTTCGCTCGGGCGTGCCCGACCAGCCATGGGGAGACGCGCAGACGCTCCGCGGTGCGGAGAACCGCGCGCTGGCGGCGCTGCGGCGGATCGCCGACGACGAGGACGGCGCCGCCGAAGCCGACATCGTCGGCATCGGCATCGAGGGGGGGCTGGTGCGGTCGCACGGGGTGGTGTGGAGCTTCTCGTGGGCCGTAGCACTGGATTCGAACGGCCGCCGCGGTGCGGCGCGCAGCGCCTCGTTCGCGCTACCTGCCGGTGTCGCCGAGCTCCTCGAGTCGGGACTCGAGCTCGGCGACGCCGTCGACCGGGCGTTCGGCGTGCAGGGCAGCAAGCGTGCGGGCGGCGCCGTGGGGCTGCTCACCGCCGGCGCCCTCGACCGATCCGGGCTCTACGCGCAGGTGGTCGTGTTGGCGCTCATGCCGCTGTTGCGCCGCGACCTGTACCGGCACCCGGCGCACTGACGGAGAACCCGGGGCGCGGCTGCCGGCCATGACGTAGGGCCGTCCGGCACGATGGCGGACGGCCCTACGCATGCGTCGGGTGCGGTGGCCGTCGGTGCGCTCAGGCGCGCGCGCCCGGTCCGGTCGACGGCTTCTCTTCGCTCTGCGGCGGCACGTACTCGGCGCCCGAAGCCCCATCACTCACCAGCATGAGGTTCACCACCTCGTGGAAGTCGCGCACCGGGGTCACCTTCAGGTCCTTCAAGATGGCCTCCGGGACTTCCTCGAGGTTGGCCTCGTTGTCGGCCGGCACGATCACGTGGTGGATGCCGGCCTGGTGCGCGGCCAACAGCTTCTCCTTGACGCCACCGATCGGCAGGACGCGGCCGCGCAGCGTGATCTCGCCGGTCATGGCGATGTCGCCACGCACGGGACGGCCACACAGGGCGCTCACCACGGCCGTGGCGATGGCGATGCCGGCCGACGGGCCGTCCTTCGGCGTGGCGCCTTCCAACACATGCACATGCAGATCCTGCTTCTCGTGGAAGGACCCGGGCAGACCGAACTCGTCGGCGTGCTTGCGCAGATAGGCGATGCCGGCCTGAGCGCTCTCCTTCATGACGTCGCCGAGCTGGCCGGTGAGGGTGACGGTACCCTTGCCGGGGACCGCGACCGCCTCGATATCGAGCGTCACGCCCCCCACCGACGTCCAGGCGAGGCCGTGCGAGAGGCCGACCTGCGGCTGCTTCTCGGCCTGCTCGTCGCGGAAGGGCGGCACGCCCAGCAGGCCGCGCACCTGGTCATCGTCGACGACGCGTACACCCTCCCAGGTCTCGGTCAGGTACTCCCGCGCCGCCTTGCGCGTTGCCTTGGCGATCAGCCGGTCCATGTTGCGTACGCCCGCCTCGCGCGTGTACTCGGTGACGATGCGACGCACCGCGGCGTCGCTCATCTCGAGCTTGCCCTCCAGGCCGTGGTCCTTGATCTGTCGGGGGATCCGGTAGCGGCGCGCGATCTGGATCTTCTCGTCCAGGGTGTAGCCGGGGATCTGGATGACCTCCATGCGGTCGAGCAGGGGTCGAGGCACCGTCGACAGGGTGTTCGCGGTGGTGACGAACATGACGCGAGACAGGTCGTAGGGGATCTCCAGGTAGTGATCGGAGAAGGTGTTGTTCTGTTCGGGGTCGAGCACCTCGAGCAGGGCCGACGAAGGGTCGCCCCGGAAGTCCGCCGTCATCTTGTCGACCTCGTCGAGCAGGAACACCGGGTTCACGGTGCCCGCCGTCTTCATCCCCTGGATGATGCGGCCCGGCATCGAACCGATGTAGGTGCGCCGGTGTCCGCGGATCTCGGCCTCGTCCCGTACGCCGCCCAGGCTCATGCGGACGAACTTGCGGTTCAGACTGCGCGCGACCGACTTGCCGAGGCTGGTCTTGCCAACGCCCGGGGGGCCCACCAGGCACAGGATGGGCGCCTTGTAATCCGCCTCTTCCTTGCCGTCGGTCAGTTGCCGCACCGCCAGGAACTCGAGGATCCGCTCCTTGGGCTCCTCCAGCGCGTAGTGATCCTCGTTGAGGATGGTCTCGCTGCGGGCGATGTCGAGCTGTTCCTCGTCGACCTCGCTCCAGGGCAACTCCAGCATGGTGTCGAGGTAGGTGCGGACGACGGTCCCTTCGGGGGACCCGCCCGACATGCGCTCGAGCCGTTCGATCTCCTTGAGTGCGCGCTCCTTGGCATGGTCTGGCATGTTCTTCGCCTCGACCTTCTCGCGCAGCTCTTCCGTCTCGGAGGCGTCGTCGCTTCCGAGCTCATGTTGGATCGCCTTCATCTGCTCGCGCAGATAGTACTCACGCTGGTTCGAGTCCATCTGTTGCTTGACCCGAGCGCTGATCTGCTTCTCTGTGTCGAAGCGCTCGAGGTCGCGGGTGAGGAAACCGTAGACGAGCTCGAGCCGTTGGTGAACGTCCGGCTCCTCCAGGACCGACTGCTTGTCGGCGACCTCCCAGGTGGCGTACTTGGCGATCACGTCGGCCAGCGGGCCGGCCTCGCGCAGGCCGCGGAGGTTCTCCAGATGGAACGAATCGAGCCTCAGGTTCTTGTTCTGCTGGGCGTACTCGGCGAACGCCTGCTTGGCCTGCTCCACCAGGGCGTCCGACTCGGGGCGTTCCACCGTGACCTCGGGGATGGTGGTGACTTGCGCCCGCAGCGAGGGGCCTGGCAGGTAGTTGTCGATGCGGGCCCGCTCACGCCCCTCCACCAGCACTTGCAGGGTGTCGTCGGGCAGGCGGATGACCTGCTTGATGACGCACAGGGTACCGACGTCGAAGAGGTCCTCGCCCGAGGGGTCGTCGATCCGTCCCTCGCGTTGAACCACCAACAGCACGCGGTTGTCGGCCGCCTGAGCCTCTTCGAGCGCACGTTTCGACTTAGGGCGGCCCACGTCGACGTTCTCCAGGGTGCGTGGCAGCACCACCTGGGTGCGTAACGCGATGACCGGCAGTTCCCAATCCATGGCTCAGTAAACCCCTTCGCGTGGCTCCGGCTCCGTAAGGTGGCTGACGACCGCGCCGCCAGAGCGCCGCTCACCCGGCATGGGCTGCTCAGCGGATGTAGGTCCGTCCCAGCTCGGGGCTGGTCACGCGACGGCCCCGCTCGCGCAGCTCGACCGAGAACGCGTCCATGACCTCGGGCTCGCCGTGCACCAGGAACACCTCGGCATCCCCGCTGCCGTCCAGCCAGTGGAGGAGGTCATCGTGGTCGCCGTGCGCCGAGAAGCCGTTGATGGTGTGGACGCGTGCGCGCACCCGGATCTCCTCGCCGTAGATGTGCACCCGCTTGGCGCCCCCGACCAGGGCACGTCCGAGCGTTCCGGACGCCTGGTACCCCACCACCACCAGGCTCGCTTCTTCACGCCACAGATTGTGCTTGAGGTGATGCAGGATGCGCCCGCCGGTCATCATGCCCGACCCCGCCAGGATGATGGCACCGCCGGTGACCTCGTTGATCGCCTTGGAGGCTTCGGTATCGACCGTGAACTCCAGCGTCGGAGGTGCGAAGGGGTCCCGCCCTTCGGCCAGCACGGCTCTGACCTCGTCGCGGAACTCGTTCTCGCCGTGCTCGTAGAACCTCGTGAGGCGGGTGGCCATCGGGGAGTCGAGGAAGACGCGCACCCTGGGGATGGCGCCTCGTTCCATCAGGCGCCGGATCTCGTAGAGCACCGCCTGGCTCCGCTCCAGTGCGAAGGTCGGGATCAGCACGTTCCCGCCACGCTCCAGAGAGCCCGCCAGCACCTCCGCGAACTCGGCTTCGGTGGCGGCGCGGCTCCGATGGTTGCGCTCGGCGTAGGTGGTCTCGATCAGCACCACGTCGGACGGGCGCGCCGGCTCGGCTGGGGCCTGCAGCGCGCTCTCGCGGTTGCCCAGGTCGCCGGAGAACGTCAGCCGCATGGAACCGTCGTGGAGCTCGATGGTAGCGCTCCCGAGCACGTGGCCCGCCGGACGGAACACCGCGCGCACGCCGCCCGCGACCTCCACCGGATCCTCCATCTCGACCGGTCGGAACTGCGTCAGCACTCGCTCGACCTCGCGCACTCCGTACAGCGGGGGCGCCACGTCGCCCTCGCGACCCGCCCGCTTGGCCTTGCGCAGGGTGCGCTGGTAGTCCTCAGCTTGCAGCTTGGCAGCGTCGTGCAAGATGATCTCGGCGATGTTGCGGGTCGCCTGGGTGGCGTAGATCGGCCCCCGGTACCCCCTTGCACTCAGCAACGGCAGACGCCCGACGTGATCGAGGTGACCGTGGCTGAGGCAGACGGCATCGAGCTCGCCGGGATCGAACGGGAAGGGTTCGCGGTTGCGGGCCTCAAGGTCCGAGCCGCCCTGGAATAGACCGCAATCGAGCAGCACCCGCGCGCCGTCGAAGTGGAGGTGATGGCAACTGCCGGTCACGGTGCGGGCCGCGCCCGCGCTGAGGATCTCCACGGGTCCTCGCCCCCTTCCGCACCCACTGGGGTGCCGTCCCTATATACTACCCGCGACGTAACCTTCGTCGGAGTCTCCCGTGTTGGCCATCGATGCCGTGCATCCCTACGCCACCGTCAGAATCGCTTCACCGGCCGACCTGCCGGCGGTGCGCGAGGTGGCGTCGACCACCTGGCACGCTACCTATGACGTCATCCTCAGCAAGCCCACCATCGACGCGTTCCTGCGCCGGGCCTACAGCGACTACCGCATCCTGGCGGCGGTCAACGACGGCGGCCTGTGGGTGCTCGAGGAGGACGGCCGGGTGGTCGCGTACCAGCGACTGAGCATGCGCGGCGACGTCGGCTACATCGGCGCCATCTACGTGCTCCCGGAAGCCCAGCGCCACGGCCACGGGCGCCGCCTGTTGGAGACCGCCCGCCCCTGGTTCGCCGCGCGCGGCGCACGCGAGATCCGGCTCACCGTGGCCGAGCACAACGAGGCGGCCCGCGGCTTCTATCGACATCTCGGCTTCCAGGAGCGCGAGACGGTCCACACGCACTTGCTGGGCGAGCCCCTGGAGGAACGCGTGTGCGTCATGCCGCTGTTGGAGCCGTACCTGTTCCGAGCCTAGGCCCGGTTCAGGCCGCGGCGCGCCGCCACACCAGGCGCCCGCCTTCCAGGCGCCCGTCGACGCGACCCAGCTCGCGCAGGTAGGTGAGGTAGGCCGACACCGTACAGAGGTTGAGATGGTAGCGGGGGAGATCGCTCAGCTCGACGTTCAGCGCTTCGCACGCAGCCACGAGCACGTCCTCGCTGCTCACGCCCTGGCACGACCGTTCGACGGCATCGGCGGCGGCGGTGATGGCCGCGCGGTTGGCGGCGATCGAACGGTCGAGGTCCGCGCTCGGGTCGCCGTGACCGGGCAACGCCACCCGTGCGCCGCTGTTCCGCACCGTTTCGAGAGCGGTGACCTGCCCACCGATGTCCTGCCCGAACGGCAGGCCATACTTCTCGAGCACGGCGTCGCCGAAGAACGCGTCGGCCGCCAGCAGGACGTCGTCGACGCGCAACGCGAGCTGGCGGTGGGCGTGCCCGGAGGTGTCGAGGGCTTCGAAGGCGATGCCCGCGATCTCGAACGGTCCGGGCTCGAGCTCGACATGCACGGGCGACGCCTCGGCCTGGAGCCACTTCGTGGTCAGCTCCCTGGGCGGTCGCGCGCCGTGGAAGAGGTACACCGGCTCGAGGTAGGGCGCCCGGATGATGCTCGCCTCGAAAGGGGGTGCGTACACGACGATCTCCGGGAACTGGCGCAGCAGATAGGCGTTGCCTCCGAAGTGGTCGGCGTGCGCGTGCGTGTTGACGATGGCGACCGGCGTGACCCCCAGTGCCTCGCAGGCCCTGCGCAGGTCGCGGCCGTACGCCTTGTCCTGCCCGCTGTCGACCACCACCGCCCGGTTCCCCTCGCCGAGCACCAGCGCGCAGTTGACCCCGCCCGGCAGATACACCACCCGCTCCGACAGGGCTATGGCTTCCTTGGTTGCCACCTGGCCTCCTCACGCGCCCGCCGACGGGAACCGGCGTCCGCTCCGAACGATGGCGCCATGGTAGCAATCGACCGTGCCGGGCGACGCCACTGGCCCTCAGACGCCACTGGTCCTCAGTCGCGGCGCAGGCGGCTGAGGTAGAAGCCGTCGAGCCCGTCTTCGGGCACAAGGTAGATGCCGGCGCTCCCCGCCACGTGCGGAAGCGAGCAGGACACGGGCTCGACATGGAAGTCGGGGTGCCGCTCCAGGAACGCCCGGAGCTGGTCCTCGCCTTCGGTGTCGGTGAGCGAGCAGACGGCGTACACCAGCCGTCCGCCGGGGGCGGTCAGGTCCGCAGCCGTGTCGAGCATGGCGCTCTGTCGGCTGGCGGCCAGGTCCAGGTCCTCGCGCGTCAGACGCAGCTTGATCTCGGGATGCCCACGGAGGGTTCCCGTGCCCGTGCAGGGCGCGTCCAGCAGGACGGCTTCCGCCGGCGTCGAGTCGACGGGACGCATCAGGTCGGCGGTGAGGTGCCGGGCTTCGAGGTGAAGGCGCGCCAGGTTGGCGCGGCGCGGCCCCTCCTTGCGCGGATCCACGTCGACGGCCGTGACCGAGCCACCGGCGGCCGCGAGCTGGGCGGTCTTGATGCCGTTGCCGGCGGCAAGGTCGAGCACGCGTTCGCCGGCGCGGACCGCCAGCACCTCGGCGGGGAGCGAAGAGGATGGGTTCTGCGGCTGTACCAGGCCGTTCCGGTAGGCGGCGAGGCGGTCGACCGGTACCGGGGCGCGCACGCGCAGCGTTCGCTCGATCGGGCCCGGGCGGGTGTCGCAACCGTCCGCCGCCAGGCTCTGCGCGGCGCCCTCGCCGTAGGACCGCAACCACAGCGGGCCGGGCTCGAGCATCGCCAGTGCGGAGCGCTCCGCCGCCTCCGGGCCCAGCGCGGCCTCGAAGCGCTCGGCGAGCCAGGCCGGCAGCGCCAGGCGCAGATCGTCCGGCGTGGGCGGCGCCTCCACGCGCCGCAACACCGCGTTGGCTAGCCCGGAAAGCCGCGGCTCGTCGGCCTTGACGACGTCCACCCAGGCATGGACGACGGCGCGGCGGGGCGTCCGACGCACCAGCAGGTCGTACGTCGCCAGGCGTAGGGCGGCCAGGACGCGCTCGGGCAGGCGTTCAGGGGCGCGCAGGCGAGGCGCCAGCGCGGCGTCCAGCCAGGCGAGCCGGCGCACGGTGCCGTAGCTGAGATCGGTCACGAAGGATCGATCGGCGCCCTCGAGATCGGAGGCGTCGAGGGCGGCCCGCAGCGTCGGCGCAAGGAAAGCGCCGCGCAGAACGCGGCGCAGGACGTCGACGGCGAGGATGCGAGCCCGGGTCTGCAACACGATCCCATGCTCCCGGCGTGGCCGGGCGGCTAGCGGCGGGCGGCCCCGAGGAAGTAGAGCAGGTACGCGATCGAGGTGGCGGCCGCGGCCACGTACGTCATGGCGGCAGCCGTCAGCACCTTGCGGGCGCCCCCCTGGTCCTGTGCGGTGACGAGCCCGAGGCGCTGCAACTGCCCCAGACCGCGGCGGCTGGCGTCGAACTCGACCGGCAGCGTCACCAGATGGAACACCACGGCAGCGGCGAACAGCACGATCCCGACCGTCAGCAGCGGCTTGCCGGCCACGCCGAGCAGTAGCCCGAAGAACGCCAGCATGGGACCGAACTGACTTCCGATGTTAGCCGCGGGGAGGATGGCCGTACGCCACGACAGCGGCGCGAACGAGCGCGCGTGCTGGATGGCGTGTCCCGTCTCGTGCGCGGCCACCGCCATCCCGGCTACGCTGGCGCTGCGGAAGTTGTCGGCCGACAGCCGCACGACCTTCTTCGAAGGATCGTAGTGGTCGGTGAGCTGGCCCTGCACGGCCTCGACCCTGACGTCGCCGATGCCGTTGGCCTGGAGGATGGCCCGCGCCACCTCCGCACCACTCAGCCCGGCGGCATTGGCTCGCTTCATCCAGGTGCCGTAGGTGCTCTTGAGCCAGCCCTGGATGGCCAGCGACGCGATGAACGCAACGATACCGATGAGGTAGTAACCGTAGAAGCCGAAGATCATAGCTCCTTCTCGTCCTCCTTAGTAAGGCCGGAGCGGCCGGAATGCCGACGATCGCTACGGGGCACCCCTACGAGGGCGCACCGACTTGAGCTAAGTGTACTCAGATTCCATGAGAATCCATGGCAAGCCACGGCACCTTCGACCGCGCCGCAACCGAGTCGACGGTCGGGCGGCCGCCGTCAGGGCCTGGCGACCTCCATGGACTGCACGGCGAAGCGGACCGCCGTGCGCTCCTCGTTCTGGAGCTCGAGTTTGACGAACGACGGTACCGTGCGCAGGTCGAGCCCCTCCGCTTCGATGTACGAGCGCGCGATCGCGATCGCCTTCACGGCCTGGTTGACGGCATGCGGGCCGATCGCTTGGACTTCGACTTCCCCCTCGTTGCGAAGGAGCGCGGCGATGGCCCCGGCCACGGAGTTGGGTCGCGACGTTCCGGAGACGCGTAGGATTTCGATGGTGGACCTCCTGGGGGTTCCGCCTCGGCCGAGCCGCCCCCATCCAGACGCCGATGACGGTGGATGGGCTCCCAGTGGCTCGCCGTTGAGACGAAGTGCGTAGCTCCTCCTGCATCCTTCCCGGCTTGCATCAAGTCCCTTCAGTGTGCGGCATGGAAGGCGCAGCCCGCAAGCGCAACCCGCACGCCGGGTTCCTTGACACTCGGGTAGGCCGCTCCGTATACTCCCCACCAATGACGAGCGCCCCCCACTCGGACGCCGCGGTACACGACCTACGGCTAGGTTCTGGGGCGCCCATCGCTTAGATGCTTCGGCTGAGAGCCTGTGGCCCCGCCTCCTTCGGTAAGGCGGGGCCTTTTTCATTCACCGTTCCCTTCGCGACACGAGAGTTGAGGTAGGAGGAGCCATGAAAGGTGCAGAAGCCCTGTTGAAGGCGCTGGAGCGCCAAGGCGTGGACATCGTCTTCGGTCACCCCGGAGGCGCCATCCTCCCGGTGTACGACGCCCTCTACGATTCGCCGATCAAGCACGTACTGGTGCGGCACGAGCAAGCGGGTGCCCACGCCGCGGACGCCTACTACCGGGCCTCGGGCCGCGTCGGCGTGTGCTTCGCGACGAGCGGCCCCGGCGCGACCAATCTGGTCACGGGATTGGCAACGGCGCAGATGGACTCCTCGGCCGTGGTCGCGGTCACCGGCAACGTCGCCACCAGCCTCATCGGCACCGACGCCTTCCAGGAGGCGGACGTCTACGGCATCACCGGCCCCGTCACCAAGCACAACTATCTGGTCAAGAACGTCGACGACATCCCGAGGGTGGTGGCCGAGGCCTTCCACATCGCCTCCACCGGACGCCCCGGTCCGGTTCTGATCGATCTTCCCAAGGACGTGCAGCAGGCCGAGTTCCACGGCAGCTTCGACGTCGAGATCGACCTTCCCGGCTATCGGCCGACGGTGAGCGGGCACGCCGGGCAGCTCCGCAAGGCGGCCGAAGCGATCCGCGCGGCCGAGCGTCCCGTGTTGATGGTCGGCGGCGGCGGCCAGGTGGCCTCCGATGAGGTGGTGGCCTTCGCTCGCAAGACGGGCATCCCGGTCATCACGACCCTGATGGGCATCGGCGCCTACCCCGCCGGCGACCGGCAGGCCCTGGGCATGCCCGGCATGCACGGGACGGTCACGGCGAACCGCGCCATCACCCACTGCGACCTCATCCTCGGCGCCGGTCTGCGGTTCGATGACCGCGTCACCGGGAAGATCAGCCGCTTCGCTCCCAACGCTACGGTCGTGCACGTCGACATCGACCCCGCCGAGATCTCGAAGCTGGTGAAGGCCCACGTCCCCGTGGTGGGCGACCTACGGGACGTGCTTCCGAGGCTGGCGAACACCCTCGATCGTCTGGAGATCGACCCCTGGTGGGAGCAGCTCGAGGAGTGGAAGACGATGTACCCCGAGCGCTACAAGACCGACCAGCCGCTGGTCTCGCAGGAGGTCATCCAGCTCCTGCACCAGGCTACCGGCGGCGAGTGTGTCGTCACCACCGAGGTGGGCCAGCACCAGATGTTCGCCGCTCGATTGTTCCCGACCACCAAGCCCCGCACCTTCATCACCTCGGGCGGGCTGGGCACCATGGGCTTCGGTCTGCCGGCTGCCATCGGAGCGTCGTTCGCACGACCCGGCGAGCCGGTGGTGTGCATCGCCGGTGACGGCAGCGTGCAGATGAACATCCAGGAGCTGGCCACGCTCTACAAGCACCAGCTCCCGGTGGTGCTCGCGATCCTCAACAACGGCGTGCTGGGCATGGTTCGGCAGTGGCAGGAGATGTTCAGCGCCGAGCGCTACAGCGAGATCTACCTCGCCGACTCCAACCCTGACTTCGCGAAGCTGGCCGAGGCGTACGGTCTCGATGGCTACAACGTCTTCGACCGAGAAACGGCGGCCCGCGTCGTGCCCGAGGTCCTCGCCAGAGGGAAACCGGCGGTCATCAACTTCTTCGTGTATGAAGCGGAGAAGGTGTTCCCGATGATCCCTGCGGGGGCCGGCGTCGACGAGATGATCGTGGGTGACCAGGAGCCGGACGACACTCCCACCGAGAGCCCGTCGGAGGTCCCGGCGTGAGCGCCGGCCGGCACGTCATGAGCGTGACGGTGCGCGATCGCCCGGGGGTGCTGGTGCGCATCGCGGGCCTGTTCGCGCGACGCGGCTTCAACATCGAGTCGCTCTCGGTGGCGCAGTCGGAGGAGCCCGGCGTCAGCCGCACCACCTTCGTCGTCACCGGCGAGGACTCCGTCCTGGAGCAGGTCCAGAAGCAGCTCCAGAAGCTGATCGACGTGATCAAGGTGATCGATCACAGCCAGTCCAAGTTCATCGATCGCGAGCTGATGCTGATCAAGGTGGCGGTGCGCACTCCCGAGGACCGCGTGGAGATCCGCCAGATCGCACAGGACTTCCGCGCCCGCATCGTCGACGTCGCGCGTCACGCGCTCGTCTTCGAGGTCACCGGCGACGAGGGCAAGATGAACGCCTTCATCGAGCAGATGCGCGACTTCGGCATCGTCGAGGTCATCCGCACGGGGCGCGTCGCGCTGCCCCGCAGCGAGTCCGACAGCGAGCGACTACCTGCCGTCCGGTCCCGAGCCGCCTGAGCTCGCGGGTTCCGGTCTCATCGACCCCCGGGCGCCTGGCCCGGACCCCATCGACGTGTGCCGGTGTGCCGCATCGGGCCCTGCGGGGCCCAGGCCGCAACCGGCCCTCCCACGGACGCAAAGGAGAGCACCCCCAGCATGGCCACCATCTACTACGACGACGACGCGAACCTCGACCACCTCAGCGGCCAGACCATCGCCGTGATCGGCTACGGCTCCCAGGGACACGCCCATGCCCTCAACGCCATGGAATCCGGCCTCGAGGTAGTGGTAGGCCTACGCAAGGACTCGGCGTCCTGGCAGCAGGCCGAGCAGGCGGGCCTCAGGGTGATGGAGGTCGAGGCTGCGGCGGAGGCCGGCGACCTGGTGATGATCCTGCTGCCGGACGAGGTCCAGGGGGCCGTCTACCGCCAGCAGATCGCGCCGCACCTGCACGAGGGCAACGCTCTGCTGTTCGCGCACGGCTTCAACGTCCACTTCCACCAGGTGCAGGCGCCGGCCGGGGTCGACGTGTTCATGATCGCCCCCAAGGGCCCCGGCCACCTGGTCCGGCGCGTGTTCACCGAGGGTGCGGGCGTGCCTTGCCTGGTCGCCGTCCACCAGGACGCCACCGGTACCGCCATGCAGCGCGCCCTGGCGTACGCCAAGGCCATCGGGGGCACCCGTGGCGGCGTGCTGGAGACCAGCTTCAAGGAGGAGACCGAGACCGACCTCTTCGGTGAGCAGGCGGTGCTCTGCGGCGGCGTGACCTCGCTCATGCAGGCGGGGTTCGAGACGCTGGTCGACGCCGGTTACCAGCCCGAGATCGCCTACTTCGAGTGCGTCCACGAGATGAAGCTGATCGTGGATCTGATCTACGAAGGCGGCTTCGAGCGGATGCGCTACAGCATCTCGAACACCGCCGAGTACGGCGACTACGTGACCGGACCGAGGATCGTGACCGAGCGCACCCGTGAGGAGATGAAGCACGTGCTACGCGATATCCAGACCGGCTCGTTCGCCCGCGAGTTCTTGCTCGAGAACCAGGTGGGTCAGCCTCGACTACAGGCGCAGCGTCGCGCGACGGGGGAGACCCTCGTGTCGCAGGTGGGACGCAGACTCCGCAAGATGATGCCGTTCATCGCGAAGGACAACGCCTGACCCGGTGCGCCACGGCGGGACCGGGATCTCGGAGAGAGAGTCGATCGACATGGCCCACATCAAGATCTTCGACACCACCCTGCGCGACGGCGAGCAGTCACCCGGCGTAGCGCTCAACACCAAGGAGAAGGTCGAGATCGCTCGGCAGCTGGCGCGCCTCGGCGTGGACGTGATCGAGGCCGGCTTCCCGATCGCTTCGGAGGGCGATTTCCAGTCCGTGCGCGAGATCGCCCGCGCGATCCAGGGGGAGAGCGAGCGCGTGGTGGTGGCAGGGCTGGCCCGCGCCTCTCGAGGCGACATCGAGCGTGCAGCCGAGGCCGTGGAGGGCGCGGCGCGGCCGCGCATCCACACCTTCATCGCCACCAGCCCCATCCACATGGAGAAGAAGCTGAAGCTCACGCCGGACGAGGTCGTGGAGCGCGCCATCGACGCGGTACGAACGGCCAAGCGGTACGTCGACGACGTGGAGTTCAGCGCCGAGGACGCCGGCCGCAGCGACCGCGCCTTCCTGGTGCGGATCTTCACCGAGGCCATCCGCGCCGGCGCCACCACCATCAACGTGCCCGACACGGTCGGCTACATGATGCCCTGGGAGTACGGCCCCCTCATCGCGTACCTGCGCGAGCACGTCCCCGGGATCGAAGGCGTGGACATCAGCGTGCACTGCCACGACGACCTCGGGTGCGCCGTCATCAACAGCCTGGCCGGGGTGCAGAGCGGCGCCACCCAGGTGGAGTGCACCATCAACGGCATCGGGGAGCGCGCCGGTAACGCCTCCCTCGAAGAGGTCGTGATGGCTCTGGAGACGCGCAAGGACTTCTGGCAGCACACCACCTCCATCGACACCACCGAGATCTACCGCTCATCGAAGATGGTGTCGGGCCTGACCGGCATGGTGGTGCCGCCCAACAAGGCGGTCGTCGGAGACAACGCCTTCGCGCACGAGGCCGGTATCCATCAGGACGGGGTCATCAAGGCGCTCGAGACCTACGAGATCATGCGTGCGGAGACCGTGGGGCGCCACGCCGGAGTCCTGGTCATGGGCAAGCACTCCGGCCGGCGGGCCTTCCGCCAGAACCTGGCGGAGCTCGGCTACGAGGGCCTCTCGGACGAAGACGTGAACGTGCTGTTCCGGCGCTTCAAGGATCTGTGCGACCGCAAGAGCCATGTCACCAGCGAGGACATCCGGGCCCTGGTCGACGCCGAGACCGCGCGCGTTCCGGAGACGTACCAGTTGCTGGCCGTGCAGTTCCAGTCGGGTACCGGCATGACGCCGGTGGCCACCGTGCGGATCAAGACCGATACCGGCATCTACGAGGAGGCGTCCACCGGCGACGGCCCGGTCGATGCGGTGTACCACGCCATCGAACGTGCCACGCAGCTCCCGCTGGAGCTCTACAGCTACGAGATCCGCAGTGTGGGAGCGGGAAAGGACGCCATGGGGGAGGTGACGATCCGGGTGCAGAGCGACGATCGCACCGTGCACGGTCGCGGCCTCTCCACCGACGTGGTCGAAGCCTCGGCGCACGCCTACGTCGACGTGCTGAACAAGCTGGCAGCCGGCGTCGGGCGCCGCAAGGCGTCCGACGACACCGTGACGGCACCGTGACGGCGGGCGTAGGGCGAAACGCCCGGAGCGGCGTCCGCTAGGGGAGTCGGGAGGCGAGACGTGGGCGAGTTCGGACCGGGCACCATCGAGATCTACGACACGACCCTTCGGGACGGGACCCAGGGCCAGGGGTTCAACCTGACGGGCGCCGACAAGGTGGCGATCGCTCGACGCCTCGACGCCTTCGGGATCACCTACGTCGAGGGGGGGTGGCCGGGATCCAACCCCAAGGACGTGCGGTTCTTCGAGATGATGAGGCAGGCCCCGCTCGGGCATGCCCAACTGGCCGCCTTCGGATCCACTCGCCGCAAGGACCGCGCTGCGCAGGACGATCCCAACCTGAGGGCGATGCTGGCGTCCGATACGCCCGTCGTGACCATCTTCGGCAAGTCGTGGACGCTGCACGTCACCGAGGCGCTGGGGGCCACGCTCGACCAGAACCTCGAGATGATCCGGGACTCGGTGTCGCTCGTCAAGGCGCACGGACGGCGGGTCATCTACGACGCCGAGCATTTCTTCGACGGCTACCGTGCCGATCCGGCGTACGCCCTGGCGACACTGGACGCGGCCATCGACGGCGGTGCGGACACCGTGGTGCTCTGTGACACCAACGGCGGCTCGCTGCCGGGTGCGGTGGCCGAGCGCGTCGCCGAGGTGTGCGGCCGCACCCAGCTCACCGTGGGCATCCACGCCCACAACGATTGCGAGCTCGCCGTGGCGAACAGTCTGGCGGCGGTCCAGGCCGGTGCGCGCCACGTGCAGGGAACGATCAACGGCTACGGCGAACGCTGCGGCAACGCCAACCTCGTCAGCGTCATCGCCAATCTCGTGCTCAAGCTCGACGCCGATCAGCCGCAGCGGCTCGACGGCCTGCGCGACCTATCGCGCTTCGTCGATGAACGCGCCAACCTCCAGCCGTCCCTGCGCAGCGCCTACGTCGGCGACGCCGCCTTCGCTCACAAGGGCGGCGTCCACGTGTCGGCCGTGAACAAACGCCCCGAGACCTACGAGCACATCTCGCCGGAGGCGGTCGGCAACCGCCGCCGGGTGCTCCTCTCGGAGCTGTCGGGTCGGGCCAACGTGCTGGCCAAGAGCGTCGAGACGGGAGCGCCGCCGGAAGCCGTGGGCGATACCGCCAGTGACGCGCAGGCGGTGGTGCAGCGGCTCAAGGAGCTCGAGGACCGCGGCTACGCCTTCGAGGGCGCCGAAGCCTCGTTCCGCCTGCTCGCCGACAAGGTGCGGGGCATCTACCGCCCGTACTTCACTCTCCACGGCTTCACCGTCATGATCGACAAGGCCGACGACGCCTCGAGCGCCCGCTGCGAGGCGACCATCCGCGTCCAGGTCGGAGGCACGATGGAGCACACCGCGGCCGATGGCGACGGGCCCGTCAATGCCCTCGACCGTGCCCTACTCAAAGCCCTGGGCCGGTTCTACCCGCAGCTGCGCGCACTACGGCTGGTCGACTACAAGGTTCGCGTGCTGTCCGGGCCGGAGACGGGCACCGCGAGCCTGGCGCGCGTTCAGGTCGAGATGAGCGACGGGCGCGACAGCTGGAGTACGGTCGGGGCGAGCACCAACATCATCGAGGCTTCCTACGAAGCGCTCGTCGACGCCTACGAGTACCGATTGGTGGCCAACGGCGCCGAGCCCCTGGAGGGACCCCCCTCTTCACCGCCGGAAGCGGTCACGACCGCCGACTGAGCACCGGCTCGCGCTTCTGCATAACCTTGCTTCGGGGTGGGCGCAGCGTTCGCGGTGAGACCCGACGTTACGAAACCCAGCGGGAGGCCGCAGCTTCGCTTCGAAAACGCAACAAACCGCCCGCCGACGGCATCGCCAGAGACGCCCAGCGCGTTGACAGGGTCGTTCGTGGACGGTATCATTCCCATCGAGGCCGCTCGCGAAGCGGCCGGTCCTGTAAGGAGTTGCCGCGTCCTGCAAGGCCTTGATAGATGGCGGCGAGCATGAGGCTTGCATTGACCAGGTTGCTGATTCGAATGCCGGGGGCGGCACCCGAGGACTAGCTCCTCAGGGAGCCCATCCGTACGCGTCCCACGGAGTCGCCGGGGACGCGCCCTCCGTTCATCACAGACCGCCACGACCTTCGTCCCCCACGGGAGGATGCGATGCACCAGTACTCCGACGTCACGACCCTCGCCTGGCCCCGCGAGCGCGACGCTTGTGGCGTCGGTTTCGTTGCCGACATGGGCGGCCGGCGGAGCCACGACGTCCTGGCGTACTCCCTGCAGGCGCTCCACAACCTGGCACACCGCGGTGCGGTCAGCGCCGACGGCAAGACCGGCGACGGGGCGGGCGTGCTCACGCAGATCCCGCACCGCCTGTTCCGACGCGAGCTCGAGGCGCGCGGCCTGTTCCTGGAACGCGATCGCGACCTGGCGGTCGGCGTCTTCTTCGTCGCCAACGACGCGCCCTACAAGAAGATCTACGCCCTGGTTCGCGATGAGATCGCGCGCAGCCCCCTGAAGACGCTGCTGTGGCGCGACCCTCCTCACGACGACAGTGCGCTGGGCGAGCAAGCCCTGGCGCGGCGCCCGATCCTGCGGCAGGTGCTGCTGGGCAAGCCGGAGTGGCTGAGTGACGACGGCTTCGAGCGTCAGCTCTACCTCACCCGCAAACGCATCGAGCACCGCCTGCGGGAGGCCGGGCTCGGCCGGACCTACATCCCCTCGTTCTCGAGCCGGACTGTCAGCTACAAGGGGTTGATGGTGGCCGACCAGCTCCCCAAGTTCTACCTGGACCTGGCCGACCCCGACTACGACACCGCCATCGCGGTGTTCCACCAGCGCTACAGCACCAACACCATGCCGCGCTGGTCGCTGGCCCAGCCGTTCCGCTTCCTGGCGCACAACGGCGAGATCAACACGCTTCAAGGCAACGTGAACTTCATGCGAGCGCGCGAGCCGATGCTGTCGAGCTACCTGTGGGGTCCGGAGGTCCGTGACCTGCAACCCATCATCGAGCCCGGCGGCAGTGACTCCGCGGCGCTCGACAACGCGCTCGAGCTGCTGGCGCTGTCCGGTCGCGACCTGCTCCACAGCCTGATGATGCTGGTCCCGCAGGCGTACGAGCAGGACGCCACCATCAGCGACGAATTGCGCGGGTTCTACGACTACCACGGCACCTTGATGGAGCCCTGGGACGGTCCTGCCGCCCTCGCCCTGACCGACGGACGCTACGCCGTGGCGGGCCTGGACCGCAACGGCCTGCGCCCGCAGCGGTACTGGATCCACCGCGACGGTCTGCTGGTGGTGGGCTCGGAAGCGGGCGTTCTGCCGATGGACGAGGCCGACATCATCGAGAAGGGGCGCCTGGGGCCGGGCCGGCTGCTGGCCGTCGATACCATGGAGGGCAAGCTCCTGCGCGACGACGACATCAAAGCCCGCTACGGCCGCAGACAGCCCTATCGGGAGTGGGTGGAGCGCTACGGCATCCCACTCCAGCGCATCGAGGAACCGCTCGATTCGCGCCCCTGGGACGACGTGGAGCTCAACCGGGCGCAGAAGGCGTTCGGCTACTCCAGCGAGGACTACGACCGCATCTTCGAGCCCATGTGCTTCGAAGCCTCGATCCCGATCGGCTCGATGGGGGACGACACGCCTCTGGCCGTGATGTCCGAACAGCCGCAACAGATCTACCGTTACTTCAAGCAACGCTTCGCGCAGGTGACCAACCCGCCCATCGATCCGCTTCGCGAGCGCCTGGTGATGTCGCTCAAGACGGTCGTCGGCCCCCGCTCCAGCGTACTGGAGCAGGAGCCGGAAGCGACCCGCGTGATGCGCTTCGAGAGCCCCATCGTCGACGCCGCTACGCTGCGCTACCTCAAGCGGCAGCAGCAGCTCGGCACGGCCACCCTGCAGACGCGCTTCAGGGTCGCGGACGGGCCAGAAGGGCTGGGGCGGGCGCTCGAGGACCTCGCGGATCAGGCCCAGGAACAGGTCGAGGCGGGAGTCAGCGTGCTGGTGCTGTCGGACCGCGACATCGACGGCGAATGGGCACCGGTACCGATGCTGCTGGCCGTGGGCGCGGTGCACCACCGCCTGCTGCTGGTCGGGAGGCGCACCAAGGCCGGCATCGTGTGCGAGACCGGCGAGCCGCGCGAAGACCATCACTACGCGGCGCTCATCGGCTACGGCGCCGCCCTGGTGCATCCCTACCTCGCCTTCGCGACCGCCCGGCACGCAGCGGTGAGCGCCAAGCACCGCGAGCCCATCGACGGTGACACCGCCGTGGAGAATTACGTCGGCGCCGTCGAGAAGGGCCTGCTCAAGATCATGTCGAAGATGGGGATCTCGACCATCGCGAGCTACCGCGGCGCACAGATCTTCGAAGCGCTAGGCGTGCACCACGATGTCATCGAGCGGTACTTCTACGGCACGCCCGGCCGGGTCGGCGGCGCAACGCTGGAGACCTTCGGCACCGACGTGTTGCGCTTCCACGGCGAGGCGTTCGGTGAAGACACCGGGTTGGCGGACCGTGGGATCTACCGCTTCCGCAAGGCGGGCGAGTATCACGCCTTCAACCCGATGGTGTTCAAGCCCCTCCACAAGGCGGTGCGGAACCGCGATTTCGAGGCCTACCAGGAGTTCGCGCGGCAGGTCGCCGAGCGCGCACCTGCCAGCCTGCGGGACCTGCTCGACACGCGGCCGTTGGGCCCGGCCGTTCCGCTCGACGAGGTCGAGCCGATCGAGGCGATCGTCCGGCGCTTCACCACGCAGGCGATGAGCCACGGATCGGTGTCGCGCGAAGCGCACCAGACGCTGGCCATCGCCATGAACCGCCTGCAGGCGAAGAGCAACTCGGGCGAAGGGGGTGAGGATCCGATCCGGTTCCAGCCCTACGAGCGGGACATGCCGGAGCTCAGCGAGGCTCCGGACTGGCACCCCCACGCCGGCGACTGGGCGAACAGCGCGATCAAGCAGATTGCTTCCGGGCGCTTCGGGGTCACCCCCGGCTATCTGGCCAGCGCTCAGGAGATCGAGATCAAGATGGCTCAGGGCTCCAAGCCGGGCGAGGGCGGACAGATCCCGGGGCGGAAGGTGTCCGAGGAGATCGCCCGGATCCGGCACGCGGTGCCGGGGGTCACTCTCATCAGCCCGCCCCCGCACCACGACATCTACTCCATCGAGGATCTGGCGCAGCTGATCTACGACGTCAAGCGCGTCAACCGCCGCGCCCGTGTGGGCGTCAAGCTGGTGTCGACCGCCGGCGTGGGTACCATCGCCGCCGGCGTCGCCAAGGGCTACGCCGACAACATCCAGATCAGCGGCTTCGACGGCGGCACCGGTGCCAGCCCGCTGTCGAGCGTCAAGCATGCCGGGGTCCCCTGGGAGCTGGGGCTGGCCGAGACGCAGCAGGTGCTGGTGGAGAACGATCTTCGCGGGCGCGTGACGTTGCGTGTCGATGGCGGCATGAAGACAGGCCGGGACGTGGTGGTGGCCGCGATGCTGGGCGCCGAGGAGTACGGCTTCGGGACCGCCGCGCTGGTCGCGGCGGGGTGCGCCATGATCCGCCAGTGTCACCTGAACACCTGTCCGGTCGGTGTGGCGACCCAGGACCCGGAGCTCCGCAAGCGCTACCAGGGTGAGCCCGAGCATGTCATCAACTTCTTCGTGTACGTAGCGCAACAGATCCGCATGATCCTGGCAGGGCTGGGAGCCAGGAGTCTCGACGAGATCGTGGGCCGCGTCGACCTGCTCGAAGCCCGTGAGGTAGTGCTGCCCAAGAAGGTGACCCTCGACCTCTCGGACGTCCTGCGTGACCCCGATCCCGGCCGAACCCGGGCGCGCCGCAGCCGGCAGCGCCACAACGATCGCCCCGAGAAGGTGCCGCCGCTCGACGAGCGTCTGTGGCTGGACGCGCAGGCGGCCGTCGAACAGCGAGAACCGGTGCAGCTCGGCTACCCGATCCACAACGGCGAGCGCAGCGTGGGCGCGCGTGTGAGCGGCGAGATCGCCAGGATCCACGGTGAGGCCGGCCTGCCGCCGGGATCGCTGCGGGCGGAGTTCCGGGGCGCGGCCGGGCAGAGCTTCGGTGCGTTCACCAACCACGGGATGCATCTACGGCTGATCGGGGAGGCCCAGGACTACGTTGGCAAGGGCATGGCCGGCGGCGAGATCGCCGTCCTTCCCCCGGCGGGCACCACCCGCGCGCCTGACGGCAACGTGATCCTGGGCAACACCGTCCTCTACGGCGCCACCGGAGGCAGCCTGTACGCCGCGGGCAAGGCCGGAGAGCGCCTGTGCGTGCGCAACTCCGGCGCGCGCGCGGTCGTCGAGGGCTGCGGCGACCATGGCTGCGAGTACATGACGGGCGGCGTCGCTGTGGTGCTCGGGCGCACCGGCCGCAACTTCGGCGCCGGCATGTCCGGTGGGATCGCCTTCGTTCTCGACGACGACGGGGACATCGCCGAACGTATCAACCCCGGCATGGTGCGGGTGCTCGAGCTCTCGGGATCGGTCGAAGAACAGCTCTTGAAGGCCCTGCTCGAGCGCCACCTGACCCTCACCGGCTCCCCCCTGGCCCAGGCGCTACTCGGGAGCTGGCCCGAGGCGCGCAAGCGGTTCGTCAGGATCGAGCCCCACCCCTCGGTCGAGGATGCCACCGCCCGGGAGCAGCAGGCCTCGCAACTCGAGGAGGCGATGCTCGCCCAGGTCCAGGCGGACGCCGCTGCCTACGCCTGAGGCCGCCGTTCAGCGGTAGGCGGCGACGGTGCCGTCGAGCGCCGCCACCACCACGCTGTCAGCGACCGGCAGAGGGCTCGCCTGGACGGCGCCGCTCCCCACCCGGTCGCGGAACAGCAGCTGGCCACTGCGGGCGTCGAAGCACAGCAGCTCGCCTCCCTCGGTGCCCAGGTACAGCGTGCCTGAGGCCAGGCTGGGGGCGGCCGTGACGGCCGCAGGCAGGTCGCGCACCCACAGGTCGTCGCCCGTCCTCAACGACAGGCAGTGCAACTTCCGCCCCCAGGAGACCGTGAAGACCCGTTGGTTCCAGATCAGCGGCGTCGCCCACAGCTCGCCCTCGAGATCGAAAGTCCACAGCGTATCGTGGCGGGCGAGGTCGAACGCATGCAGCGCTCCACTGCGCTCGGGGATCAGCAGCACGCCGTCGGCGGCCGACAGGGTGGCGACGACCGGTCCCACCTCCACCTTGAAGCTCGGAGACCCGTCGTCGACCTTGACCGCATGCAGCCAGCCGTCTTCCGTCGCGAACAGCAGCAGGCCGCGGTGCACGGTGGGCGGCGTCGCGGCGGCCGCAGCGGCGTCGTAACGCCAGCGCTCGTTCCCGTCCAGGTCCCAGGCGGCAGCGCCGACGTTCCGATCGGTGACGAGCAGGGCGTCGCCGAACGGGAGCACGCCCACGACGTCGGCGTCTTCGCGTCGCCACAGCGTCTCGCCGCGCGGCCAGGCGATCGCGTGCACGGCCCCGTCCCGGCTCACCACGACGATGCGGTCGTGCGCGAACGCGGGCGGCTGGCTGACCTCGTCCCGGAGCTCGAAGGTCGTCTGTACCCCGCCGTCGGCCGGCCGCAGCACGGCCAGCGCATCGCTGCGCTGGCCCACGAGCACGAAGCCACCGGCAGCCGCCATGCCGGCGGGCCACTGCGGCCCCTCCTCGAGCTTCCGGACCCACTGGCGCGTGAGCCCGGAAGCGGACGCCGGCCCGCGCGGGTAGACCCCTTTGCGACCGGGCCCGCCGAGCGCCACGTGCGTGGCACGCTCCCGCAGGCTGTCAAGAATCGCGCGCAGCGCGTCGGCGACCGCGAACCCGGAGAGCGGCCGCCGTTCGGGATCCTTCTGGAGCAGTCCTGAGATGAGGCGCGAGAGCGGCTCAGGGACCTGGGCGTTGAGCTCGGCGGCCGGGGTGGGAGAGCCGTACACATGCTGGTAGAGAACGGCCTGATCGTTGTCGGCGTCGAAGGGAGCGATGCCGGTCACGGTGCGGTAGAGCACCGCCCCGAAGGCGTAGAGGTCGGTGGCGGCGCCGGTCGCATCGCCGGTGGCCTGCTCCGGGGCCATGTACTGCGGCGTGCCGAGCGTGAACCCGGTGCGCGTCAGCTCGCGGGAGGTCTCGGTGAGCTGGACCAAGCCGAAGTCCATCACCTTGGGATGCCCCTCCCGGGTGAGCAGGATGTTGCGTGGCGTCAGGTCGCGGTGCACCATCCCCAGCCGGTGTACGTACCCGAGCGCCTCGGCGACGGTGATGGCGGCGCGAAACAGCCCCTCGAGCGACTCCGTGTCCGCTTCGAGCGGACCCAGATCGGTAACGGGTCCACCCTCGATGAGCTCCATCGCGAAGTACACGTACTCGCCGAGCCCCAGGTCGTAGATGCTGACGATGCCAGGATGATTCAGCCGCGCCAGCGCCCGGATCTCGCGACGGAAACGTTCGCTGTCGGTGTCGGTGAGATGGGGGCGCAGCACCTTGAGGGCCACCGCGCGTTCCAGGTGGCGATCGCGCGCCTCGAACACCTGCGCCATGCCCCCGGCCCCGAGGACACCCAGGATGTCGTAGCGATTGTCGACGAGGTCGCCGCTATGGAACATCGGAGCGCGCCGCGCTCAGTGCTCTTCGAGCGTCTTGAGCAGCTCGGGATCGAGCCGGCCCTCCTCGACGGCGCGGTTCAGCATCTCGATACCGAGCCGCACCACCTCCGACTTGGAGACGAGGCGCTCCGGATTGGAGAGCTGGTAGGCCGTCTTGGTGAGCAGCGAGTCCTGGGCCTCGGTGATGACGACCTGCAATCGCTTGCTTTTTTCCCGCTTGGGCACGGCGCTCCTCTCCATGCGTATGCTCGTGGCAAGCAACTATAGCATCTGATGTATTTTCTTGACAATGTTGCGGTACCGGCCTAGACTACCTGTGCGGCGCATGTGTAACTTGCACATGATGTGGCAATTCTCACACGGACCGGAAGGGACGCCGGGCGAGGAACAGGGATGACCGACGACAACGACCTCCTGATCATCCACGGCGGGAAACCCCTGGCGGGCGAGCTCCGCGTATACAGCGCCAAGAACTCCGCGCTGTATCTGATGCTCGCCGCGCTCCTCACCGACGAGCCGGTGGTGCTGGAGGACGTGCCGCGCCTCAGCGACGTGCTCGTCACCGAGGAGATCCTGCGCCACGTGGGCGCCGAGACGCACTGGGAGGGCAGGGACCTGCACGTTCATGCCCGGACCATCACCACCTGTCATGCACCCTACCGACTCGTCAGCAAGATGCGCGCCAGCTTCGTGGCCATGGGGGCCCTGCTCGCGCGCTGCGGCGAGGCCCGCATCTCCATGCCGGGCGGTTGCGCCTTCGGCCCCCGACCGGTGGATCGGCACATCCAGGCGTTCCGGGACCTCGGCGTCCATGTCGACGAAGACGAGGGTGACTTCGTGGCGCGGCGCGAGGGTCCGCTCCAGGGTCACGTGAGTTTCGAGGTCTCGACCGTCGGCGGCACCCAGAACGTGCTCCTGGCCGCCGCACTGTCGGGCCGCGAAGTGATCATCGAGAACGCGGCGCTCGAGCCCGAGGTCCCCGATCTGGCGCGCATGCTGACCGCCATGGGGGCGACCGTCGAGGGAGCGGGCACATCCGTGGTCCGCGTGTACGGTGCGGAGCGCCTCCACGGCGTACGCTACCGGCCCATCCCGGACCGCATCGAAGCCGGCACCTACCTGCTGGCGACCGCCGCGAGCCGCGGCCGCGCGCGCCTGCACAACGTCCTGCCGGACCACCTGGACGCTACGCTCGAGGCCCTGTCCCGCACCGGGGTTGGGATCGAGGCCGGCCCGGACTGGGTGGGGATCGACGCTTCCGGCACCCTCGTACCGACCGACATCGTCGCCGGACCGTTCCCGGGACTGCCGACCGATCTGCAGGCACCCTTCGGCGCCTTCCTGGCCACCGTGGAGGGCAGCAGCACAGTTCGCGACGACATCTACCCCTACCGATTCACGCACGTGGAGGCGCTGGCCAAGACGGGCGCCCGCATGCAGCTCGACGACCGCGTGCTTCGCATCGAAGGGGGACCGCTGGCAGGGGCCACCATGCATGCGGCCGACATCCGGGCGGGAGGCGCCCTCATCGTGGCGGCCGTGGCCGCACGAGGTCGCTCCGAGATCAGCGGCGTGGGATTCATCGACCGTGGCTACGAGGATGTCGCCGGTCGGTTGGCGCGTCTGGGCGCACGCGTGGAGCGCTCGGGCGACGGCAGGAGCCGCGCACCCGAGGCCGAGCTGTTCGTCACCGGGACCTACGGCCGCTGACGAGCGCGGCGGCAGAGCATCACCCGACCCTCACGTTGAGCTTGTGGTATCCGGTCGCCCCATCGGGCAGCGGCTGGCTCCGTTCCGCGGTCTGCACGGCGCCGGTTCCGTCCACGGCACGCACTAGAACGTCGTACTGGCCCGGATCCGTCTGCCACTCGAATCCCCACAGCGTCCACGAGAAGGCGTTGTCGGCCGGCCGCAGGGTCGCTTCCTGCCAGCCCTTGCCGCCATCGGTCGAGACTTCGACGGTACGGATGCCCCTCAGACCCGCGAACGCGATGCCACCGATGGCGGCGTCGCCCCCCAGCACCGTCGCCGTCGGGGTATCGATGCGGCTCATGGTGTGTACCACCGCCGTCGGACTCCAGCCTCGCTGCTCCCAGTAGCCCGTGTAGTCGTGGTCGACGGCCTCGATGTCCACGAGCCACTTGACGCTCTTCATGCCGTAGATGCCGGGCGCCAGCACGCGTGCCGGGAAGCCGTGGCCGCGCACCAGCGGCTCGCCGTCCTGACGGTAGGCGACCATGGTGCCGTCGCGGCGGGCGACGTCGAGCGGGAACGAATCGGAGTAGTTGTCCGCGGCGCGCAGGATCAGGTGGGTCGCCTCCGGTCTCAGGCCGGCCATCTCCAGCAGGTCGGCCATGGGCACACCGGTCCATAGGCTGTTCCCGACCAGGTGCCCGCCGACCTCGTTGGAGATGCAGATCAGGGTGGTGCTGCGCGTTACCGACGGCAGCGCCTCGAGATCGGAGAGCTTCAGCTCGAGCGGATGCTCCACCAGACCGTGCAGCTTGAGCTGCCAGCGCGAGCCGTCGACTCTGGGATCGGAGAAGTTCTTCGACACCACGTAGTGATCGCCCACCGGGGTGATGACCGGTCCGAGCCCCCGGATCCGCGACAGCAGCCCTTCGAGTTGCGCCGCCGCCCGAGCCAGGGCGCCGAGCGCCAGGCGCGCCGTCCCCAGCCCCAGCGCCAGGACCAGCAACCCGCGGGCGCTTCGACCGAGCACCTCGCGCCGGCCCGCATCGTGGACGCGCCCGCCTACGGCTCCGCCCCGACGAGCGACCAGCAGCACCGCGCCGTAGACGGCGCCGAACGCCGCCGCCCACAGGTGGGTGGGCCAGGGTCGGTAGACGTAGTTGTTGGGATCGAGGCCGAACGCACCGAGCCCCTCCAGCGGCAGCAGGACCAGACCCATCAGTGCGGGCGTGACCAGCACCGGCACGACCAGACGCCAGGCGCGCGTCAGGCGCGTCAACGGCAATGCCACTGCCGTCCACAGGATCACGTAGGCCAGGGCCATCGTCCCGAACAGGGCGTACTTGGCGTAGTGGTCGAGACCGTAGGGGAGGCCGTGAATGACGTTGAAGACCGCCGGCACCCCCAGAAGATGGCCGGTCAGGTCGAATAGCGAGTCGATCGGGGTGGGCGCGGAGACCAGGAGGCGGCTGGCCACCATGGCCGCGCCGGAGAGCAGCGCCGCACCGGCGCCGACCGCGAGCCGCTGCCGGACCCGGGACACGGCCGGCTGCATCGTGAGGGGATCGGTGCCCTGTTCCATGCCCCGGTATAGCGCGAACGTCGCCGAGGAGTCTTCACGCTCGCGTCACGACGACGCTCGCGCTGAGCGCCACGAGCCCCCACGCCCGGTCAGGCGGGGTCCGGCCCACAGCGCTCAGCGACGGCGCCGGCCGGGACCCGCGCTGTCGTCCGCCCGTTCGGCCATCGCATCGTCTACCGCTTCGTCCGCCCGTTCGTCCGAGCTCGCCACCGTGTTCGGCGCAGCGGCCGCCGGCTGCGCGATGACGCTCCGCGTTGCGGCGTCCTTCGCGGGGTTGCCCTCCAACACGCCGTTGTCCACCGTACGGTCCTGAACCGCGCCGTCCTCCCTTGCCGCCGCGCTCGCGTCGGCACGCGCGGCGACGGCGTCGGGGGTCGCATCCGGGATTCCGTGCGGGGTTGCGCCGGGGGTGCCTGCCACGGCACGGTCGACGCTGACCTCGGCGTCGGGCCACGGCTCTCCCTCTTCGGCCTCGTTCAGGAACCGTTCGCTGGGCTCCGTCGTCCCCTCGCGAGCGGCGCCCTCGGCAGGGACGGAGTCGCCGCCGTCGGCCGCATCGACGGGCGCCGCCCGTACTCGCCGCCGTACCACCAGCCCCGCTGCCGCCGTGACCAGGCCCAACACCATCAGCACGAGCCAGCCGATCCCTTGGAACGGGGAGCGATCCGGCGCGAGTACCCCACTGTCGATCTCCCGCCGTTGCGCGCTCTGGTTGGACGCCAGCAGGTCGACCACCGGCACCTGCTGGGTCGGGCTGGAGAACGCCCAGGGCGACACCGTCGGGCTGAGCGGTCGCCAGCCGCTCTGCGTGAACGGATCGTAGACACCCGTCAGGGCGTAGAGCTCGGCCCGGTCGGGGCGCACGAGGGTCGTTCGCAACGTGATGGTGTTGCCTTGGACCTGGACGGCCACGGGAAGGCGCGGCCAGCTGGCGGGCGAGCCCTGGGGCTGGGCCTCGACCGCGAAGGCCTCGTCACCGGTGGCGCGAAGGGCGACCTCCCAGCCGTGCTTGGGCGGCATCGACATGGAGGAGCCGGGGAGGAGCTGCTGGGCGCCCCCCGGAGCGGTGTCGAGGTAGACCTCGATGATCGGGCCGGAGAACCCATTGGGGAGCTTGCCAGCATCGCTCAGCGACCCCAGTTCCAGCCGCACCGTCAGCTTGGGATCGCTCGTGAGCGTCACCGATTGCAGATCGAAGGCCGCCGTATTGGCGTAGATCGGTGCGGTGGGCGGCACCAGGGTGCCGTCTCCGATCGCGTCACCGGCAGGGTCCTGAAGGTGCAGCGCGGCCAGTGCGAGGACGAGGAGATGGATCATGATCGCGGACCTGCCTTTCGCGCAACGCCGTGGCTGCGGGCGTGCTCGACGAGCCAGGCCGCCAGACGTTCACTGTCGTGCTGGGCAACGGGGCCGCTGCCCAGCAGGGGAAGGTGGAGCACGTCCATCCCGATCTCATCGAACCGCTCCGGGGCCGGGTCGACGACGGCCGCTCCTTCCGCGCGGTAGGCCCGGATACGCTCCTCATCGACCGGCGTGCTGTTGAGGATGACGACATCGGGCAGGCGACCGAGGTGACGCGCCAGCGTGTCGACGTGCGCGTACGCATCGAAGGCATCGGTCTCGCCGGCCTCGGTCATGATGTTGCACACGTAGACGATCCTCGCGGCGCTGCTTCGGAGAGCGTCACCGACGGTAGGGACGAGGATGGGGGGGAGCGTGCTGGTGAAGAGACTGCCCGGGCCGAGAACCACCAGATCCGCCCGCCGCAGCGCCTCGATCACCTCCGGAACGGCCTCGGGCGCCTCCGGCTCGAGCGCCAGCGAACGCGCCGGCCCAGCGCACTCGCGCGTGCGGCTCTCGCCCCGGATGACCTGCCCGTCGGCCTTCGTCACCAACAGCGTGACCGGCATCCCGGTGACCGGGTAGACCGCGCCCGCCAGGTTCAGCAGCCGATTGAGGACCCGGATCGCCTGCCCGAAGTCGCCCTCCACCTCCGTGAGCGTCGTGATGAAGAGGTTCCCGAAGGTGTGCCCCTTGAGTTCCTCGCCACGCGAGAAGCGATACTGCAGCAGACGGCTGACCTCCAGCTCGTTGTCGCTGAGCGCGGCCAGGCAATCGGTGAGATCGCCCGGAGGCGGCATGTCGAACGCCTCGCGCAGCCTCCCCGAGGAACCTCCGTCATCGCTGACGGTGACCACCGCGGTGACGTTGGAGGTGTGGCCGCGCAGCCCGCGAAGCAGGTTGCTGAGGCCGCTGCCGCCGCCCAGCGCAACGATGCGTGGCCCTCTGGCCAACGAGAGCCGGCGGTGGAGCAACACGGCAGCCTGGCTCGGGCTGGGCATCCAGTTCGACAGCAGCGAGCGATTGAGGCGCCCGACCGCGATCACCGCGACCAACACACCCAGCAGCACCAGCGCCAGTGACAGATAGATGCCGGCGGCGCGCCACGCGCCGCTCACCAGTACGTGCTCGATCGGGCTCGAGAGCTCGCGGCGTCGCCCGTTCAAGGCCCACAGCACCCCGCCGATCACGCCGAGCACGAGCAGCAGCGCCCCCGCTACCGCCAGCACCACGTGGCGCTTGACGCCCATGCCCGGCGTCAGCCAGAAGCGCCACGTCAACACGGTGTCGAGGCGGTCGCGAAGACGCCTCACGCGTTCTCCCGCAGAGCTTCCTCGAGATCACGATGCTGCGCCCGGGTGCGGAAGGTGTCGGCCAGATCGTGGGTGAGCCGCTCCGCTACGGCCACCGAGCGGTGTTGCCCGCCGGTGCATCCGATCGCGACGCTGTAACTCGACCGCCCCTCGGTACGCGCGCCGGCCGCCAGCACCCGTACCAGCTCGCGCAAGCGGGTGTAGAGCTCGAAGGAGCTCGGCGTGAAGACGAACGACTGGACCTCCGGCGACGTGCCGGGCAGAGGCTTGAGCGTCGGATCGTAGTACGGATTCGGGAGCGCACGAACGTCCAGAACGCTGTCCACATCGGTGGGGACACCCCGCTTGTAGCCGAAGGAGAGCACCCTCAACAGGAAGTCCCCCTCCTGACCGAAGCGATCCCACAGGTCCTGCGTCAGATCGCGGGCGCTGGTCGCGGTGGTGTCGATGACCACGTCGGCCAGCGCGCGAATACCCTCCAGGGCGCGCCGCTCCTGCGTCAGGTCGGCCGTGAGCGTCCCCTCGGCCAGGGGGTGCGTACGGCGCGTGAAGTTGTATCGACGTACCAGCGTCGGATCGCTGGCATCGAGGAACACCACCGTCACCACCAGCCCGCGAGCACGCAACGCCGCCAGGGCGGCGGGTGCGGCGGCCAGGAAAGCGCGGGTGCGGATGTCGACACCGATGGCGATGGCGTTCTCGCCACCGCCGGCGGCATCGACCAGGCCCTCCCACAGAGCCGGGAGCAGGTTGTCGACGGTGTAGAAGCCGATGTCCTCCAGTGCATGCAGTGCCGTTGTCTTGCCCGATCCGCTGAGCCCAGTGAGGACGACGAGTCGCCCGCTCATGGGCTCTTGCCGGCAGCGAGGCGGCTCGGGCGGGGCGCGAAGCTACACGCCACGACCTCGCCCGCACGTTCGACGATGGCGGCCTGACCGGCATGTCCGATCAACGTGCCGGGGCAGAGCAGACGGGTCCCGCTCGCTACCTCTTCGGCCACCCACGGCACGCCGCCCGGGTGCGCCACGACGAACGATGCGCTGCCGGTGACGGCGGCCGTCACGGGGCGAGCGGCGCCATCCTGAAACACCCGCCAGCCCGCACCATCGAACACCACGTCGGCGCTGCGACCGGCGATCCGGACGCGGAAGGTCGGGAGCCCGTTGGCAGCTTCGACGCGCTTCCAGGCCGCAGGTTTCAGGAAGCCGACGTCCTCCAGGATGCACCGGTCCGGCTTGGCGCCGACCGATAGCTCCGTCGGGACCGCCTGTTCCGTCACGTGCTTGGCGAGGGCGGTCGCAGCCGCCTGAGCCGCCGCTCGGTCGGTGTAACAACCGACGCGCACCCGCACGAACTGCTTGCCGTCGCTCATGCCGAACTCGTCGTAGGCGTCGAACCCGAGGTTGCGGAGCTGGGCGACCACGGTGTCGGCCTGGCGAAGGTCGCGCAGCGCCACCGTCTGGACGGTCCACGCACCGCTCTGCGCCGAGGCCCACGGCAGCCCCAGGGCAAGCAGCAACAGCGCCGGCAGCACCGCCCAGCGTGCAACCGGCGCCGCGCGGTCGCCGCGCGCCCACCGCACGCTAGGCCTCCACCGTTGCACGGGCCAGCCTCGCGAAATTCGCCAGCACCGTGAGTCCCACCGCTTGGCTCTTCTCCGGGTGGAACTGCGTCGCATGGAGCGCACCGTGCGAGATCGCACTCTTGAAGTCGATCGGGCCGTAGCGGGTGAAGGCGCCGGGAACATCGAGCCGTTCGAAGCTGACGTAGTACGAGTGCGCGAAGTAGACGAAGGCGTCGTCGGCGATGCCCTCGAGCAGCGCCGGGTCGCGGTGGCGCCGGATCTGGTTCCACCCCATGTGCGGAACGCTCACGCCGTCGGCCGGGAAGCGGCGGGCCGTACCCGGAAGAAGACCCAGCCCCGGCACGTCGGGTGCCTCCTCGGAGGCGTCGAGCAACAGCTGCAGCCCCACGCAGATGCCGAGGAAGGGACGACCGGCGCGCACATGCTCGCGTACCAGCGGCTCGAAGCCTGAGGTACGGAAGGCCGTCATCACCTGTCCGAAGTGCCCCTGACCGGGGAGCACCAACACATCCGCCCCGGCCGCCAGGAGCGGATCGTCGTGGCGTTCCACGGCCAGACCCGCGCGCTGCAAGGCACGTTCGACGCTATGGAGGTTCCCGGCTCCGTAGTCGATCAACACGGTTCGCATGCTCAGAGTGTCCCCTTCGTCGACGGCACACCGTCGTGCGTCACTCGGGTGGCTGCGAAGAGCGCCCGGGCGAAGGCCTTCATGACGGCCTCCACCACGTGGTGGGTCT
>CAZTTB010000009.1:0-55416 GCA_964616005.1 uncultured bacterium | reverse complement strand
GCGTGACCACGAAGCTGCCGAGCGCCATGCCCAGGTAGGGCTTGACGTCGTAGCCCAGCAGCCGCGCCTTGGCCGCCACGGCCTGCGGAGTGGCTTCCTGAAGCGCCTTCACCGCCGGGATGTTGCGGCTGCGGTCGAGCGCCAGCCGCGCGGTCTCGTACCCTTCGTAGGCGTTGTCCCATTCCTTGGGCCGGTAGTCGGGCTTGCCGTTGACCTTGAAGGTGGTGGGATCGTCGACCAGGATGCTCGCCTCGTTCAGGGCGCCCTCCTGGATACCGGTTGCGTAGACGATGGGCTTGAACGACGAGCCGGGCTGACGGTAGGCCTGGAGGGCACGGTTGAAGTCCTGCGGCCTACGATCGCCGCCCAGCTTCTGCCCCACCATCGCCAGCACCCCTCCGCTCTTGGGGTCGATCCCAACGATGGCCATCTGCGCGCCCTTGGGCACCTGGGTTTCGCGGCTGGCCGCCATCGCCGCCTTCTGAGCCTGGACATCGATGGTGGTGTAGACGCTCAGGCCCCCGCTGCCGAACACCACGCTGTCACCGTAGCGCTTCACCAGCCAGTTGCGAACCGCCAGCATGACGCCACGGGACAGACTGGTGTCGATGCTCGAGGCCACCTGTACCGAGGATCCGGTGCGCGTCGCCTTCACGACATTGCCGTGGCCGTCGTAGGTGACGGCCCATCCCCGGGGCTCGAGCCGGTAATCCCACGCCTGTCGCGCGTCCGCCGCCGAGATCGACCCCCGGCGCACCATCTTGTCGAGCACCACCCTCATGCCGTGCCGGGCTGCGGCGAAGTCGCCGTGCATGGCGTTGGGCGCGGGCACCAGCACCGCCAGGTAGAGCCCCTGGGCCAGATTGAGCTGGATCGGGTCGAGCCCGAAGTAGGCCTGCGACGCCGCCCGGATGCCGTAGACGTTGCCGCCCCAGAACACCACGTTGACGTAGCGCTGCAAGATCTCCTTCTTGGTCAGGCGTTGCTCCAGCTCGATCGCCAGCAGGAACTCCTTCACCTTGCGGTTCAGCGAGCGCTCGTCGGCGATGTCGCGGAGCACGGTGTTCTTGACCAGCTCGGTGGTGATGGTCGAGCCGCCACGTCGCGACCGGCCGACGAGCACCTGGTAGACGGCCTTGGCGATGCCCGAAGGGCTGAAACCGTACTCGCGGAAGAACTGATCGTCTTCGGAAGCCACCAGCGCCTCCAGCGCCGCGGGGGACACCTGGCTCAGGGTCACGGGGATACGGTTGGTGGGTTCCTTGTTCTTGCCGATCGCGGGCACCAGCGTGCCGATCGAGGTGCCGTCACGGGCGTACACGGTGGAGTCCGAGGTGTACTGGAGTGCCTCCACCGGCGCCAGCGACGGCAGGTTCTGCGCCCAGTGCAGCGCCGACGACCCCAACAGGGCCGCCAGGGACAGCACCGCCGTGAGCGCGAGCAGCAGCAGGCCCTGCACGATCTTCACGGGCACCATGCTAAGGGAAGGGGATGAGCCGGGATTAGGAAGATCGCGACCCTCGACCCGCGTGTGCGCGTCGAGGGCAGCCGCGCAAGTGGTATGTCACGGCCCCGACGGCGCATCCGTGCTGTACTGGTGGCACGACGTGCGCGGCGTCGGCTCCGGTACCGGGTCTTCCCATCCTCTTCCACACTGTCTCCCCAACACTGTCTCCCCAACACTGTCTCCCCAACCCTGTCACCCCAACCCTATCGACCGGGCCCGGTCGAACCGATCCGACGTCCGAGAGGAATGGGGGCATGGAGCGCCCGCGATGCCACCGGATCGACCGATCGCCCGGCCGCCTCGGACCCGGGACCGGGGCCGCACCGTGAGTTCCGACATGGTGCGCTTGGACGCGAGCGCCCTCGAGCGATTCTTCGGTCTCTCGCAGGACCTCTTCGCCGTCGTCGACTTCGACGGGGTAGTGCGCTACGCCAATCCGGCCTGGACGCAGGTGCTGGGTTTCCCTCCAGAGGAGGTCGTCGACCGGCACCTCAGCTCGTTCCTCGACCGGGGCGACTGGACGCGCACCGACGAGGCGTCCCGCACGGCGATCGAAGCGGGCGTCCTGCACGGGTTCGAGAATCGCTTCCGCCACCGCGACGGCAGCACCCGTTGGATCGAGTGGAACATCCAGGTCGACAAGGACGCGCGGCTGGCGTATGGCGTCGGCCGGGACACCACCTCCCGCAAGGCCACCGAAGCCGCCCTCGCCGAATCCGAGGCCACCTATCGCGCCCTGTTCGACTCGAGTATCGACGGCATCCTTCTCACCGACTCCGACGGAGCCGTACGGATGGCCAACCCCGCCATGCGCGCCATGATCGGCTGGCCCCTGGACATGACCGAGTCGTTACACCAGGACGAGCTTCTCGATCCCGATGATCCGAAGGTGGCGACCTTCCTCTCGGACCGCGGCCGGACCGGACACTCGACCCGCGAGCTACTCCTCAAGCGACGCGACGGCAGCCGCTTCGCCGCCGAGATCTCCGCCGCGACCTACATCGATGCCTCGGCGCACGAGCGCACCAGCATGGTGGTGCGCGACGTGAGCGAACGTCACCGCCTGAGGAGCGCGCTGGGAGCGGCCGCCGAGCGCGTGACGCTGCAGGGGGCCGCCATGGAGGCGGCGGCCAACGCTATCGTGATCACCGATCGTTCCGGCACCATCGAGTGGGTCAACTCGGCGTTCACGGCCGTCACCGGCTACTCGCGCTCCGAAGCCGTCGGCCAGAACCCCCGGCTTCTCCGGTCGGGAAGGCACCCGCCGGGGTTCTACCGGGACCTGTGGGACACCATCTCGGCCGGCCGGGTGTGGCGCGGAGAGCTGGTGAACCGGCGCAAGGACGGCAGCTTCTACCCCGAGGAACAGACCATCACGCCTGTCGTGGACGGCGGCAGCATCCACCACTACATCGCCATCAAGCAGGACGTCAGCGAGCGCCGACGGGCCGAGTTGGCGCTACGCGAGAGCGAGGCCACGTTCCGCCAACTGTTCCACGCCAACCCGCTGTCGATGTTCGTGTGCGACCGCGACTCGTTCGCCTTCCTGGCGGTCAACGAAACGGCCATCCAGCACTACGGCTATACCGAGGCCGAGTTCCTGGCGATGACCCTCCGCGACCTGCCGGCAGCGGAGGATCCCGCCGGGTCCGACCCAGCACCGGGTGGTGCCGGCGCGCCGATCGCCTCCGCGGGGACCTGGCGCCACGTCCGGAAGGACGGGAGCCTCATCGACGTCGAGCTGACGGGCCACCCCCTGACGTTCGGCGACCGCCGTGCCGAGCTGGTTGTGGTCCAGGACGTCACCCGCCAACTGCAGGCCCGGGACGCGCTGCAGCGCAGCGAGGAGCGCTACCGCATGCTGGCGGAGAACGCGACGGACGTCGTGTTCCGGATCAGTCTGCATCCGAGCCTGCGCTTCGAGTACGTCAGCCCGTCGGTAATGGAACTCATCGGCTACACCTCCGAGGAGCACTACGCGGACTCCGGCCTGTTCTTCACCGTCATGCATCCGGACGACCAGGACCTCCTCGAGATCACACCTGGCGACCCCGGCCAGGCGCGCTCGATCATCCGCATGTTCCACAAGGACGGACATCTCGTGCATGTCGAGCAACACAGCCGACCCATCCACTCCGCCGACGGCGCTCTGAAGGGCGTCGAGGGCATCCTGCGCGACGTCACCGATCGCGTCCAGGCCGAGCAGCGGGCCACGACCCTCCTGGCCCGGTTCGAGAAGCAACTGGACCGCTTCAAGATCATCCACCGGATCGACACCGCCATCCTCGTCGACTCACCCCTCGTCGACATCCTCAGCACGGCCCTGAACGAGATGACCGAGAAGCTGGGCGTCGATGCCGTAGCCGTGTTCCGCCTCGATCCGGCCCGGAGACGCATGAACCTACTGGCGGGCCGTGGCATGCCGGAGCACGTCGCCGCCATCCCCTTCGGCCGCGGGCTGGCCGGGAGGGCGGCTCGAACGCGCGCCGCGGTAACGGTCCTCGACGCCGACGCGCCCGGAGCGAAGGGCGTGCAGTACCTCAGGCGCTTGGGGTTCCGTGGCTGCTTCGCCGTTCCGCTCGTCAGCGCGGGTAGGCTCCAAGGTGCGATCGAGCTGTTCACGCGCGCACCGCTGCATCTCGACGACGACGCCCATGTGTTCACCGAGGCGCTGTCCAATCAGATCGCGATCGCCATCCAACGCGATGACCTCGTCACCGACCTCCACAACGCCAACACGGAGCTGGAGGACGCCTACGACCGGACCATCGAAGGCTGGGCGATGGCGCTCGACCTCCGGGACGAGGACACCGCCGGCCACAGCCAGCGCGTGACGTCGATGGCACTGGACCTGGCCGCCAGGCTGGGCGTACCGGAAACCGACCGGCCGCACCTGCGGCGCGGAGCGCTGCTCCACGACATCGGCAAGATGGCGGTGCCCGACGCCATCCTCCTCAAGCCCGGCCGGCTCACGCCGGAGGAGTTCGCGGTCGTGAAGCTGCATCCCGGCAATGCCTACGACATGCTCAAGGGCATCCACTACCTGCGACCGGCGCTCGCCATCCCCCACTACCACCACGAGCGCTGGGACGGCGGAGGCTACCCGGAGGGGCTCTCCGGCGAAGCCATCCCGCTGGAAGCAAGGATCTTCGCGGTCGTCGACGTCTACGACGCACTGACCAGCGACCGGCCCTATCGCGCGGCCTGGAGCCCGATGGCCGCGCTCGCCCACATCGAGGAGGGTGCGGGCGCGCATTTCGACCCGCACGTCGTGGAGGCGTTCGTGGACATGGTGTCACTCCGCGAGCTCTAGCGCACGCGGAACAGCGGACGGTACACGCCGACGGCGATCGCCAGCCCTACCACCGCGAAGAGCCCGAAGGCCACCACGTTGCCGATCGAGGCCTCGGGGTCTTGTGCTGCCTGCATCACGATCGCCATGCCCGCCACAGCGGAGCCCAGACAGGCGATCCAGCCGACCACGGCGACCATCGCCTTGTGCGCCCAGTCCCGCTGCTGCAGCACACCGACGGCGACGACCACCAGCACCGGGACGACCACGCCCAGGTCCATGAACTTGACCAACCAGAACACCGCGGGGTCCGTCAGGCCCGCGCTCCCCGAAGGCGACGCCCGCAACGAAGCGATCAGTCCGGGCAGGTGCAGCCCGACGGCCAGAAAGGCGGCGATCACCAGCACGAACCCCGCCACGAAGCGCGTGAAGCGGTGCGAGAGGGGCGGCAGCCGTGCGCCGTCGAACCCCGTCCAGGAGCGCACCAGGAGCGTCCCGGCGAGCACGAACAAGGCGAGGAACAGCAGGAAGAAGCGCTCACTGTTGCCCGGGTAGCGTACGAAGTCCCCACCCAGAGCGAGTTGGACTTCCGTGTACAGGACGTAGGCGGACGGCCCGAGTGCCAGTACCGGCCCCGCCGGGTTCCGCCGCAGCACCAGAACGCCCGCGACGACCGCGGCAGGGGCCACGAGCAGCAGTCCCGCAACGTCGCCGCCCAGGATCTGGTTCACCGCCCCCTCCGACGCGTGGTAGCGGATCGCGCCCAGTCCCAGCGGTCCCAGCAGCGTCACCGCCGCCGTACCCAGTCCCAGGACGATCGCGCCGAACCCGAACCCGAACGCGGATCCGGCGCCGCTCTCCGTCCTCGGGCGCCCGGCCGCGCGGCCCCACGCATCCCTCCGGTCTGCTTCCGTCCTCGTCGTCTCCATAGGAACGTCCCACCTTCCAGTGGCTTCGCTGGCAGTGTGGGGGCGCACGCGAGCCGTCCCAAGGGCCGAACGTCCCGCGCCGCTGCTGGACGTGCCGGTACCGCTCACTGCCAACGATGTCTTCACCGGACGTGACCTGCTCGCAGCCTGCTTGCGGACCCTGGAGCCCGAGGCCGGCGTCACCTGGCCGCTGCCGACGCACGCCCCGCGAGTGTGGCGAAGGCGTCCCGCAGCGCCTGGGGGCCGTGCACGCGCAACGGGCACCCGAGGCCGAGCAGCATCGCCGCGAAGGGCTCGAGCTCGTCGCGCGTGCACCGGAGCCGCGTGCCTCCGTCGGCGGCCTCCAGCGACACCCTCCAGGGCTCCAGCCGCCGGACGGCCGCTTCGGGCGAGAGACCGAGCCATACCTCGACGTCGTACGGCTCCTTCACGAACGGCAGCGACGCGACGAGGAACTGGCGGGCGTCGAACGCGGCCGGGCGCTCGAATGCGCTGTCGCCCTCGACCACGTCCGTCACACGATCCAGTCGAAACGTACGCAGGGCGCGGCGCATCTGGCAGTGGCCCACCAGGTACCAGCGACCGTCCAGATGCACCAGGCCGTACGGCTCCACCGACCGCTCACTCACCGCCCCGTCGTGCGTCATGTAGCGGAACCTCACCGTGCGTCGCGCGCGGATGGACGCGGCGACCGTGAGCACCGTCGCGGGGTCGGTGGCCACCGTCCACCGGCCCGCTTCGAGCGTGACCGCCTCTTCGACGTCCCCAACGCGCTCCCGCACCGCATCCGGCAGCACGCGCGTCAGCTTCGCCGCCGCCCCCTCCGCCGCCGGGGCGAACGCTTCCAGACCGACATGCCGGAGTGCCCGCAGCCCGAGCGCTAGCGCGAACGCCTCCTCGTCGGTGAACATCAGAGGCGGGAGCCGGAAACCGGGGCGCAGCCGGTAGGCTCCACCCACCCCGGGCGTGCCCTCCACCGGGATCCCGAGGTCCTGGAGCCGAGCCACATAGCGCTGGACCGTGCGGCGGCTCACCTCCATCCTCCGGGCGAGCTCGGGTCCCGTGACACGCTCGCGCGCCTGCAGGATCTCCAGCACCGTCAACACCCGCATCACCGGGTCGTACATGCCGCGAGGATAGCGGATCTCCGCGCGCCGGAATCGGCGTCATGTCCTGTCGCTGATCCGCGCTAGGGTGCTCGTAGCGGACTCGGCCACCGGAACCGGCCCGGCGCGACCGTCTCCCCCCACGAGGAGCCCGACCATGACGAACCTCTCTCCCACCGCCCTCACCACCGACATGCTGCTCGAGCACTGGCAGGGCCACCGCCGCCTGACCCGGCGCGTCCTCCAGGCCTTCCCCGAAGACGAGCTGTTCACCTTCAGCGCCGGAGGTATGCGCACCTTCGGTGCGCTCGCCACCGAGATGCTGCAGATGATCGCGCCGACCATGAAGGGTGTGCTCGAGGACGACTGGACCTCCGGCGGCTACGGCGACCCCGGACCCGAGACCAAGGACGACCTTCTCGGCGCCTGGGACGCCGCCGACCGCGTCCTCGCCGAGAGCTGGCCGAAGATCCCGGCCGAACGCTTCCGCGAGACCGCCAACGCCTTCGGGTTGTGGACGGCGCCCGTCGTCACCACGCTGATGTACCTCATCGACAACGAGATCCATCACCGCGGCCAGGGCTACGTCTACCTCCGCATGCTCGGCATCGACCCGCCCCTGTTCTACCAGCGCCGTCCGGCCCTCGCCGAGCCCGATGACGAAGGGGCGTGACCGACTCCGAGCGCATCGCCGCCTGGCGCCTCGCCTCCCAGCTGCTCGAGCCGCGCGCGCCGCGCGAGCCGGCGGCCGTGGTCGCGCACCTGTGCGGCGTCCAGGCCCAGGATCCGCGTAAGGCGCCCTGGGCCGTCGGCGTGCGCGCGCCCGGGGTCACGCTCGAGCGGGTCGACGAAGCGCTGCGCGACGGACGGGTGGTGCGCACCTGGATGTTCCGGGGCACCCTGCACTACGTGGCGGCCGAAGACCTCGCCTGGCTGCGCGAGCTGCTGGCCCCGGGGGTGGTGGCCAGGGCTGTCAGGCGATACCGCGAGCTCGAGCTCGACGAGGCCACGTTCGACCGCAGCCGCGAGGTGCTACAGACGGCGCTCGAGGGGAAGGGCACCGTCCGCCGGGCGGAGCTCGCCCGCCGGCTCGAGGACCACGGGATCGACACCGCCGGGCAGCGGCTCCCCCACCTGCTGCAACGTGCAGCGCTCGACGGCGTGCTGGTGTGCGGGTCTTCGCGCGCCCCGGGCGCGGACTACACGGCGGCACCCGCCGCCCCCACGGGGCTCGTTCGGGGGTCCGAAGCACTCGCACGACTGGCGCGGCGCTACCTCGAAGGACACGCTCCCACGACCGTTCACGACTTCGCGTGGTGGTCCGGGCTCTCCGTGCGAGACGCACGCCGCGCGCTGCAGGGCTCGGGAGGCGAGGAGTTGCATCTCGGTCCGCGTGCCCTCTGGACCATCGGCACCGCACCGGAACCGCCGTCTCGGGGCGCCGTCCGGTTGCTCCCACCCTTCGACGAGTATCTCGTCGGCTACAAGGACCGGACGGCCGCTGTCGCCCCCGAGCTTGCCGGAAGCGTGAACGCCGGCGGCGGCATGCTGGCGCCCACCGTGATCGTCGGCGGGGTCGTGGTCGCCACCTGGCGCTACGACGCGACCGCCGGCGTCGCTACGGTGGACCCCTTCCGCGCGCTCAGCGACGACGAGCGCGACCGGATCGACGTCGCCGCTGCCGAGGTCGCCGCGTTCCACCGGACGGTACCGGGCGCTCGACCGGCGTGATCGCGACCGGCGTGATGGCGACCCCTGCCGGCGGCGCCGCCGGCACAGTGGCCCGGTCGTCGGGGATCGCTGTCGGGAGCGGGTCCCGCCGGTCCGGGGTTGACAACGGAAGCTACCGGTCATACATTTAACGTCGTGCAAACTATCAACGCGGCACAAATGAATGATGCCGAGGCGAAGGACCGCCTGATCGAGGAAGTCGTCGATGCCTTCACGGCCATGCGTGAGCGAGGCATGCGCGGCCTCCACCGGATCCGCCGCGACGTCGCCAGCATGGGGCACCTCCAGGTGCTGGTGCGCTTGCAGGCCGACGGTCCCCTCCCCGCCGGCGCCGTGGCGCGTTCGTTGGGCGTGTCCGCCGCCAGCGCCACGGGCATGCTCCGGCGGATGGCCGAACGCGGCCTGGTCCGTCGCATCCGCGACGAGAAGGACCGCCGTGTGGTGCGCATCGAGCTGGCGCCCGCCGGGACGTCGCTCCTGGAGAAACTGAGCCGCAACCGTTCGGGCCTTCACCGGAGCCTGTCGCGTCTCGACGAGGACGAACTGAGGCAGCTCCGCAACGGCCTCATCGCGCTCAACCGGGCCACGCTTGAGCTGGCCGAGGAGGAAGACACCGGAGAGGAAGACACCGAGCCGGGCGATGAGGAACGTCGCCCCAACCGACACCGGGAGACGCCCCATGCTTCTGAGGATCCTGAATAGCTTCACCCGCCCCTACCGGGGCTCGATGGCGGCCATCGTCGCGCTTCAGCTCGTCGGCACGCTGGCGTCCCTCACGCTGCCGAGCATCAACGCGGCCATCATCGACAACGGCGTCATCCGCGGCGACACCGGCTACATCGTGCGCGAGGGCGGCTGGATGCTGGCGGTCTCGCTGCTCCAGATCGTCTGCACCATCGGCGCCGTCTACCTCGGCGCGCGCACGGCCATGGCGTTCGGCCGCGACCTGCGCTCGGGCATCTTCCGTCACGTCGCCTCGTTCTCCAGTCGCGAACTGGCGCATTTCGGCGCGCCCTCGCTCCTCACCCGCAGCACCAACGACGTGCAGCAGGTCCAGATGATGTTGATGATGGCGTTCACCATGCTGATGGTGGCGCCGATCATGATGATCGGCGGCGTGATCATGGCGCTGCGCCAGGACGTCGGGCTCGCCTGGCTGGTCGCCGTGGCGGTGCCCGTACTGGCCGGGCTGGTGGGCATCGTCATCTCGCGCATGGTGCCCGGCTTCCGGCGCATGCAGAAGCGCATCGACCGGATCAACGAGGTCCTGCGCGAGCAGATCGGCGGCATCCGCGTCATCCGCGCCTTCGTGCGCGAGCCGTTCGAACGCACCCGCTTCGGTCGCGCCAACGCCGAGCTCACCGACGTGACGCTCTACGTCGGCCGCTGGATGGCCCTGATGTTCCCCCTGGTGATGCTGGTGACCAACGTCTCGAGCGTCGCGGTGCTGTGGTTCGGGGGCCTGCGCGTCGCCTCCGGCGCGATGGAGATCGGCTCGATGACGGCCTTCCTGAGCTACCTCATGCAGATCCTCATGGCCGTCATGATGTCGACGTTCATGCTGGTGATCCTGCCGCGCGCCGCCGTGTCGGCCGATCGCATCGGCGAGGCGCTCGACACCGAGCCCACCGTGGTACCGCCCGCGCACGGCGCCACCCTGGCGCCCGAGCGCGGCCACCTCGAGCTCCGTGGAGTCGGCTTCAGCTATCCGGGAGCCAGCCATCCGGTCCTCGAGGGCGTCGATCTCGCCGCCCCTGCCGGCCAGACGGTGGCCATCATCGGCTCCACCGGCGCGGGCAAGACCACCCTGCTCAACCTCATCCCCCGCCTCTTCGACGCCACCGAGGGCAGCGTCCTCATCGACGGTATCGACGTCCGCGACTACGCGCCCGAGGCGCTGTGGGCGCGCATCGGGCTGGTGCCCCAGAAGGCCTACCTGTTCACCGGAACGGTCGCCAGCAACCTCCGCTACGGCAAGCCGGACGCCAGCGCGGACGAGATGTGGCGCGCCCTCGAGATCGCGCAGGCTCGTGACTTCGTCGAAGCGATGGAGGGCGGACTCGAAGCGCCCATCGCGCAGGGCGGCACCAACGTGTCCGGCGGACAACGGCAACGTCTCGCGATCGCCCGCGCCCTGATCCGCGACCCCGAGGTCTACCTCTTCGACGACTCCTTCTCGGCGCTCGACGTTGCGACCGACGCGAGGTTGCGGCGTGCCCTGGCGCCGGTGACGCGTCACGCCACGGTGGTGATCGTTGCCCAACGGGTGGCGACCATCATGGACGCCGATCAGATCGTCGTGCTCGAGGACGGCCGCGTGGTGGGCCGGGGGAGCCACGACGAGCTGCTCGCCTCGTCCGCGACCTACCGCGAGATCGTCGAGTCGCAACGGCAGGTCGCGGCATGAGGCACGGCGGCAAGGGGCATCCGTCCGGCTCCAGCCCCACGCCGGCGCAACCCGGCGGCACTCCGAAGGTCATGCAGTCCACCGAACGGGTGCGCGTCGGAGGGGGCCCCGGCCATGGCCCTCCCGGCATGGTCGGCCAGAAGGCCCAGAGCTTCGGGCCGTCGCTCCGCCGGCTGGCTGGGAGACTGCGCCCGGAACGACTCAAGGTGACGCTGGTCGTGCTGGCCGCGGTCGTCTCGGTGGCACTGACCGCCGTCGGCCCCCGCGTGCTGGGCCACGCCACCGACCTGCTCTTCGCCGGCGTGATCGGTCAGCGCCTGCCCGCCGGCATGACCAAGGCGCAGGCCATCGCTGCCGCCCGTGCGGCCGGGCAGGGCAAGATGGCCGACCTGCTGTCGGGCATCAACCTGGTGCCCGGACGGGGCGTCGACTTCACCGCTATCGGTCACGTACTGCTGCTGGTCCTGGCCATCTACCTTGGCTCGGTGGCGCTGCAGTACCTGCAGGGATACCTGCTGAACGACGTTGTCCAGGGCACGGTCTACCGCATGCGAGAGCAGGTGGAGGACAAGCTCAACCTGCTTCCGCTCACCTACTTCGACCGCCAACCCCGCGGCGAGCTGTTGAGTCGCGTCACCAACGATATCGACAACGTGTCGCAGAGCCTGCAGCAGACGATGAGCCAGCTCCTGACCTCGTTGCTCACCATCGCCTTCGTGGTCACGATGATGATCTCCATCTCCCCGCTGCTGGCGCTGGTGGCGCTGGTCACCATCCCGCTCACCATGGCGATGGCCGGACTCATCATGAGTCGCTCCGGCAAGCAGTTCATCGCGCAGTGGCGGCGCACCGGCACGCTCAACGCGCAGGTCGAGGAGGCGTACACCGGGCACGCCCTGGTGAAGGTCTTCGGGCGCCAGGAGGACGTTCAGAAGGCCTTCGAGGTCGAGAACGAGGCGCTCTACCAGGCCAGCTTCCGGGCTCAGTTCCTGTCCGGCCTGATCATGCCGGTCACGATGTTCGTCGGCAACCTCAACTACGCCGCCATCGCGGTGCTGGGCGGCCTCAAGGTCGCCAGCGGGACCATCAGCCTGGGCGACGTCCAGGCGTTCATCCAGTACACCCGCCGCTTCACGCAACCCGTGACGCAGGTGGCGTCGATGGTGAACCTGCTGCAGTCCGGCGTCGCGTCGGCGGAGCGGGTGTTCGAGCTGCTCGACGCCGTGGAGCAGCAGCCCGAGGTCGCCGGCGCGACGCTCCCGGCGCTGCCGCGGGGGAAGGTGCGCTTCGAGCGCGTCGCGTTCCGCTACGAGCCCGATCGACCGCTGATCGAGGACCTGTCGTTGACGGCGGAGCCGGGACAGACCGTGGCGATCGTGGGACCCACCGGGGCCGGCAAGACGACGCTGGTGAACCTCCTGATGCGCTTCTACGAGCTCGACTCGGGCCGCATCACCGTCGACGACGTCGACATCACCCAGGTGCGGCGCGACGACCTGCGCTCCCGCATCGGGATGGTCTTGCAGGACACCTGGCTGTTCCGTGGCACCATCCGCGAGAACATCGCCTACGGCCGACCCGACGCCGGCGAGGAGGCGATCCTGGCCGCGGCCCGCTCGGCGTTCGTCGACCGCTTCACGCACAGCCTGCCCGAGGGCTACGACACCGTCATCGACGACGAGGGGGGAACCGTCAGCGCCGGCGAGAAACAGCTCATCACCATCGCGCGCGCGTTCCTGGCCGACCCCCCGCTGCTGGTGCTCGACGAGGCCACCAGCTCGGTCGACACCCGCACGGAGCTGCTGCTCCAGGAGGCCATGACCGCGCTGCGCGGCAATCGCACCAGCTTCGTGATCGCCCACCGGCTGTCGACCATCCGCAACGCCGACGTCATCCTGGTGATGGAGGACGGCGCCATCGTGGAGCAGGGCACGCACGACGACCTGATCGCCGCGGGCGGGGCCTACGCGACCCTGTACCAGGCGCAGTTCCAGGGACCGGAGGAGCGCGCGGCCTGAGCCGCAGGCCGCGGCCGCTCACGCCAGCCGGGGCATGTCCCGGCTGGCCACGACGTCGACCCCGGTCCCCAGCGCGTCCGTCAGGACGACCGTACCCATCGCCACCGGCGCCGTGAGGGTCAGGGCGTGCAGGGCGCGGCACAGAGCCAGCACCTCGGCCTTGGGGACCGCTTCTCGCGTCCGGACCGGCAGGCGCGCCCACCGGCCCCCTTCGACCCTTACCGTGGTGGCCACCATGCGGCGCGGGTCGCTGTGCTCCTGGCGCGCGAACTCCAGACCACGCTTGCAGGAATTGCCGCGCACCTCCACCCCGCCCGTCGCGTCCTCCTCCACCTCGAGCCGGCACCCCAGCGGACATCCGATGCAGAGGTACTCGCTTCGATCGCCTCGCGCGCTCATGCCGTCCCCTCCTCGCGGGGCACCACTTCGACGCGCAGGGTATCGCCGTGGAAAGCCTCCAGGAAACGCGGGCGCACCTTGAGCGTGACGGTCTCTCCCGGGACCACGTAGCGCAGGGGGCGTTCGTAGACGTCGCCCAGCCGCAACGTGCAGGGCTTGAGCGAGCGGCTCACCCGCAGGTACACCACGTGCTCGCGGTCGGTGGTGATGGTGTGCGGCACGCAGGAGTGCACGTTCTCGCCCGGGACCAGGCGCACGTTGTCGGCAGCGGCCGGCGTTCCCAGTGCGAAGGCGCCGGCGCTGCGGCCCGCCAGCAGCGACTCCTCGGTGACGTAGTCGACCAGATCGTGGATGTGCACCACGTTCCCGCACGCGAACACCCCGTCGCGCGAGGTCTCCATGCCGCTCGTCACCACCGGTCCGGTCGTCACCGGGTCGAGGCGCAGCCGCAGACGACGCGACAACTCGTTCTCGGGGATCAGCCCGATGGAGAGCAACAGCGTGTCGCACGGCACCTCCCAGCCACGCTCCGGCAGCGGCCGGAAGGCCTCGTCGACGGGCGCCACGCTGACGCGCTCGACGCGCTCCCGGCCGTGGATGCGGGTGACGGTGGTGGACAGGTGGAGCGGGATGTCGAAATCCTGCAGGCACTGCACCACGTTCCGTGACAGGCCGTTGACGTGCGGCAGGATCTCGAAGACCCCCAACACCTCGGCCCCCTCGAGCACCAGCCGGCGCGCCATGATCAGGCCGATGTCGCCCGAACCCAGCACCACCACCCGCCTGCCCGGCAGGTACCCAGCCTGGTTGACGAGCTTCTGCGCGAACCCGGCCGTCATCACGCCGGCAGGACGCTGGCCGGGGATGCGTACCGCGCCTCGGGTGCGCTCTCGCGCCCCCATGGCGAGCACCACGGCCCTCGCCGCCACCTCGCGGACCCCGTGCTCGGGCGACATCAGCGCGGTGCGCCGGTCGCCGTCGATGTCGAGCACGTAGGCGTCGGTGAGGACATCGACATCGCGCTCGAGGACCTGCTCGAGGAAGCGTTGAGCGTACTCGGGGCCGCTGAGCTCCTCCTTGAAGTGGTGCAGACCGAAGCCGTTGTGGATGCACTGGTTGAGGATGCCGCCGGTCTCCGGCTCACGGTCGACCATCAGCACGCGCTCCGCCCCCGCCTCGCGGGCCCCCAACGCCGCGGCCATGCCCGCCGGTCCGGCGCCCACCACCAGCACGTCGTAGCTCGAGCGGAGCTGGAGCGGACGGGCGCTAATCATGACCTACCTCGGTTGCCACCCGATCGTTGCGCTCGCATGCGATCCAGGACCCGCCCCCGCGTTTGGTGAGGGCGGGGACCGGCGTGCCCGTGGCCTCCGACAGTAGAGACAGACAGCGCCACGTGCAGAAGCCACCCTGGCACCGTCCCATCCCCACCCGGGTGCGGAACTTCAGGCCGTCGAGGGTGCGGGCGCCGCGCGCCACCGCCTCCAAGACCTCGCCCTCCGTAACGTTCTCGCAACGGCAGGCGATGCGGGCGTAGCGCGGGTCTCGCGCCGCCAGCTCCGCCAGCGCCTCACGATCGAGTCCCGCCACCTGCACCGGAGGGTCCAGCGTTCCCACGAAGGCATCGTCGGGCTCCAAGACCAGGCCCTCGGCGGCCAGCAGCTCCGCCACCTGTTCGGCGATGGCCGGGGCCGCCGTCAGACCGGGAGACTGGATTCCGGCCACGTTCACGAAGCCGCGCGCGCGGGTCGGGCCGATGAGGAAGTCCTCGTCGTCGAGCACGGCGCGCAGGCCGGCGAACTCCGCGATGCAGTCGCGCTCGCTGATGCCGGGGACCAGCCTGCGCGCGCCGGCGAACGCCTCCTCGGCGCCCTCGACTGTAGTGGACAGGTCGTCCTTGGCCGTCATGTGCGCGGTGGGTCCCACCATCAACGTGCCGTCGAAGGTGGGGATCACCAGGATCCCCTTCGAGTGCGGCGTCGGGCAGGGGAAGATGAGCCGGCTCACCATGCCGGCGAGCCGCTTGTCGAGCAGATACTCCTCGCCCTTCCGCGCCCGCACCGTGAACGGCTCAACGCCCGCCAGCTCGGCGACACGATCGGCGTGGAGGCCGGCGGCGTTGATCACGAAACGACTGCGCACGGTGCGCTCCGGGGTGAGGAGGAACCATCCGTCCGGGTCCCGGTCGATGGCCTTCACCGGCTCCCCGCACGCCAGCTCGACCCCGTTGCGCACCGCGCTCTCCGCCAGCGCGAAGCACGCCTCGTAGGGATTGACGACGGCAGCGGTCGGCGCGTGAAGTGCCTCTTCGATCTCCCCGGAGAGGTTCGGCTCCTCGCGGCGCACCCGCTCGGCAGGCCACAACTCGAGCCCGGGCACGCCCTTGCCCTCCCCCTGCTCGAGAAGCCGCCGGAGCGTACGCCGGTCGTCGTCGTCGAAGGCCACGGTGAGTTCACCGATGCGGCGGAAGCCGAATCCCAGCGCATCGGCCAGGCCGGCCCAGCGCTGGTTCCCCTCCCACTCCAACCGCCCCTTGAGCGTGGTCGAAGCGCTGTGGTGCCCGGCATGGATGATGCCGCTGTTGGCCTTGCTGGTGCCGAAGCCGACCTCGGCGGCGCGCTCCAGCACGAGCACGCGGAGGCGGTAGCGGCTGAGTTCGCGCGCGATGGCGCAACCCACGACGCCGCCACCGACGATGGTCACGTCGACCGAGAGCATGGCGACCCTTCCGTCACGGACAGGGCTCGGGTGAACGCCAAGGTCATCATGGCACGCGGGCGTCTGGCCGTCAGGGACGGCCGTCCCCGGTCGTCGGGATCCGGGCTCCGCCGGCGGAGCGAGGTCGGGCGCATTTCACGGCGGACTCACGCCCCACCGACTAACCTCGAACCGTAGTCGACGGGCACCGCCGCCCCGGACTCCTGCCGGCAGGGGAACACGGCGACGGGTCAACCCTCCATCAGGACTTCAGGCCGAACGAACCCGCTCCCGTGAGGGCGGGTTCGGCCTGTGCTGCGGCTGCGAGCGCTCCCCCGCACGGGGTTCCACCGCGGACAACGCGTCGGCCACGGCGCACCCGACCCACTTGCGCGTACGCTGGATCCGTGGAGGTACCGTGATGACCCCGCAACGTACGGCCGCCCCGCGAACGCTCGCCATCGTTGCCGACAGCACCTGCGATCTCACAGCCGAGGAGGCCCGCGACCTCGGTGTCGACATCATGCCGCTGCACGTGGAATTCCAAGGCAAGACCTATCTTGACGGCGTCGACATCACGACCGCCGACATCCTGGCCGGGATCGCCGCCGGCGCCGACCTGCCCAGCACCAGCCAGGTCACGCCGGACGCTTTCCTGGGCGCCTTCCAGAAGGCGGCCGACGCGGGAGCCGAGCAGGTGCTCTGCATCACCCTGAGCTCCGAGCTCTCCGGGACCTACGCATCGGCCTGCCACGCGGTCGAAGGAGCGCCGCTCCCGGTCACCGTCTTCGACACCCGCGCGACGACCGCAGGTCATGGTGACGTGGTCCGCAAGGCCGCGGAGCTTCGCAACCAGGGGGAGGACTTGACGGCCATCCTCACCAGGATCGAGTCGATCCGGGACACGCTCAAGCCCCTGTTCGCCGTCACCAACCTCGAGCACCTTCGCCGCGGCGGACGCATCGGTCGGGCCAGCGCCCTGCTGGGCAGCCTGCTGCGGATGACGCCGATCCTCACGCACGAAGGATCCGGCGCCGTGCCGGTGACGACCGTGCGCGGCACGGCCGCTGCCATCCGCGAGATCGTGCGGCACGTCCGAGCCTTCGTGAGCGATCACGCCGGCACCCTCACGCTGACCTTCATGCACGTTCAGAACGCGGCGAGCGCCGAGCGTTTGGCGCAGGCGCTGCGCGACAGCGGGCTGACGTTCGCCGGCGGCGCCGTCCGCGCGATCGGCACGTCCGTGGCAACCCACGTGGGGCCGGGAACGTTCGGCGTCTACATGCACACCGAGCCCTGAAGGCGGGCGCCGCCCGCGGTACGCGCCGCCGCATCGGGAAGCCGGCGCGGCGGCCGATGAGGAGGACGCATGGATATCAGCGACTTCGTCACGCTCGAGCACGTTCGCGAAGCCTGCCACGATCTCGGGATCGGTGACTGGACCGAACGTGTCGACACACGTGTCGATGCCGATGAGGCCGAGGCGATCCGCCAGGCGGTCGGCGCCGAGGCCCTGGAGGTCTCCCTCGACGCCTTCCGCCAGGGGCTCGAGGTCGAGCTGGAGCACGGCCTGCGGTTCCCCGACGCCAACGTCACCAACAACCACCCCGTCCTCACCGGTCGGGTCGTGCTCGCCCACCTCAAGGAGATGCTCGACTACTACGCGCGCCTCGAGGTCGCCGAGCTCGAGGGCGACCTGCTCAAGGCGTCGAGGGCAGGTGACGCCGCGAGGCTCGCGCGGCTCTACCCGCGCTGGATCGAGGCCCGCGCGAAGCTCAGCGCCTGGGAGAACTCCGCGCCGTAGGGAGCGTCACCCGGCGGCTGCGCCACCGGCGCCAGTCCCTCACCACGACCGACCTCCCGATCGCCGGCCCCGGGCCCGTCATGGCGCCAGGCCTCAGGCCCGCTGCGCCTCCCGGTGGCGATAGACCGGCGCGTCGCTCGGCGGTAGTGGCGTGTCTCCACGGATCAGGTCGGCCGCCTTCTCGGCGATCATCATCACCGGCGCGTAGATGTTGCCGTTGGTGATGATCGGCATGACCGAAGCGTCCACCACCCGCAGGCCCTCGAGGCCGTGGACCTTCATGGTCGAGGGGTCCACGACGGCCATCGCGTCGGTGCCCATCCTGGCGGTGCCGCAGGGGTGCAGCGCCGTCTCTGCGTCGCGGGCGACCCACGCCAGGATCTCCTCGTCGGTCTCGACGGACGGTCCCGGCGATAGCTCGCCGCCGTTGTACGGCTCGAACGCCGGCTGCGAGAGGATGTGGCGGGCCGTGCGCACCGCCTCCAACCACTCGCGCCGGTCGGTCGGCGTCGACAGGTAGTTGAAGCGAAGCGACGGCTTGACGCGCGGGTCGGTCGACACGATCTCCAGCTCGCCGCGCACGTCGGAGAACATGGGGCCGACATGCACCTGGTAGCCATGCCCGGAGACCGGCGAGCTGCCGTCGTAGCGGATGGCGAGCGGCAGGAAGTGGAACATCAGGTTGGGCCAGTCCACCTCGTCGTTCGACCGCACGAAGCCGCCCCCCTCGAAGTGGTTGCTGGCGCCCGCGCCACTGCGGAAGAAGAGCCACTGGAACCCGACCCAGGGGCGGCGCCACCACTTCAGCCAGGGGGCGACCGAGACCGGCTGCTTGGAGGCGTACTGGATGTAGACCTCGAGATGGTCCTGAAGGTTCTGCCCCACGCCAGGCGAGTCGGCGACCGGAGCGATCCCCAGAGAGCGCAGGTGCTCCGCCGGACCGACTCCGGAGAGCTGCAAGAGCTGCGGCGTGTTGATGGACCCACCGCTGAGGATCACCTCGCTCGCCTCGACGCTGCGAAGCTGACCGCCGTGCTCGTACTCAACGCCGGTGGCATGCGCGCCGTCGAAGAGGACGCGGGTGACGAAGGCGCGGGTTCGGATGGTGAGGTTCGGCCGCCGGCGGGCCGGGTCGAGGTACGCTTTCGACGCCGACCAGCGCCTGCCGCGGTGGATGTTCCGGTCGAACGGCGCGAAGCCTTCCTGACGGTAGCCGTTGACGTCGTCGGTGAGAGAGTACCCCGCTTGCCGCACGGCCTCGAAGAACGCCCCGAAGAGCGGATTGGTGGCCGGGCCTCGCTCCAGGATCAGCGGACCGTCCCCCCCACGCCAGGCGTCGGCGCCCGCCAGGCAGGTCTCCATCCGCTTGAAGTACGGAAGGCAGTGAGCGTAGTCCCAGGCTTCCATGCCCGGCGCCTGTGCCCAACGGTCGTAGTCCATCGGGTTGCCACGCTGGAAGATCATGCCGTTGATGCTCGAGGAGCCGCCGAGCACCTTGCCCCGCGCGTGGTACACGCGCCGCCCACCCATGTGCGGTTCCGGGTCGGACTCGTACCGCCAGTCGTAGCGTGGGTTGCCGATCGGGAAGGGCAACGCGGCGGGCATGTGGATGAACACGTCCCATGGCCAATCCGCTCGGCCGGCCTCCAGGACGAGAACGCTCGTAGACGCATCGGCGCTCAGCCGGTTCGCGATCGCCGAGCCGGCCGAGCCTCCGCCCACGACCACCACGTCGTATCGCTGGTCGTCCATGGCTCGCTCCTTCCAGCGCCGGGGGCGGGCGGGGCCTGCCCGACCGTGCCACGACGTTCCCACCCTGCTCGCCCGGACCTCGTCGACCCCGCCGGACGGGACCTGTCCGGCCCTGACACCATCGATGGTACCAGGCGTCCTCCCGGCCCCATCGCCCCGGTCGAGCGGCCCGTCCACCGCTGGATCGCCGGGAGGGGCAGCGGCGCGCTCCGGATTGACGAAGGGTCGCCCAGGGTTGTATGTTGTCAGACAACCGACGTCTGATAAGAGGGGGTCCGTTCCGCTCCCCACCTTGGAGTCCCATGCTCGAGGTCATCCCCACATCGAGGCTACACGGAGTCATCCAGGACCGACTCCGACAGTTCATCCTCGATAGCCAGCTCCGGCCCGGTGACAAGCTCCCCACCGAGAAGGAGCTGTCGGACCGTCTGGGAGCGAGCCGGAGCGCCGTCCGCGAGGCGCTGCGCTCGCTCGAGGCGCTGGGCATGATCGAGGTCAAGCACGGCAAGGGGCGCTTCCTGCGGGCGTTCGACGCGGCCTCGATCGCGAGCAACCTGGCCTACTCTCTGACCTTCGACGCCGCCAGCATCCGGGACCTGCTGGAGGTTCGGCGCACGCTCGAGACGTCCTTCATCGCTCAGGCCACGCGCAAGCTCGAAGCCTCGCGCATCGACAGGCTATACGCCATCGTGGAACAGATGGCCGGCAGCGCGGATGCCGGGCGAGCGTTCATCGAGGAAGACATGGCCTTCCACAAGGTCCTGTTCGGCGCCCTCCACAACGAGGTCTTGAAGAAGATCCTCGATGTGTTCTGGGGGCTCTTCCAACACCTTCACGCTCGGAACGTGCTGCCCCCCGGCGAAGCCGCCGCCACGGTGGCGTACCACCGCCAGATCGTGGACGCCATGGCGGCGAAGGACGTGACGAGTGCGCGCGAAGCACTCGACGAGCACTTCCGCGACGTGGAACGACGCCTCGATTCCGCGATCGAGGCCACGGGTGAGGAGGTGTCCCTGCCTACCGAGTTCGTTTCCTGAGGACCCGGACCCACGCCCGTCGTGCGCCCGGAACAGACCCGTCGACCGGACAAGGAGACATCGTGACACCAGCATCACGCTTCAAACGCGTCGTTCTGATGACCCTCGGCGCCCTGCTACTGGGCACCGTACTGCCCCTCTCACAGGCGTTCGCGCAAGGGAACAAGACGGTCGTCAACTACTGGCTGTGGCTGGACGACTCCACGGACCCGGTGTGGCCGGACCTCGTCAAGGAGTTCAACCAGACCCACCCCAACATCGAGGTGAAGTACCAGACCATCCCGCTGAGCCAGTACCACGACCGACTCCTGACGGCGATCGGTTCCGGCAGCGCGCCCGACGCCGCACGCTTCAAGGACTGGTGGCTGGGCGAGTTCGTCTCCAACGACCTGTTGCAGCCGCTCACCTCCTACATCCAGCAGTGGCCGGGCTCCAGCGACGTCATCCAGAACCTGTGGTCGACCGGCAAGACCTCGGCGGACAGCCCCGTCTACATGCTGCCGGCCCAGTACATCACCTTCTACCTGTACTACCGGGCGGACCGCCTGAAGGCGGCCGGGCTCGAGCCTCCCAAGACCTTCGCCGAGTTCGTGCAGGAAGCCAAGACGCTCACCGATCCGGCGAAGAAGCAGTACGGCTTCGCCCTGCGCGGCGGCGCCGGCGGCCAGGACCAGTGGTACGCGTTCATGCTGGCCCTCGGGTGCCACCTCGTGGACGGCAGTGGCGCCGTGGTGGCCGACAGTCAGGCCTGCGTCGACGCCAACCAGAAGTACATCGACCTGTTCCGGGTCGACAAGGTCACGCCACCGACCGCCCCCTCCGACGGCTTCGCCCAGATCATCGGTGGCTTCGAGTCGGGCATCACGACCTTCGCCGCCCACCACGTCGGCAGCTCCAAGTCGCTGACCGAGAAGCTCGGCGACAAGCTGGGCGTCACCAACGTCCCGCCGGCCGACCCCAACAAGCCGGCGACGATGATGGCCATGAGCGGGAACGTCGTGTTCGGGAGCTCGAAGGAGAAGCAGGCCGCCTTCACGTTCATCTCGTGGCTCGACAGCCAGGGCCCGATGGACAAGATGAGCCGCTCGGCGAACGGGCAGCTCCCGGTCCTGGCGTCGGTCGCCTCCGAGCCCTACTACCAGAACAACCCGTTCTTCAAGCTCTCGCTCGAGCAGGCCAACTACGCCGTCGCCTGGCCGCCCCTCCCGGGCGTCGGGTACGTAGCGTCACAGCTCTGGCAGGCGAGCATGCAGCAGGCCTTGCTCGGACAGATCACCAGCCAGCAGATGATGACGCAGATCGCCACCGCCCTGAAGCAGAAGTAGAGGTCGCTCCATGGTCCGCACCAGCGCGCCCCGCAGCCGGTCGTTGAACCCGCGGCTCCGCCGACGCCTCGTCCCGGCCCTGCTGCTGGCGCCGGCGGCGTTGCTCCTGGTGCTCGTGATCGGCTACCCGCTGGTGCGGGCCATCCTCCTGACCTTCCAGAACTTCAACATGCTGCAGCCCTCCCGAACGACCTGGGTCGGGCTGCAGAACTTCGTCCAGGTCTTCCACAATCCGGTCTTCTGGATCGCCATGCGCAACACCCTGGTGTGGGTGGCGAGCGCGGTGTCGCTGCAGCTCGTCTTCGGCTTCATCGGGGCGCTGCTGCTCAACCAGACGTTCTTCGGCCGCGACGTCGTCAGGGGCGTGCTCCTCATCCCCTGGGCGACCCCCAGCGTGCTGGTGGCGCTGATGTGGATGTGGATGCTCGACGGGAACTACGGCATCGTCAACGAGCTCCTCGTGCGTGTCGGGATCCTGAAGACCTTCTTCCCCTTCCTCTCCTCGCCCCACACGGCACTACCCACGCTCATCATGATCGACGTGTGGCAGGGCATCCCGTTCTTCGCCGTCATGCTCCTCGCGGCCCTGCAGGCCATCCCGCTGGAACTCGAGCAGGCGGCCCGGGTCGACGGAGCCAACCCGGCGCAAGTGCTGTGGCACGTGAAGGTCCCGCTGCTCCTCCCGACCATCCTCATCACCACCATCCTGCGGCTCATCTGGACCGCCAACTACATGGACCTGATGTTCGTCATGACGAACGGTGGGCCGGGCTACGCCACCACCACCATGCCCTTCTTCGCCTACACGGAGGCGTACCGGCGCATCCACTTCAGTACGGGCGCCACCGCGGCGTTCGTCCAGGCGCTCCTGCTGGGCCTGGTGATCATCGTGTACATCCGTATCCTTCGCCGACAGCAGGTGGTGTGACATGACAGGCGCCTCGCAGCGATCGACCGGCCTCGGTCGGACCCGCCCCCGTCCGCGTTTCCGCTGGCGCTGGGGTCGCGCCGGCCTGGCCGTCGCCATCCTCGGGTGGTTGACGTTCGCCCTCGGGCCCTACGTCTGGATGTTCCTGACGTCGCTCAAGCCCAAGAGCGAGCTGTACACCTCACCCGTCCAGGTGCTGCCCCACTCCGTGACCTTCCTCGGCTACAAGCTCCTTTTCACCACGACACCGTTCCTGCGCTACTTCCTGAACAGCGCCATCGTCTCGGCGGGCACCGTGGCGCTGGCCACGGTCGCTGCCGTGCTGGCCGCGTACGCGCTCTCACGCTTCCGGATCCCCGGGAAGACCTACATCCTGATCGGACTGCTGGTCACGCAGCTCATCCCATCGGTCCTGATGGTGATGCCGCTGTTCCTCACGCTGAGGACGATCGGCCTGCTGAACACCTGGTGGGGCCTCATCCTCGTCGACACCGCCTTCGCCCTGCCGTTCACGACCTATCTTCTGACGGGCTTCATGGACGCCGTACCCAAACAGCTCGACGAGGCCGCCATGATCGACGGCTGCAACGAGATCACGGCCTTCCGCTGGGTGCTGGCGCCGCTGCTGGTACCCGGCATCGCGGCGTCATCGACGTACGTGTTCATCTACTCCTGGAACGAGTTCATCTACGCCTTGACGTTCACCTCGACCACGGTGTCGCGCACGCTGCCCGTGGGCCTGCGAACGTTCATCGGCGAGTATCTGATCCGCTGGGACCTGCTGACCGCCGGCGGCGTCATCTCGGTGATCCCGACCATCCTGTTCTTCATGCTGGTGCAACGTAATCTCATCGCCGGCCTGACCGCCGGTGCCGTCAAAGGCTAGTCACCCATCCCTGGCAGCAATCCCGGAACCGAGGAGCTGGCACATGCAGACCGTCGCCGAACAACCCCACGACCTCGTTGCGCTGGAGGGCCTCGCCCGACAGATCCGGCGTGACAGTATCCGCATGATCGCCGGCACGGGCTCGGGCCATCCCGGCGGCGCGCTCGGTGCGGCCGAGCTGATCGCGGCGCTCTACGGCGCGGTCCTGCGCCACGACCCGCGGCGACCCGACGACCCCGACCGCGATCGCTTCGTGCTGAGCAACGGACACATCTGCGCGGCGTTCTACTCGGCGCTGTGCCGTACCGGCTACCTGGAGCCCGCAGAGCTCGCCACCTTCCGGAGACTCGACAGCCGCCTGCAGGGGCATCCCGCCCGGGTGGATCTCCCCGACCTCGTCGAGACCTCCTCGGGCCCGCTGGGCCAGGGGCTGTCGGTGGCCAACGGCCTGGCGCTGGCGGCACGTCTCGACGGCAGGAACTCCCGCATGTACTGCCTCGTCGGCGACGGTGAGCTGCAGGAGGGCCAGATCTGGGAGGCCCTGATGGCGGCCGCCCATCACCGGCTCGGCAACCTCACCCTGCTGATCAGCGACAACGGTCTGCAGATCGACGGTGAGGTGGAGCACGTCAAGCGCATCGCGCCGCTCCCCGACAAGCTCCGCGCCTTCGGCTGGCGCGTCGACGAGATCGATGGGCACGACCTCCAGGCGATCCTCGAGGTCCTCGCGGGTGCGTCTGGCGCGGCGGCGGCGGGCCGGCCGCACGCGGTCATCGCACACACCGTCATGGGGAAGGGCGTGCCCTTCATGGAGAATCTCGCCAAGTGGCACGGAACCGTGCCGTCGCTCGACGAAGCCCGTCGGGCCCTGGAGGCCATCGGTCCGTCCGACGGCTACCTGGACTTCCCCCTTCAGGAGGTCGAGCTGTGAACCTCACCGACCCCATGCCCATCCGCGAGGCCTTCGGCAAGGCACTCGTCGAGCTCGGTGCGACCGAGCCCGACCTCGTCGTGCTCACGGCCGATCTGGCCGAGGCGATCAAGGTGCACTGGTTCGCGGAGGCCTACCCCGAGCGCTTCTTCCAGATGGGCATCTCCGAGAGCGACATGATCGGCACCGCGGCGGGCCTGGCGCTGGCCGGGAAGATCCCGTTCGCGACGACCTTCGCCGTGTTCGCTACCTCGCTGGCGAACCAGGCGGTCCGGCTGTCCGTCGCCTACAACCGCGCCAACGTCAAGATCGCCGCCAGCCACGGCGGGCTCCAGGTCGGCGAGGACGGGGCGACCCACCAGGCCATCGAGGACCTCGCGCTCATGCGCGTGCTCCCGGGCATGACCGTGATCGCGCCCTGCGACGCGCGCGAGGCCGTGAAGGCGACCGTGGCCGCCGCACGCCATGACGGCCCCGTGTACCTGCGGCTGGGACGCATCCCCACCCCCATCGTCACCGCCGAGGACACCCCCTTCGAGATCGGCAAGGCCGTCACGCTCCGCGAGGGGGGCGACGTCGCGCTCCTCAGCATCGGGACCATGATCGGTCCGGTGCTGGAAGCGGCCGAGACGCTCGCCGCGGCAGGCATCGACGCCGCCGTCGTGAACGTCCACACGCTCAAACCGCTGGACGAACACGCCGTGCTCGAGCACGCACGCGCCTGCGGCGCCCTGGTCACCATCGAGGAGCACACGATCCTCGGCGGCCTCGGCGGTGCGGTGGCCGAGACCCTGGCCGCAGCGAGGCCGACGCCGCTCGAGAGGGTCGGGATCCGCGACACGTTCGGCGAGTCCGGGCCGCCGGCGGCGCTGTTCGAGAAGTACGGGCTCACCGCCAAGGACATCGTGGCAGCCGCGCTACGGGCCGTAGGGCGCAAGCGGGAACTGGCAGTGAGCCCATGACGGGCGGCCCGGCCGACCGACGGACCTGGCACGTGCGCGAGCCGCGTGAGGAGGGACTCCGGACGTTGATCGAGCGTGGCGAGCGCGGCGCCCGCGAGCTGGAGCTCCGCCGCCTGCGGCTCGGCGAAGGGCAGCGCCGGGAGCTCCACTTCCCGGGATGCGAGGCCGTCGTGGTGCTGCTGGACGGCGCCGTGGAGTTCACCGCCGACAAGACCGTTCACCGCGCGAGCCGCTCCGACCCGTTCTCGGGTCCTGCCAGCGCGCTCTACCTGCCCCCCGACGCGACGGCCACGGTCCGGGCGACCTCGAACGATTGCGAGCTCCTGGCGGTCACCACACCGTGCCACACGCCGGGCTCGATCCACTTCGTGGCCCCCGACCAGGTCGAGGTCGTGGACCGCGGCGTCGACGGCTACCGGCGCGAGGTCCACAACATCCTCGTCGACGACGACGTGGCGCAGCGACTGCTGGTCGGTGAGACCTTCAACCCTCCCGGAGGCTGGTCGAGCTTCCCGCCGCACAAGCACGACGGCGAGAACGGCGAGCCCTACCTCGAAGAGGTCTACTACTACCGGACCGATCCCCGGACGGGCTTCGGCTTCCAGGGCCTGTACGCCAACGACGCCGTGCTCGACGAGGCGGCACGCGTGCTGGACGGGGACGCGGCCCTTCTCCAGCGCGGTTACCACCCCGTGGCCGCGGCCCCCGGCTACCGCCTGTACTACTTCTGGGCGCTCGCCGGAGAACGGCGCAAGCTGGTGGTGTTCGAGGACGAGGCGCACGCCTGGATCGGTCGGTAGGCGCTCCGACCGGCCCCCCACTGCGCCGATCCCGGCGCCTCGGACCGCACGCACAACCGTTCAAGACAAGCCGGGCGCTGTCAGCCTAGGATCCCCCTCGATGCGCGTAGCCCTCGAGGGGGACGCCCGGGCTCTCGCCCGCATGCACGGCGGCCTCCCTCGGGGCGGAAGGTGAGGCCGTCATGCCCATCGGATTCATCGGTCTCGGCGTCATGGGGTTGCCCATGGCCCTGCGACTCGCTGGAGCGGACATCGAGCTCATCGTCTGGAACCGCTCACCGGAGAGGTCCGAACGCCTCCGCGCGGCCGGAGCGACGGTAGCGCGCAGCCCGGCCGAGGTCTTCGCGCAGGCGCACACCGTGATCCTCATGCTGGCCGATGCAGACGCGACCGACGCCGCCCTGGGCCGCGGCACCCTTGCGTTCGCCGCCAATGTGGCAGGACGCACGATCGTGCCCATGGGCACGACCACGCCCGGCTACTCGCACCAGCTCGAAGCCGACGTCCTCGCTGCCGGCGGTCGCTTCGTCGAAGCCCCGGTCTCCGGATCGCGGGGACCGGCCGAGGACGGGACCCTGGTCGCGATGCTGGCCGGCGAGCCCGCCACCATCGAGCGGATCCGACCGCTCCTCGACCCGATGTGCCGGGACTCCGTCGTGTGCGGACCGGTCCCCACGGCGCTGCTCATGAAGCTATCGGTCAACGTCTTCCTGATCGGGATGGTCACGAGCCTGGCGGAGTCCGTGCACTTCGCCGAACGGCACGGGCTGGACCTGAACCTGCTCCGGACCGTGATCGACGCCGGACCGATGGCGAGCGTCGTATCACGGGCCAAGACGGCCAAACTCGTCGAACGCGACTTCACCGTGCAGGCCGCGATCCCGGACGTTCTCAAGAACGCGCGGCTGATCACCGACGAGGCGCACGCGGCCTCCCTGGCCTCGCCCTTGCTGGACGTCTGCCACGCCCTGTATGCCGAGGCCCTGGCGCTGGGCTTCGGCCGGTCCGACATGGCTGCCGTCCTCCACGCGATCGAAGGTCGTACCGACGCGCGATCCGCATGATCCGATGGGCGTGATCCGATCCCGGCCGTCCAGACTCGCCGCACCGACCCCTAACCCGGTGCGGAGCTCCCCGGGGCTTGCCCCCGCGCCGCGGCCGTCCATGCCGCGGGCGTCAGACCGTAGGTCCGCTTGAACGACCGAGCCATGTGGCTCTGGTCGGTGAACCCGGACTCCAGGGCCACGGCGGACTGCGGCATACCCGCCAGCATCATGCGGCGCGCCCGGTCCAGTCGCCGCATCGTGCAGAAACGGCTGGGGCTGGTACCGAACGCCTGCCGGAATCGCCGGGCGAGCGTCCACCGGTCGAGACCCGCGATCCGCTCGAGCGCCTCGACCCGGTGCCGGACCGTCGGATCCTCGAGGATGAGCTCCCTCACGCGCAACAGCTCGGCCCAGGGCAGCGGAGACGGGCGGGGCGCCGACCCGCCGGCGTGCCGCTGCAACGTGGCGGCGACGGCCACCGCGAGGTCCACGCGCCCGACGTCCCCGAGAGGCTCGTCGATCCGCCGCAGGTGAGCGACCAGCGTGGGATCCATCTGCGCGCGCCCGATGACCGGATCGGCCACGAACGGGAGCGCCCGTCCCCCCAGGGCTTCCTGCACGAGTGCGGGATCGATGTAGAGGATCGCATAGGCGAAGCCGTCCTCGGTGCCGGCGCCGCCGTCGTGCATCTCATCCGGGTGGAGGACATGTCCTTCCCCCGGCAGGCACACGCGCCTTCGACCGCGGTATCGGAACGTCTGCACGCCCGCCAACGTCACGCCGATCGCGTACGTGTCGTGGCGATGCGGCGCGTAGGCCAACCCCCGCAGGCGCACCGCGACACGCTCGATGCCCTCGGCTCCGGCACCGAGTGTCAGCCGCAATCCGCTCGCTCCGCGCCCGGCGGCGGGCTCGGGGAGACCGCGCAAAGGGGCGCCGGCTCCCGGCTCCAGGCTCGCTCTCACCGCATTCAAGCTACACCATGGCGGACCCCCGCGGGCCCGCTGAAACGCGGCACCATGAAGGGCGCTCGGCCGCTCGACTCAACCGAGCGACCCGGGAGGAACCACGCAGGCAATGGGACAATCGCACCTCTCGGCCGCGCGCGGAGCGGACCTACCCTGAGCCGACGGCTGCGAGGTCCCGTGCATATCCCGGATGGCTTCATCTCCCTTCCCGCCTCGCTCGCCGCCGCCGCGGCGGCGGCGGCAGGCGTGGGCGTGGCCTTGCGACGGAGCGACGCCACCCTGGAACGGAGGGCCGTTCCCCTCGCCGGGCTCCTCGCCGCGTTCATCTTCGCCGCCCAGATGCTCAACGTCCCCATCGCGGCCGGTACCAGCGGCCACCTCCTAGGCGCGGGCCTGGCGGCCGTCTTGCTGGGGCCGTGGCTCGCCACGGTCAGCCTGACGGCCGTGGTGCTCGTGCAGGCCTTGCTGTTCGCGGACGGTGGGATCGTGGCCCTCGGCCTCAACGTGCTCAACATGGCGGTGGTGGCGCCCTGGCTGGCCTGGGGCGCGTTCCGCCTCGCCCGGGCGACCCTGCCGCGCTACCCCGCGTCCGACGCGACCGCGACGTTCCTGGCGGGCGCGATCGGGGTCGTGGGCGCGGCCGGCGCCTTCGGCCTCGAATACGCGCTGGGCGGTGTGGGCGGTGCCCCCGCGCTACTGGTGGCAGGAACCATGTTGGGTGTCCATGCCGTCATCGGGGTCGGGGAGGGACTGATCACCGCCGCCGCGGTCGGGACGATCCGCTCGATCCGTCCCGATCTCGTCGCGAGCGACCGCCTCGAACCCACGCCTGCCGTCCACGGAGCGCACCACCGACGCCTGGCGAGCGCCGCCGCGGTCGTGGCCGCCCTGGCGCTGGCCGCCACCGCAGGACCGCTGGCCAGCACCTTGCCTGACGGTCTCGAGCACGTGGCATCGACGCTCGGATTCGCGGGCCACGAGCGCCTCAGTCCGGTCGCCGCCGGACCGCTGGCCGGCTACACCACGCCCGGCGTGGCCGCCGCCGTGGCAGGAACGTCCCTGGCAGGGGTGTTGGGCGTGCTCGCCGTCCTCGCCGTGATGGCGGCCATGCGGGGCCTGCGGAGACTCCACGGCCGCGGAGCCGAGGAGCGTGACCCGACGTGAGGCCACTTCGCTTCGGGCCCCTTCGTACAGCGCCCGAAGCGGGCCATGACTCGGCCGCGACTCCTTCCGCGCCCCACGCCGCGACGAAACCGGGAGCGTTCCCTCCGGGCTGGACCCGTCTCGCCCCGCAGGCCAAGCTCGCCTCCATGCTGGCGACGGCGGTCGCCGTGGTGGCCCTCCCGGCGACCGCCTACGCCGCGTTCACGGCCATCGCGGCCGTCCTTGCGGGATTGCTCGTCTCGGCCCGTATTCGGCCGCGTTGGCTGCTCCGGCGCATCTGGATCGGCACCCCTGTCGCGCTCTACGCCTTCCTCCTGCCCTTCACGCACGCGCACCCCACCTCCACCCTGGTGGGCTTGCCGTGGTCGGCCGTCGGCGCCCAGGCGGGCGCCGCCCTGTTCATCAAGGCTGTCCTGTCGCTGCTGGCAGCGTCGCTGGTCGCCGCCACGACACCGAGCTCGGACCTGCTCGTGGGAGCGCAGCGCCTCGGTTTTCCGCCTCGGCTCACCGAGGTGGCCGGCTTCATGCTGCGCTATCTCGATCTCGTGACGGCCGACCTACAGCGGACCCGCACGTCGATGGCGGCCCGCGGCTTCCGCGGCGGCGGCACGGCGGCCGCCCGCGTACTGGCTCCGCTTCTGGGACATCTCTTCGTGCGCACGTTCGAGCGAGGCGAGCGCGTGTACTACGCGATGCACGCACGTGGCTACGGCGGCCGCATGCCCGACCAGGGGAGTCGGTCCGTGCACGCCGACGCGTGGTTGACGGCCGGTCTCGTCCCGGCGTTCGCATGGGGGTGCTACGCATGGGCGCATCTCGCCCACTAGGCCCGCCATGACCCGTGACCGCCGCCACGCCACCAGGACCACAACTGGGACGACCGCCGGAACCGGCGCCGCGGGCACCTCGTCCACCGACCCCGGCGGCGAAACGGCGCCGACTCGTGAACGCCGCGAGTTGCTCGCCGTCGACGACCTCTGGTACGCCTACCCGGACGGTACGGCCGCCCTGAGCGGCGCCTCGCTCCGTCTCCGGAGCGACGAGCGGCTGGCGCTGCTCGGGCCGAACGGCTCCGGCAAGACCACGCTGGTCCTGCACTTGCTCGGCGTGCTTCGCGCCGCCAGCGGCAGCATCCGCGTCCTGGGAAGGCCGCTCGACTCCGCCGGCATCGACGCCGCGGGCGGCCGCCTGGGAGTCCTGTTCCAGGAGCCGCGCGACCAGCTCTTCACGGCGCGGGTGCGGGACGACGTGGCGTTCGGCCCCGCCAACCAGGGGCTTCGCGGCGACGCCCTCGACCGACGCGTCGAGGAAGCGCTGCGCACCGTCGGCCTCGCGGGCGCCGGCGAACGCTCGCCGGCCCACCTGAGCGTCGGGGAGCAGCGCCGCGCCGCACTGGCCGCCGTGCTCGCGATGCGGCCCGAGGTCCTGGTGCTCGACGAGCCCACGGCGAACCTCGACCCGTCCGGCCGCCGCGATCTGGCGCGCCTGCTCATCGACCTGCGGATCCCGCTGCTGTTGGTGACGCACGACCTCCCGTTCGCCCTCGAGCTGTGTCCGACCGCGTGCGTCATGGACGGCGGACGCATCGTCGCCGACGGCCCCACGGCGACGGTCCTGGGCCAGCGCGAGACCATGCGACGGCACCGTCTCGAGCTGCCCTACGGCTTCGACCCTGGGGCCGGCTAGGGGTACAGACCGGGTCTCATGAAGAAGGGCGGAGAACCCGGTAGACCGCTGTCGGGGACACGCAATCGCCCGGTCGGGGCGCGGGCCGACGCCCCGAAGCGCCCTGCCCCACCGGTCGCGTCAAGCGTTTGACGGTGTGCCGCGGCCGGGCCGTGCACGATGGCCCTAGCTGACCCCCTCCCCTATCCACAGCGGCGGACCCAGCAGGAGGAGACCATGAGCGAACCCTACGACGTCATCGTGATCGGAGCCGGCCAGGGCGGCGGCCCGCTCGCCGGACGGCTCGCCAGGGCCGACAGGAAGGTGGCGCTCGTCGAGCGCGCCCACGTCGGCGGCACCTGCATCAACGAAGGCTGCACGCCCACCAAGACCATGATCGCCAGCGCCCGCGCCGCCCACCTCGCTCGGCGAGCCGCCGACTACGGCGTCCACATCGGCAACGACGATGCCGTCCGCGTCGACCTCGCGCGCGTCCGGCAACGCAAGCGCGATGTCGTCGACCGCTTCCGCAGCGGCTCGGAGGCAAGCCTGCACGCGATCGACCCTCTCGATCTCGTCATGGGCAACGCGCGTTTCACCGGTCCGCACACGCTCGACGTCGCCCTCGTCGACGGCGGACAACGCGAGCTCACCGCCCCCACCATCGTCGTCGATGTCGGCACCCGCCCGGCGGTCCCGCCGATCGCCGGCCTCGACCGCAGCGACTTCCACACCAACGCCAGCATCATGGAGCTCGCCGAGGTCCCCGAGCATCTCGCCATCATCGGCGGCGGCTACGTCGGGGTCGAATTCGGCCAGATGTTCCGGCGCTTCGGAAGCCGGGTCACCCTCCTCCAGCACGGCCGCCAGCTCCTCGCCAAGGAGGACGCGGACATCGCCGAGGCCCTCACCGACATCCTCCGCGACGAAGGCCTCGACATCTGGCTCGAGGCCGACACCCGGCGCGTCGAGTCCGTTGGCGGCGCCGTCCGGCTCACCGCCCTCGTCGGCGGCCGCGAACGCACCGTCGACGCCACCCACCTGCTCGTCGCCGCCGGCCGCCGGCCCAACACCGACGCGCTGGGGCTCGAGCGCGCCGGCGTGCGGCTCACCGACCTAGGCTATGTCGCCGTCGACGACCGTCTCCGAACCGGGGTTCCCGGGATCTACGCCCTCGGCGACGTCACCGGCGGGCCTGCCTTCACCCACACCGCCTACGACGACTACCGTATCCTGGCCTCCGACCTCCTCGGCGACGGCAGTCACCCGGGCACGAGCGACCGCATCCTCGCGTACACGGTCTACAGCGATCCCCAGCTCGGTCGCGTCGGCCTCACGGAGCGCGAGGCGGAGCGCGCCGGCCACCGCGTCCAGGTGGCGACGCTGCCCATGAGCCACGTCGCCCGCGCCATCGAGACCGACGACACCCGTGGCCTCATGAAGGCGATCGTCGACGCCGACTCCCAGAGGATCCTCGGCGCCGCCGTCCTGGGGCCCGAGGGCGGAGAGCTCGCCGCCTCCCTGCAGATCGCCATGCTGGGCGACCTCCCCTACACCGTTCTCCGCGACGCCCCCATCGCTCACCCCAGCTACGCCGAGTCCCTCAACAACCTCTTCGCGAGGCTGTAGCCGCCGGGCGAGCGCCAGGCTGCGCCGTCGGCGCACGAAACGGCTCGACGGCCTCTCGCGGCCTCACCCGACGCCGGAGGTCTGGGCCATCGACGCCAACGCCGGCACGTGCAGCCGGTAGTTGCCCCGGCTGCCCTCCACCAGGCCCTGCTCGCGCAGCTCGCCGATGGCCATCGTCACCGACACGCGCGTCGCCGACACCATCGACGCGATCTCCTCGTGTTTCAGATTCGACGCGACCGTGACCCATCCGTCCGCCTCCGGCTCGCCGAAACGCTCGGCCAGATCCAGGAGCACCTTCGCCACCCGCACCATCACCGGGTCGTACCCGCTCGCCAGCTGCGCGCGGCAATCGAACAGATGACCCGACAGGATCTCGCACAGACCCAGCACGAACCCCGGCGCCTTCAAGGACATCTGCAGGAACTGGTCGCGCGAGATCGGGCAGGTCACCACGTCGGTGAGGGCGACCGCCTCCGCCCGGTAGGCAGCGCCCTCCGCCACGAAGGCGTCGCCGATGAAGTCGTCCGGCCCGCAGATCGCCAGGATCCGTTCTTCCCCCTCGGGCGTCGCCACCACCACCTTCACGCGCCCTCTCGCGATCACGTGCATCTCACGCGCCGGGTCGCCCTCCCGGAACACCGCGTCCCCCCGGCCGTAGGGACGCTCGGGACACACCCGCATGAACACCTCCATGTCCTGGCGCTCGATCACCTCGGAGAACCGCGTGTTCCGCACGACGAAGGGCCGGTCGCTCATGATCGCTCGATCATAGCTTCCAGAACCGACCTCGGGCACAGCAGGCGCCGACCGCACGCAGGACGTTGGGACCCCCGAACGGAGCGAGACGCCGCCGCTCAATCGCTACCGGGAAGGGGCAGCAACGGTGTCCCCAGGCCGCGCAGGCGGCGCACGAACAGGTACAACACCGTCCCGAACAGGGCGTGCGCCAGATACACCGTGATGGCGAACTTCGCACCCAACCCCGCACCGAAGAACCCGGCACCCAGCGCGACCGGCGCCGGACTCACCAGGAACCCCGTGCCCACCAGCAGCGCGTACGGGAACGCCAGCCACGGCTGCCGACGTCCGAACGCAAGCAGGTAGATCAGCACGAACGTCACGCCGTTGTAGACGTGATCGGTCCACCCCACCAGGTTCGAGACGGCGTCGGGGCCCGCCATGATCCGGTTCGTCAACAGCACCCCCATCAACATCGGCATCGACCCCGGCATCGCATGGAATGCCCTGAACCCGACGGCCCGCACCAGCTCCAACCCGGCCGTCGCAGCGAGGCCGATCCCGATGCCCAGGAGCAACGTCCGCCACAGCCCACGCCGGCCGGTCGCCGCCGCCCAGATCCCCACCACTACCAGGACCCCGATCGCCGGAAGCTGCACCTCCAGCGCCAGGCGCGAGAGCGAGGCGTACCCCGCCTCGCTCAGCGCGAACAACACCGCACCCGACACCCCCGCCGCGGCCACCGCCAGCACCCTCGCTGCGCGCTCCGCGAGCAGCCCACCCACGGGGGTACCGACCGCCGTCAACGTTCGGTCCACACGATCCATGTCAGCACCTCCGAGCACCCCCACTCACTGCGTCGCCTGCGACAGGATCTTGGCGAACACCCCGTCCATCATCGCGCCCGCCTTCGCCAGCCCCGGCGACACGCCCGCGAACAGTTCGGACGGCTTGAAGTAACCGATCTCGGTCGCCCCGCCCGCATCGACCCACACGTACATGCGCAGCGGGATCACCGCCCCGGCCGCCGGGTCCATCTCGAACAGGTTCTTGCCAGCCACCGGGTTCCCGATGAAGAAGGACTCGGCTCCCTTCAGGTTCAAGCCTGTCGTCGACAGCGCGCCCTTCTGGTTCAGGTTCCCCAGCACCATCATCCCGTTCGATGCCACCGCCTTCTTCAAGCTCGACACGGTCGCATCGAACGACGCGCGCGAGGACGCATGCAAGAACTCGGGACTCCCCTGCGCCGCCGCTGTCCCCAGGACCGCCATCACTACGAGAACCAGCGCCACACCACGAAGCGAACTCAACCATCCACGCATCGGACACTCCTTCGATCGATGAGATCGGCCGGGGAGACCCGGCCCGCCGGCGCCCTTGCACCGACCCGACCACCTTGAGGCATCCGCGGGAACGGTTCGGTCAAACGTTTGACGCGGGGGTGCGGGGAGATCGCCATCACGGTCCGATGCGTGACGGGGCTCTCGGGCAGCCGCTTGCGGTACCCGCCCGCTGCGGCAGCCGTGGCCTCAACCTCCCGCGAGCGCCTCCTCGACCGCGGCCTCGGCATGGAGCGTGGTGGTGTCGAACAGCGGCACGGCACTGTCCTCGGCACGCACGAGCAGCATGATCTCGGTGCAGCCGAGGATGATCCCCTCCGCCCCGCGCTCGACCAGCCGAGCGATCACCGCGCGGTAGGCCGCGCGGGAGACGGGCTCCACCCGCCCCTGCACCAGCTCGTCGTAGATGATGCGGTGGACCGTGGCGCGATCGTCGGCGTCGGGGACGAGCACCTCGAGGCCGAAGCGCGCCTCCAGCCTGCCGCGATAGAAGGGCTGCTCCATGGTGAAGGCCGTGCCCAGCAAGCCCACGCGTCGGATTCCCGACGACCGGATCCGCTCGCCCGTCGGATCGGCGATATGGAGCAGGGGGATCGTCACAGCGGCTCCGATCTCCTCGGCCATGAGGTGCATGGTGTTGGTACAGATGACCAGCAGATCCGCTCCTGCCGCTTCGAGGCGCCGGGCGGCATCGACCATCAACGCCGTCGCGTCGTCCCACCGACCCTCGTGTTGGAGGGTCTCGATCTCCGCGAAGTCGAACGACCACAGGAGACAGCGGGCGGACGCCGCTCCCCCCAACCGCTCCTGGACACGCTGGTTGACGATCCGGTAGTACTCCGCCGAGCTCTCCCAGCTCATCCCGCCGAGCATGCCGATGACCTTCTGCCGCATGGATCCTCCTCGATCGGCCGTGCCTGGTCGGGCGAGCCGACAACCCTTCCAGCATGCGACCGCAGCCGCCGCCGTGCAAGGCCGCACCACGCCTTGGACCACGGCCGGCAGCGTGCACCGACGCCGATACGGACGCTCGATGTCGGCTCTAGCTGCACCCCCCGCCTGATGGCGGCGTGTCCGGTCCGCCGCCGGCATCATCGACGGTCGGCATCGCCCCCAGTTCACACCTTGAACAGACCCTTGACAAACACTCTATCTTTCTGTACACTCTATTCAAACCTTGGACGAAGCGTCCGAGGCTCACCCTTGAGGAGGAAACCCCATGCGTACAGTCAAGCTGATCTCGCTGGTGCTCGTGATCGTAGGCGCGCTCAACTGGATGCTCGTCGGGCTCTTCGGGTTCGACCTGGTCGCAACCCTGACAGGCGACTCGTTCGGCCAGACGAACGTACTCTCGTCGATCGTCTACGTGCTCGTCGGGATCGCCGGTATCGTGCTCGTTCCGAGCGTCTTCGGACGCGACGCGGGGCAGGCCCCGGCGGCGGTGCGAGCCCGGTAGCCGACGCCACCCAGCCCGAACGAGGGCGTCCCTCGACCGCTGCGCGCGGCCGGCCGAAACCATCGGCCGGCCGCGCGCTCCCTTGCAGGCCTCTGTGCCGCACAGTTCACGGCTCGCGTAACTAACCGAGACGCTCGGCCAGGAACGCCTCCAGTTTCCCGTAGAAGTCCGCAACGGTCTCCGCAGTCGACCAGCCGTGCCCCTCCGCCTCGTAGACCGTGTAGCTGTGCTTCACGCCGTGGCGGGCGAGCTCTCCCACCAGAGCGTCGGCGTCGGTCCGAGCCACCACCGCGTCTTTGCCCCCCTGGAAGAGGTAGAGCGGATCGCGGATGGCGGCGGCGAGCGTCACCGGAGAGCGCTGGCGGTAGGTGGGGAGGGCGTCCGGCAACGGGCCGACCAGACCGTCGAGGTAGCGCCGCTCGAGCTTGTGCGTCCGGCGGGCGAGTCCCAGCAGATCGGCGACGCCGAAGAGCGAGACTCCCGCGCCGAACCTACCGGGCCGCGTCGCCAGGGCCATCAGCGTGGTGTACCCGCCGGCGCTGCCCCCCATGATCGCCACCGTCCGCTCGGCCGCGAGCCCCTCGCGTACCAGCCAATCGGCGGCAGCGCTGGCATCCTCGACGTCGGCGATACCCCACAGGCCGTCGAGCGCTTCGCGATACGCCCGGCCGTAGCCGGTCGAGCCGCGGTGGTTCAGCAGCAGCACCGAGTAACCCCGCGTGGCCAGGAATTGCGCCTGCGCGTCGTACGCCAACCCGCGCATGGACGTGGGGCCGCCGTGGACGCTGATCACGGTCTTCGGCCGGGACGCCTCGCCGCCGATCGCAGGGTAGAGCACGCCGTAGAGCGCGCGCCCATCGTCGGTGGGGATGATGACGTGGCCGGGTTCGGAGAGCGCTTCGCGGTTGCGTTCCGCCGAAGCGTAGCGCAGCACCCTCCACTCGTCTCCCTGCCAGGCCACCACGCGCGGCGCACGCACCGGGCTCTCGGCCACGACCACCAGCCGCTCGGCATCACCGGTGGGCTGCCGCAACCAGCGATACCCCTCCAGCGGCAGCCGCTCACTCCGGCCGTCGGGCTCCACCCGCACGAGGGCCGCCTCGCCCTCGCGGACCACCTTCACGTAGAGGGCTCCGTCCGGGCCTAGGGTCATGGACCGCAGGCCCTGGGCGAATCCCGGCTCCATGATGGCCCCCCGCAGCAGGACCTCGCGCGCGCCGCTGCTCAGCTCGAGCCGCACCAGGCGGTCGGTCTCGCCCTCGTTGTCGACATAGAAGAGCGCACTGCCGTCGGGAGAGAACAGCGGCTGGTACACCCCGACCCCGGGCGCCCCGGCCACCTGTTCCACGGACGTCAGACGTCCGTCGGCGTGGCGCCCGACCATCAAGCGCGACGAGGTCCAGACCATGGCGGGGAAGTCCCATTCCACCCACGCCAGCCGGTCACCGCTGGGCGACCACACGGGCTGCGCGTAGAAGTCGGCGCCCTGAGCCGCGATGGCCGGCCATGCGCGGCCCGACGCGTCGACGATGGCGAGCCGGTCCGTGTCGTCCTCGCGGTGCACGTAGGCGACCCAGCGACCGTCCGGCGAGATGGCAGGCGAGGCCACCTTGCCGAAGCTCGGGGTGAGGCGCTCGGCGGGGCCGGCAGCCAACGGCTGACGCCAGAGCGCGTCGCCACTGACGAACACGACCCACTCGGCGGAGACATCGAAGTCACCGCCGCCGTACCCTAGGCTCGAGCCGACGTCCATGCCGACGGTGAGGTCCTGGGGCGTCCCGCGCCAGTGCACCAGCACGCCGCGGCCGCCGCGCCGCTCGAGCCAGACGATCCGGCCTGCCACAGCGCGCACGTCCCGCAACTCGATCGCGTCGGTGAGGGCCTCGATGGGAAGCGGTGTCGACGTCGTCATGCGATCCTCGTTTCCGGGCCCGGCCCGGCGACATGCCGTGACAGGCAGGACCGGCCGCCGCGCCGCCAACGGGGCCCCGCCGGGAGCACCTGCCCCGCGCCCCTAGCTTCGGGAGGCGCTGAGCCCGGGCAGGCGCGCGGCGCGCACGGCACGCCCTGACGAACGGTAGCTCCGGACCCCCGAACCGTCAAGCCCGCGTCGTGGCCTACGAACGTTCCCGCCGAACGGGCGGTCCCCGGGGGGAACGCGGGACCTCGGCGGGTGCCCCAGCGGGTGCCCCGGTGGGGGCGCTCGCATACGCAGGCGATAGCATTGTTGCCGTGACGTACCCTGAGGCTCGAGCAGGGGCTGGAGCCGTTCGCCGAGCGTCCGGGACCTGGACCCGAGCGTCGCCCAGCCACGGGAGGAGCAGCATGGACCAGGTTCGCTTGGGACGTTCCGGCCTGAAGGTCTCCAGGATCGTGCTGGGGTGCATGAGCTTCGGCCAGCCGGAGGCGGGCGGCCACCCGTGGTCGGTCGACCTCGACGAGGCGCGACCACTCATCCGCAAGGCCTGGGAGGCAGGCATCACCACCTTCGACACCGCCAACGTCTACTCGCAAGGCACCAGCGAGGAGATCACGGGCAAGGTGCTCGGTGAGATCGCCCGCCGTGACGAAGTGGTCATCGCAACCAAGGTCCATGGCCGCATGGGTCCGGGGCCCAAGGACGGCGGGCTGTCGCGCGCAGCCATCTTCGCGCAGGTCGACGCCAGCCTGAAGCGCCTGGGTACCGACTACATCGACCTCTACCAGATCCACCGCTACGACCCCGAGACGCCCATCGAAGAGACGCTGCAGGCGCTGGACGACCTCATCCGCTCGGGCCGGGTGCGCTACATCGGGGCTTCCTCGATGGATGCCTGGAAGTTCGTCCAGGCGCAGTACCTCGCCGACCTGCACGGCCTCACCCGCTTCGCCTCGATGCAGGACCAGTACAGCCTGCTCATGCGCGAGGAGGAGCGCGAGATGCTGCCCTTCTGCCACGATCAGGGAGTCGGCGTGCTGCCGTGGAGCCCGCTGGCGCGCGGACGGCTCGCCCGACCCTGGGCGACCACGACGACGCGCAGCGAACAGGACGCCTTCGGCCAACGCCTCTACCGCCAGACAGAGAACGCCAGCCACGCCATCGTAGATGCCGTCGGGCAAGTCGCCGAAGAGCGAGACGTCACGAGGTCGCAGGTTGCGCTCGCCTGGCTGCTGCACCAGCCCGCCATCACCGCTCCCATCGTGGGCGTGACCCAGGCCCCCCACATCGCCGACGCCGTGGCCGCGGTCGACCTCCGACTCAGCGATGAGGAGCGCCGGCGACTCGAAGCGCCCTACGTTCCGCAACGGCCCGAGGGGTACTGAAGCGTCTGGCCGAACCACGCTCCCGCATGGGTGGGCTCCGTTCACGCTCGGGCAGAGAGCGGGGGGTCATGACCCCAACCCACAAGGTTCCCTCGCCCCTGTCGACCCTCGCTCGACACTCGTACGCTGATGAGTGCGCCCCTTCGCCAGGCTGCTCCTCCGCGGTCGCTACGTGCGGAAGCCGGCTGTGCGGAGAGGAACGCTGTCCGGCTTGTCGGAGCATCGGGTCTCGTTCCGCGCTGAAGCGCGAGCGAAGGAGAAGAACCATGCTGGTGTGGATCGCGGTCGTCTTGATCATCCTCTGGATCCTCGGGCTCGTTACGTCGACAACCCTCGGCGGTGTGATCTACGTCCTCCTGATCGTTGCGGTAGCACTTCTCCTGATACGTGTGTTTCGCGGTCGGCGCGCGTGATGGATCCGGCAGCCACGTCCATGTGCACGAGTGTCGCGGAGCGGCTGAGACCGCTGTACCGGGCGGTTCGGAACGCGAGGTTGGATCGTGAAGATGCGTTCTGGGTCGTGTACGACGAGGCGGTCGTCCAGGTCTCGAAAGCGCGGAATGACAGCGAGATCAACACGAAGTCGCTGGCTCGCGATGAGCTGCAAGAGATCATGAATCTGGTCATGACCTAGGAACCGACGCGCGCCACGGACGAACGGTCACCACCTCCGTTGCGGCCACGACCGGACGCCGCCTCGAACTCCCGCGTCGGGCGCTGAGGTCACGACCCCACCCCGGACCCCCACCACGACTCTAGTTCGCCGAGCGACGCAAATCTAGGCTTGAAGGCGAGCACCCCGGTACTCACCACAGCGAAACCTATGCCCCACCCGAGGACGCTTGACGACAGCCGCCGATCTGCCATGCATCACACGCCGGCCAACGACAGCGCATCCCGGGAGCACAACCCGTGGGGGAGGCGAAGAGCATGCGGAGCCCAGCGCACGACGCATCGACGCAGCAACTCGCTGAAGCCGGAGTTCCACCGACCGTCCGGCACGGTCTCACTTCGGGTCCGACGGACCCCGCTGCTCAGCATTGGGTTCTCCTCCGGCCGTCGCTGGCGATCAAGCTCCACCTTGGGCCGTGGTACCTCGACGAGGGCGAAGTGCTGGAAGGAACGCTGATCCGTCACCCCATCAACATCTCCCGGAAGATCATCATCCAGACCACTCGGGGCACCTTCAACGTCAACGAGGAGGACGTGGCCGAGGTCTCGAACGTCGAACCCACCTAGCGCAACACCTTTCGAGTCCTCAGCGCGCCAAGGAGAGAATCGCCATGCTCGTCAGCATCGCTGCCATCCTGATCATCCTGTGGCTCCCGCGGCTCATCACCTCGACCGCCTTCGGGGGCGTCAACTACGCCTCCGGAGCATCGGAGCGCTCCTCCTGATCGTCCGCACCGTACAAGGTCGGCGCGTGTCGCCGAGCTGGAACGGCCCCATCCCCTGCGACCCCTAGCGGAGTCCTCCCACTCGGCTCGGGGTCGCCCCACGTCACGACCCGCCCGCAGTGCCGCATCCAGCGCCGGGCTCGCCAAGGAACGTCTCCAGGAAACGGAGATACCGGGAGCACCCACACGATCGCTGCGCGCGTCGCGATCCCGAGGTGTGTCGTGGGGCCAGCGAGGGTCACAACCCCACCGCAACCGATCCAGCGGAGTCTACCCGTCCCGCCAGCCGGCAACTAGCCTGACGGAGTGGGCTCGCGAGCGCTCGATCGCACGGCCTGCTCGCCCCCCGAGAAGGGCCGCGAGCCCACCCCCCTCCTTCGGACGGCAGTGCGCTCGCGCAGGAGACTATGGCGGGGTGCCAGCTCGCATGACCTGGGGGGGACGTGGCCAGTACGCCGTCACCGCCAACACTGCCCTGCGACTCGCCCGCTCCGTCGGCCCCTCCGAACGATTCTGGCTCGACCTCCGGGCACGTCATGACCTCTAGCCAGTGACCGCCTCGGAGATCGGCTCGACCGTGAGGTCACCGACGCCGCTATCTGAACCCGCTCCCGACAGCCACCTCTAGCGAACGGCCCACGGACCCGCCACCGGCAAGCACATTGCTAAGGCCACGACGGATCACGAACCTGGCGCGGCCCGAGAGTGCGGCGTAGAGTCGGGGATGCGCGATCGGCGACCCCGAGCTCCTCGACGTACCCCACGTCCGAACGTGCGCCTCCTAGCGGCCGTCCGCAAGCGCCTCACGAGGTCGGCACGCCTCATCGCCTGCGCCCTGCTGACGACCTCTGCGCTGGCCGCGGGGCAAGCCTTCACCATCCACGAGCTGCGCAACGCCCGCGTCGATCCCGCGGCCAGCGACCCCGGCCGGGTCAGCTACGCGGGGTTCGACCCAACCGCGTCCCCACGCGATGCCGTGCTCGTTCTCCTCGGAGGGACCGGAAGCGCCCCTTCAGGTTACAAGCTCTTCGCCGAAGAGGCCCTGCGCCAGGGTTTCCACGTCATCGTGCTCGACTACTCCGACGCGACCTCGGTGGGCAGCCTGTGCCGTGACGACCTGGCCTGCTACGGTCGTGTCCGCCAGGAGTTGATCGAGGGCGTCGACACCTCCCCCGTCGTCCGGGTCTCCAAGGACGATGCCATCTTCGGCCGACTCGGTCACGCCCTGCGCTACCTGTCCACGGAGTTCCCGGCGGAGGGCTGGAACGCCTACCTTCGCGCCGGCCGCATCGACTGGTCCCACGTATTGATGGCGGGATTCTCCCAGGGCGCCGGTCACGCCCTCTGGATCGCGAAGCATGATCCGCTCAGAGGCGTCATCCTCTTCTCCGGCCCGGTGGACGGCAGGATCCAGCCACCCTACCAACCGGCACGATGGATCACCGCCGACGGTCGGTGGGCGACAGCCCAGAGCCGGATGAAACTGTTCGTCAGCACTCGAGACGGCTACTACCCGGCCATCCGAGCGAATCTCGTCGCGCTCGGCTTCGACCCCTCCACATCGGGTGTGAACGTCGATGACGGACTCGCCACCTCCCGCGCGGGTGCCCTCTTCCTCACCCACGTGCCGAGCCCCCGGGCCCACGCCAGCGTGATCGAGGACGCCGCCACCCCCAGGGCGCCGAACGGAACCGCCAGGTATGCACCCGTCTGGGACGCTCTTCTCGCGGGCTATTGAGGGGCTGGAGGCGCTCTCCCATCGCGAGCGCGCGTCCGCCCGAAGTCCAACCTCGAGACACCCATCGGGCGACCCGAACCCCTCCGAACGAGCGCCAATGCGCCCAACCGCGACCTCGTCCAGCAGACGGGACCAAGGGCACGTCCGCCCCGCCACGGTCCACGGCGTAAGATCGCATGGCGGGCATTCTCCCCACGATTCCACGGCTAGGCAGGTACTGCAGTGTCAGGACAAGTAGCGTCCGAGCGTGAGAGCTCCGCCATCGCATCGACTCCGGAGATCATCGAGGAGATCCGTCAGGGGCGGATCGTCATCGTGGTCGATGATGAGTCGCGGGAGAACGAAGGTGACTTCATCCTTGCCGCGCAGCACACCACTACCGAGAAGCTCGCGTTCATCATCCGGTATTCGGGCGGCATCGTCTGTCTTCCCATGAGCAACGCGAGAGCCGATCGACTCGACCTACCGCCGATGGTCGAGCACAACACCTCGAGCCGCGGTACGCCGTTCACGGTCTCCATCGAGGCCGCCGACCTCGAAGGCACCGGGATCTCGGCGAGTGATCGCGCCCACACCATTCGCAGGTCCGTCGAACGCGACGCCAACGGTGACACCATGGTTCGGCCCGGACACGTGTTCCCCCTGCGGGCGCACGACGACGGCGTGCTCGGCCGCGACGGACATACCGAAGCCGCTGTCGACCTATGCAGGCTTGCAGGCCTCGAACCGGCTGCTGCGATCTCGGAAGTCATGCACGATGACGGGACGATGATGCGCTTGCCGGCGATCCTCATGTTCGCAGAGCAACACGGTCTGAAGGTGGGCACGATCGAAGACCTCATCGCCTACCGTCAGCAGCGCGATCCGGTTCATCACCCGGGATGATCCGATCGAGCCGCCAACGACGGGCCGCCAACGTCGTTTGACTCTCGCCGGCCTCCAGCTCGACGGACCCAAGAAGTGGGGGCCCGCGAAGGGCCCCCACACTCGGTCCAGCAGGAAGAACCTCTACTTCATCCCGAAACCACCAGGCAGCACCTGATCGGCATTCTGCTTGGTGACGAGCACGCACTCGACCTGCTGCTTCTCGGGCTTGCCCGTGCTACCGGAGTGGATGTACGTGTCGGCCTCTTCCACGGCCAACTGCGCCATCTTGGTGGCCTGCTGAAGCCCGGTGGCCTTGATGATGCCACCATCCGCGATCTGCTTCACGACGTCCGGGTTCCCGTCGATGCCCACGACCACGACATTGTTCATGTTCGCGTTCTTGAGCGCGGCGGCAGCCCCGAGGGCCATGGTGTCGTTACCCGAAACGACACCCACGATATCGGGGTGGGCCTGGATGATCGACTGCATGATGTCGTAGGCCTTGGTCTGATCCCAGTTGGCGGACTGCTGGGCCACCATCTTGAGGGCCGGGATCTGATCCAGGACGCTATGGAAGCCCTTGGAGCGCGTCTGGGCGTTGGTGTCGGTCGAGAGACCGACCAGCTCAACGTAGTTGCCCGTGTAGTTCACGAGCTTGGCGAACTCGGTCCCGGCAGCCGTGGCGCACTGGTAGTTGTTCGACACGATCTGAGCCTGCGCGATCCCGTTGGCGTTGATTTCACGGTCGATGAGGAACACGGGGATGTTCGCTGCTTCCGCCTTCTTCACGGCGGCGATCGACGCATCGGCTCCCGCGTTGTCCATAACGATGGCCGCGGCCTTGCTCGAGATGGCCGTCTCGACTTCCTGGAGCTGGACGCTCGGGTCGTCGTTGTGGACGAGCGAGTTCGTCTGGTAGCCGAGCTCCTTGGCCTTGGCGACCGCGGCGTCGGCTTCCGCCTTGAAGAACTGGTTGCTGTGCGAGGGGGTGATCACGACGATGAGCTTGCTGGAGTTGTCCGCGGTGCCCTGCGCGAAGGCCTGGCCGGCGGCGAGGGCAAACAACCCGAACACCACGAGTGCGAAGAGTGCGATGCGGGACATGGGCTTGACTCGTTGATTCATACTCTTTCCTCCCTGGTCGCAAGCGACCAACAAGATGGGTCCTCCGTCATGCACGAGAACGCGCCACGAGATGCCTCCCTACCGATCACCCCCTCTCGGCCGCAGCGCGTTCGGCGCGCCGTTGGAGTTGATCGATGACGACCGCCAGGATGATGACGGCACCCGTGATCACGGTCTGCCAGAAATCGGAGACACCCAACAGCACCATCCCGTTCCAGAGAACGCCGAGGACGAACGCGCCGATGATGGTGCCTCCAACGGTGCCGACGCCCCCGAACAGGGACGTGCCTCCGAGCACGACCACGGCGATCGCTTCCAACTCATAGGAGGTGCCCGTGGCCGGATTCGAGGCAGCGAGCCTGGACGCGATGATGAGCCCGGCGAGGGCCGCGCAACCGCCGGCGATGGCGTAGGTGAGGATCTTGACACGGTCTACACGAACGCCCGAGAGCTGCGCCGCAGGCTCGTTGCCACCCACGGCATACACCTGGCGACCGAAGACCGTACGCCCTGCGAGCAACGCCGCCAGGATCGCTACCAACACCATGATCCAGACCGACACGGGGAGTTCGAGGAACCGCGCCGTGCCGAGTGCCAGGAATCCCGTGTTGCCCAGCGACGCGCGTCCCGTAAGGTCACCGTAGGTGGCCCCGTTCGAGATCAGCTCGGCAGCGCCCCGCGCCACATAGAGCATGCCGAGCGTCTGGATGAACGGCGTCACACGTAGGCGCGTAATGAAGAACCCGTTGAGAACGCCGACGAGCGCTCCCACGAGCAGGGTGATCAGGCCGACGATCCACACGTTGAAGAACAACACAACGTGCAGACCCGGTACCAGCAACCCCTGCGAGATCAACGCACCGGCCAGCATCGCCGCAAGACCGGTCACCGAGCCCACCGAGAGATCGATGCCGGCTGCGAGGATGACGAAGGTCTCACCAACGCCCATGATGGCGAACACGGCGACCTGCTCGGCCACGATGACCAGGTTCCTTGCGGTCAGGAAGCTCGGGGCCATGATCGAGAAGAGAATGACCAAGAGCACGAGCGCAACGTAGGCCCGAAGGCGCAGCAGCATCAGCCGTACGGACGGCCCCCTCTTGTCCCCTGTCGGGGAACCGGACGTCGAGAGCACGGTCTTCGCCATCACGCTACCTCCCGCTGCCCGGTTCGATGGACCTGTGAAGCTTGCACGAGTTTCTCCTCGGTCAACTCGGCTCGGGACAGATCGGCCGTGATCAGCCCCTGCGCAAACACCAGCACTCGATCGGCAGCTCCCATGATCTCCTTGAGTTCCGAGGACGCGAGCAGGACGGCGTAACCGTCCCCAGCGAGCCTGTCCACGATCTCGAAGATCTCCCTCTTGGCCTTCACATCGATGCCTCGCGTCGGCTCGTCGAGCAGCAGCACACGAGGAGCGGTGATAAGGTTCTTCGCGAACACGACCTTCTGTTGGTTGCCACCGCTCAACGCCGACACCAATGTCTCCGGACTCGGGACCTTGATCGACAGGTCCTGGATAGCCTTCCGGATGTCCCGGTGCATCACCGATCCCGCCAGCCACCCAAGGCGTGCGTACCTGCTCAGGTTGGCGAGTACGATGTTGTCCCCGACGGAGCGGGACTGGACCAATCCCTGGAGCTGTCGATTCTCAGGGACGAGCGCCAGTCCAAGTGCGAGGCGGTCGCTGATCGTGTCGCGAGGCGACAGCATCTTGCCTGCCAGAGAGATCCGGCCACCGCTCGGCGCTCGCAAACCGACGAGCGTCTCGAACAGCTCCGTGCGCCCTGCGCCCATGAGGCCGTACAGGCCGATGACTTCGCCGGCACGTGCCCGCAGCGAAACGCCGTCCAACAGGTGGCCGCCGAAGGGACGCGGCACCGTCAGGTCCTCGACGACGAGCACATCGGACCCGGGAACGTGCGCACTCTTCGGGAACTCCTCGTCCACGAGCTGACCCACCATCCGCTCCACGATCCACGAGAGGCTGACGTCCCGATCGTCCTTGCGGGCGACCAACCGCCCATCGCGCAATACGGTGAAGGTGTCCCCGATCTCCAGCACCTCCTCGAGGCGGTGAGAGATGTACACGATCGAGACTCGTTGCCTCTTGAGTTCGTCCAGCACGCCGAAGAGCGTCTCCACCTCGGCCTCGCTGAGCGACGATGTCGGCTCATCCAGAATCAGGACACGCACGTCCCGCGCAAGCACCTTCGCGATCTCCACGATCTGCTGCTTGCCGATGCTCAAGTCCTGGACGAGCGTATGGACATCCATGTCCTGATGGAGACGGGCCAGCGCCTCGCGTGCGACGCGAACCTGTTCGGCGAACCTCACGCCGCCCAGGTACGTGGCCAACTCGTGCCCCACGAAGATGTTCTCCGCCACGCTCAGATTGGGGAAGAGGTTCAGCTCCTGGTGGACGATGCCGATGCCGTTGGCCATGGCGTCCCGAGGGCCGTGAAGCGTCAACGGCATACCGTTCAGCTCGAGTTGTCCAGACGTAGGGAGCTCGATGCCGGCGAGGATCTTCATCAGTGTCGACTTGCCGGCTCCGTTCTCCCCGACCAGGACATTGACCTTCGCCTCGTGGACCTCGAAGTCCACGTCGTCCAACGCAACGGTGCCCGGAAAGACCTTGCGGATTCCGGTAGCCCGCATCACGGCGTTCGCCGGCTGCGGCGCACCGACGGCTGTCGGGTCGGGGGTCACAACCTCACCCCTCGACCTTCACGCGGACCGGCGTGATCGTGATGGTATCCAGGGACTGCAGCGCGAAGGCGCCCCAGAACTCCACCTTCTTGCCCTCGAGGCTCTTCGGCGAGCTGTCCTTGAACGCGACCAAGAGTGCCTTCTTGTTCAAGGCCTGCGACACGGTGGCGTACTGCACCTGATTGGTGAAGTCATTCAGAGAGATGAACGGCAGCGAGTCCCTGAGCGCGGTCCCGAGCACCAACGGCCCCACCGCGATCTCCACATCGGACGAGACCCCCGGGACGTCGAGCTTCATCACGCCCACCGGCGTCGAGGTGTCCACGCCCTTGACGACACCCACCACATGGACATCGAAGGCGTACGGAACCGAGGTCCCAGCCGACACACCGTACTTGTTCGATGCAGCAGTCTCGTCCTGCTTCAGCGCGGTCACCAGTTTGGGTAGATCCACCGCCTGCGAATCCACGACCGGTACGACCTTGGAGCTCCAGATCGAGGCCACATAGTCGTCGGCATTGAAGTCGCTCAGGCTGAACTTCTGATTCGTTGCGGAGCTGTTCACCGCTTGCTTCTGCTCGTAGATGACCTTGCCGGTCGCAGGATCGACCTTGCGCACCGACACGAGCTTGCACGACGCGAGCAGCGGAATCGCGAGCAGAAGGACGCCTAGGAACCGGCCGCCGCGTCGCCACGTGAACGCGTGCCTGTGGTCCCGCCCTACGTTCGACAAACCCATGTCAGCTCTCCGATCCTACGCGCGCGAGATCTTCGTCTTCAGCGCTAGCGGCGTTCAAGCCCATGCCAGCCAGGGCGGCCGCCGTCACCGCGTCGGTGATCAAGACGTTGACCCAGCGCCCTCGCACGGCGCCCGCTATCGCCTCGAGCTTCCTCGCTCCGCCCGCGATACCCACGGAGCGGCGAACTTCACGAAGTTGTTCGAGTTCCATGCTGATCACTCTGTCCTGCACGTCCGACGTCACCGGCACGCCTTCTGTGTCGAAGAAGCGGAGGCAGATGTCTCCGACGGCCCCCTTCTCCCGCAACTGGTCCAGTTCCCCGGCCGTGAAGACGTTGCCGCTGCTCGCCAGTAGCTTGGACGGCGTGATGGCCCCGATCCCCACCAGCGCAAGCGTGACCTCGGAGAACCTCCGGATCGCTTCGGCCACGTAGGGATCGGCCAGCATCACGTCTCTGGTCGCGCGAGACCCGACGATCCCGGGCGCGGGAAGCATCGTGACGTCTGCGTGGAGAGGCTCTGCGAGTTGCCGTGTCAACTGCGACGCATGCGTCTCACCGACCGGATTGCCTACTCCGCCGAGGATCTGGAGCACGCGACTGCCTGCCGGACGGGCGGTCGGGTGGAGCGCCCGTGTCATGGCGAGAAGGGTCTCGCTCCACGACGAGATGCCGATGACTTCGTTGCGATCGAGGGTGGACTCCACGTAGAACGCGGCAGCAGAACCGAGGTTCCGGAGCATCTCCCGCTCGCTGTGACCGGGATCCACCACGATGACCTCGTGCAACCCGTAGCGGTCACGGACCGCGTCTTCGAGATCGGGAAAGGTCCCCGCGGGAGTCGACACGGTGATGCGAACGATGCCTTCGTCTTCCGCTCGGCGGAGCGCCCGCGACACCGATGCCTGCGACAGGCCGAGCCGTGCCGCGACCTCGGTCTGCTTGAGTCTGTGCTCGTAGTAGAGGCTCGCAACTCGCGCCCACAGACGAAGTTCTTCCTGTCGTGCCATGTCACGCCGCGGACTCGCGGCCCCTCCTCCCGTGATGGATCGCGGTCTCCACGCCGGCCCGCCAATGCTGCCGGGCGTCGCTCCTGCGTTGAGCGCTCCAGCGCGGCTCGAACTCGTCCATGGAGCTCGGAAGGGCGTGCAGCGCATCGATCGATGGCCACATGCCTACTTCCAGTCCTGCCATGAAGGCTGCGCCGAGAGCCGACAGGTGCTGGGAATTGTTCCGCACGACGGGAACGCCCAGAACGTCGGCCTGGAACTGCATGAGCACGTCGGACCGGCTGGCGCCGCCATCGGTCAGGAGTCGAGTTCCGCCTCCGGCCTCCGTGAATGCGTCGAAGACGTCGGCGATCTGAAACGCAACGGCCTCGAGCGCCGACCGGGCCAGATGTTCTCGACCCGTCCCCTGCGTGATGCCGGCGAAGAGCCCGCGCGCCGAGCTGTCCCAATACGGCGCTCCCAGACCGTTGAACGCCGGCACGAAGACCACCTCTTCGCCGCGAAGCTCGCCCCCCGCCAACACCAGGAGGGCTTCCGCGTTCTCGACGCCCAGGAGCTTCACCATCCACTCGATGGCCGCGCCGCTCGACGTGATGTTGCCTTCGAGCGCGAACGTGGCCTCCGGGCGCGCCCACGCCACCGTCGTCGCCAGGGACCGCACTTCCTTCGGCGCCCCGGACACGGCACCCATCAACGAAGAGCCCGTCCCATATGTCGCCTTCACGGCGCGCGGATCCGCTGCCAGGTGACCGAACAACGCTGCGTGCGAATCGGCGACCACCGCAGCGATGGGCACGCCACCGGGCATGCTGCCTCCCCCCACGGTCTCGCCGAAGATGCCGGAGGTCGACCGGACCTCGGGCAACGCTGCCCTCGGCACGCCGAACAGATCGAGCAGCTCGGAGTCCCATGCGCCTGACGCCAGATCGAACAGTTGCGTGCGAGATGCGTTGCCTGCATCCGTCGCAAACACCGACCCGCCCGACAGCTTCCACAAGAGCCAGGCATCGACGGTTCCCAGACACAGCTCGCCGGCGCGTGCCCGCCGGAGTCCAGCGGGCACGTGCTCCAGGAGCCACGCCATCTTCGTAGCCGAGAAGGTAGCGTCGATGGGTAGCCCAGTCTTGCGGCGAACGACCTCGGCGTCGGGCCCCGCCCGCAGCCGGTCGCACCGATCCGCCGTACGCCGGCATTGCCAACTGACCACCGGCCCGACCGGTTCGCCCGTCTCGCGCTCCCAGGCGACCACGGACTCTCGCTGGTTGGTGATGCCGATCGCCCGGATGTCCGGTTCACGCACCGTAGCCAGTGTCTGCTCGACGGTCGAGCACACGCTGCGCCACAGCTCCTCGGCATCGTGCTCGACCCAGCCGGGTTGCGGGTAGCTCGAAGCCACACTCGCCGAGCTCACGCCCTGCAACTCCCCATCGACGCTCACCAACACCGCCTTCGTGTTGGTCGAGCCTTGATCGATGGCGAGCACATAGGGCTTGCTAGGCATGGGTCCGCGCCAACTCCTCCGCCTTGATGGCGATGTTCTCGGACGTCAACCCGAAGTGCTCGAACAGGAACTCTGGCTCCCCCGTCGGCGCAAACTCACCAGGCACGCCGACCATCCGCATGGGGACCGGCGCCTCCCGCACGACGACCTCCGCAACGGCGCTGCCCAGGCCACCGAAGACCGTGTGCTCTTCGGCCGTGACGATGCCCCCGGTCTCCTTGGCGGCCGCCACGATCGCCTCACGATCGATGGGGCGGACGGTCGCCATGTTGAGCACGCGGGCCTCGATGCCGCGGTCGGCAAGCCGGTCGGCCGCTTCGAGAGCCTTGTGCGCCATGACCCCATTGGCGATGAGCGTGACGTCGGTGCCATCTCGGAGCACGGCAGCCTTGCCGATCTCGAACCGGTAACCCGGTCCGTGCACCTCAGGGACGCCCATCCGGCTGATCCGAAGGAAGATCGGGCCTTGGAACTCGGCCGCAGCCCTCACCGCCTGCCGTGTCTCTTCGGGATCCGCCGGAGCCACCACGACGAGGTTCGCGATGGCGCGCAGCCACGCGAAGTCTTCGATGGAGTGGTGCGTCGGCCCCAACGCTCCGTAGGCCATGCCGCTGCTCATACCCACCAGCTTCACGTTGGCGTTCGAGTAGGCGACGTCGGCCTTGATCTGTTCGAGGGCGCGGCCCGTGAGGAAGCAGGACGCTGAGGACACGAAGGGGACCAAGCCGGCGTTGGCGAGGCCCGCTCCCGTACCCACCAGCGTCTGTTCCGCGATGCCGACATTGAACATCCGGTCGGGGAAAGCACTGCGGAACCCGCCGAGCTTGCTCGAACCGATGGAGTCGTTAGCCACCGCAACGATGTCATCGCGTTCCTTCGCCAGGGCCTCGAGGCTCTCCGCGAAGGCCAGTCGGCAGTCATGCAACATGCGAATCCCGCCGTTCCGTCAACTCCTGGATGGCCCTCTCGAGTTCCTCATCGGTGGGAACTCGATGGTGCCAGCCGGCCTGGTCCTCCATGAACGACACGCCGCGACCCTTGTGCGTGTGCGCGATGATCGCGGTAGGCTTGCCGGCCGTCACCGGCGTCTCGCCGAGCAACGAGGCCAGGGCCTCGATGTCGTGTCCGTCGACCTCCCTTACGGTCCAGCCGAAGGCCGTGAACTTGTCGGCCAGGGGCTCCAACCCCACGGTGTTGGCAACCGAATCCCCTTGCTGGAACCGGTTGCGGTCGACGATCAGGGTCAGGTTGTCGAGCCCATGGTGTGCTGCGTTCATCGCCGCTTCCCAGTTGCTCCCCTCCTGCAATTCGCCATCGCCGGTGAGGACGAACGTCCGCCAGTCCTTCTTGCGTAGCTTCGCGCCCAGGGCCATGCCCAACGCCACGGGCAACCCGTGCCCGAGCGGGCCGGTGTTCGTCTCGACGCCAGGCACCTTCTTGCGATCCGGATGTCCGTTCAGACGCGACAACGGCTGCATGTAGCTCGCGAGTTCGTCCGTGGGGAAGAAGCCGGCATGCGCGAGGGTCGTGTACAGCGCACCCGAGCAGTGCCCCTTGCTCATGACGAAGCGGTCGCGATCAGGGTTGGTGGGATTCGCGGGATCGATGTCCAAGACCCGGAAGTACAGCACCGTGAGGATGTCCATCGCGGACATGTCGCCTCCGGTGTGCCCCAGTGCGGCCCCGTGGATCATCTGGAGGTCGCGGATCCGGAGGTCGTAGGCCAACCTCCGCAATCCTTCCGTGGACAGCGTTCCCCGAACGTCCGTGACCCTGCTCATCGTCACTCCCCCAAGAGCGCGGACATGACGATCTCCTGGGCCTCCAGAGCGTACTGCCGTTGCTGCGCGGCGCGGAGCGCATCGAGGTCCATCTTGTCGATCACCGCGTCCAACCGGCGCAGGGTTCGGATGCTCGATCGCGCCGCCCGCACCGGATCCTCCCGGAACGGGAACTGGTCGAGCAGGAGCACGTCGGTCCACCCGATGCGACGGACCTCGATCAGGAACTCGATCGTCTCCAGCAGATGCACCGAGCCCACGGCCAGGTCGTCGTCCCATTCCCTCCAGTTGTCGTTGAGCTCGATGCTGGTCAGGCGCGAGCGGCTGTGCACCAGGTTCAGGGCGGCCGCCGGGGCTTCCTTGGCGAAGAGCGAGTGCCCGAGATCCATCACGATGCCGATGTTGTCGAGTCCTGTTGCCTCGATGGCCAGCAGCGTGGTCGCCGCGTTGCTCCAGAACAGATGGGTCCGAGGCTCCTTGACTTTGTATTCGATCGCGAACTGGACGTCCGGCGCACTTCGGGCCACCTCGGCCACGCCGTTCACGGCCAGTCCCCAGAGGTCTGCGTAGTTCACCTGGAACGGGTAGTCGAAGCCATCCTGTCCAGGCCAGAACTTCACGTACTTGGCACCAAGCTGCCGGGCGACCGGGATCGCGTCCTTGCTCAAGGCGATCGCCCGCTTGCGAACGTCCGGATCCGGGTGCGTGAACGATCCACGCGTGAACGTCCGGTCGTAGATGATCGGCGTGATGGCGTGGGCCCGCAGGTTCGCACGCTGGAGCGCAGCCGCGACGTCGTCGGTCGAGACCCCCTCATCGAACGGGAAGTTGATGTCGAGGGCGTCGAGCTCGCCCACCTCACCGGCCCGTTCGATGGCCTCCAACACGCTCACCTGGGGACCGTACGCGTTGGTGGCGTAGCGATCGATGAACTGCCCGAACATCCAGAGGCCAGCCCCGAAGCGCAACGAGGACTTCTTCGTACCTTTGGCGGATTCAGCCATGACGACATCCCTTCACCCAGCCCAGGACAGCCTTCGCACGAAGGCGCCATGACGGCTCGAAGTATTCCCACCCTCGATTGCAGAATATATATTCTGCCCCTATGCCTTTATTCCGCCGGAACAATAGCGCTGGGCCTGCCCCGTGTCAAGGGGCAGGACACAGCACGCTCGCCAGTGCGAGCGGTCGCTTGCGCCAGGAATCGATACCCTCGAGGCGTGCGATTCAGCGATCGAGTGTCATGAGCTCCGCAAGTCCGATCGGAGCTAGCGGCGATCGACCCGAAGGAATGCGGAGGCCCCCTGTCGGAGGGTCCCCGATCGCGGCGAACGCTCTCGGTCGCCCCCCGGTAGCGTCACCGTGACTGCAACGGAATCAGTCAGGAACGTAGTTGAAGTCATCTGGATGGGGACCCGTCCGGCCGGGCTCGCCTCGGTCCAGGCCGCTCAACGCGTCCATCGATTCACCGTCGAGCTCGAAATCGAAGAGCTCGAAGTTCTCGTGCATCCGAGACGGCGACACGGTCTTGGGAAACACCACATCCCCACGCTGGATGTGCCACCGGAGCACGACCTGCGCGGGCGTCCGACCCATCCGGTCGGCGACGGCACGAACCGTCGCGTCTCCCAGAACACCTCCCTGCGCGATGGGCGACCAGGCTTCCGTCACGATGCCATGCGCCCGCCCGTACGCCCTGACCTCATCGTTGACGAAGTACGGATGGGCCTCGATCTGGTTCACCGACGGCACCGTTTCCGCGTCCGCGGCCAGCCGATCCAGATGCGCGACCTGGAAGTTCGACACACCGATGGACCGTGCGCGGCCATCGCGCTTGAACTCCTCCAGCGTGCGCCACGTGGAAACGAAGTCACCGCCATAGAGACCCGGCAAGGGCCAGTGGATGAGGAAGAGGTCCACGTAGTCGAAACCTAGGTCAGTGAGCGTCTTCTCGAACGCGCGCCGAGCATCATCGGGACGATGGAACCCGTTGTTCAGCTTGCTCGTCACATAGACGTCATCCCGCGACACATCGGAGGCACGGATCGCTTCGCCGACCTCACGCTCGTTCCCATACATCTCGGCAGTATCGAAATGGCGGTACCCGACCTCCAAGGCCCGCAACACAGCGCGGGACGTCTCGGGAGCAGGGATCTGGAACACCCCGAAGCCCAGCTGCGGAATCGTGTAGCCGTCATTCAGTTCGATCGCTGGAATCATGTCACTCCTCTCACTCCTGCGCCTCTGTCGCGCTCACCGTGCACTCAGTCCACTCAAGGCGGTCACTTCCATGTCCGTGGTCTCTCAGAGCACTCTCGGAGCCAGTCCCACGCGCACTGACGAACCACCCTTCAGGAACACCGGTCGGTCGGCGTACCACCACTGCGAGCCTGTTGGTAGAGCTCCAGGCGCGAGCGGTACGTACGGCCGCAGAGAACCCCGTAGTCCCGTCTTGCTTCGACCCGCCCCCGGATCGCTTCGAGCGTCCAGGCTGGGATCTTCCCCGTGAGGACCGGTTCGACCGGCCAGCACGAGTCCCGGGCACGCCGACAGCGCCCACTCGATCGCCGCAGACGCATGCCGATCGCCGTCAACGGCCTGCGCGGGGGTCCAGGTAGGGCAGCGGGTCGATGGGCTGGCTGTTCGTGCGGATCTCGAAGTGCAGGTGGGGGCCCGTCGAGTCTCCGGTGCTCCCCACGCGCGCGATCAGCTCCCCGGCCCGAA